>DATBOZ010000179.1:0-31839 GCA_036561585.1 Candidatus Eremiobacteraceae bacterium | reverse complement strand
ACGTCCTTCGCGCGCACCTGCATATGCGTGCCGAGCATTTCGTGCAGCAGCGAACCTGCCGCGCGCGCGACAAGTTCTGCTGCCTGCAATCGTCGATCCATGGCCCGACGCGGGTTCGCATGCGAAGGCAAGATTCCTCATCTATACTGTGGAAGCCTGAGCGCGTCATGCTCGGTGCTAAACCAGAGATAAAAACCCTTTCGCTTCCCGGTGCTCAGGGGGCCGGCGTCGTCGCGCGCGAGACGGCCGCAATGACCACCGGCACGAAGACTGCGCCGATCGTCGTCAAGCAGGCCAGCGGGCTCATGCTCGAGGACGTGGACGGCAACGTCTTCCTCGATTTCACGAGCGGCATGGTGGCCGCCACCGGACACAGCCACCCAAAGGTCGTCGCCGCAATCACCGAGCAAGCCAACCGCTGGCTGTTCATCAACAGCCCGGATTTCTATTCGCCGCTGCAAGCAGACGTCGCCGAAAAGCTCGCAAAACTCGTGCCGAGCGTGACCGGCAAGAAAGTGTTTCTATGCTCGAGCGGCACGGAGGCGAACGAAGCCGCGCTGAAAGCCGCGCGCTGGACGAAACCCACGCGCAAACGGCTCATCGCATTTCTGGGCGCTTTCCACGGACGCACCATGGGCGCCAATTCCATGACCGCGAGCAAAGTCGCGCAACGCGCGCGCTTCACGCCGAACATCGCGGACGTCCATCATGTGCCATATGCGTCGTGCTATCGTTGCCCGTACAAGATGACGTACCCGGCGTGCGACGTCTGGTGTGCGCACATCCTCGAAGAGATCTATTTCAAACAACTCATCCCGCCCGATGAAGTCGCCGCGATGTTCGTCGAACCCATTCAAGGTGAAGGCGGGTATATCGTGCCGCCGTCCGACTTCATCCGCATTCTGCGCGACATGTGCGAACGCCACGGCATCGCGTACGTCGATGACGAAGTGCAAGCCGGCATCGGCAAGACCGGCAAGATGCTCGCCATCGAGCATCACGGCGTCGCCGGCAACTTCACATCTTTGGCCAAGGCGCTCGGCTCAGGCGTTGCGGTGGGCGCGCAGGTGATGGACGCGGAGTACGATTTCGGCGCGCCGGGCGCGCACTCCAACACATTTGGCGGCAACGGCATAGCACTTGCGGCGGCCAAAGCCACGCTCGACGTGATGGAGCAGGAACACCTCGTGGATCGCGCTGCCGAGATGGGCGCGTACTTCATCGGCAAGCTGCAGGAACTGCAGACGCGACACGAATCCATCGGCGACGTACGCGGCAAGGGTCTCATGTTGGCCGTCGATTTCGTCACCTCGCGCGCGACGCGCGAACACGATACGGAACGGCGCGATCGCGTGGTCAACAACTGCTTCCGCCATGGCCTCATGGTCCTGCCGTGCGGATTCTCCGCCATCCGGTTCACGCCGGCGCTCGTCGTCGACCGTGACCAGATCGATCGTGCGACGGACATATTGGAACGCTCAATCCGGGAGTCGTAAGTCGATTTCGGTAAGCGATGCTCACCCTACTACAACTGACCGCGTGGAGGCGAGTAAGAATGGAAGGCGACGGCCATGGACCTCCGCGAGGAATTCGTCAGCGAACTGTGCGGGCGAACAGTCTCCGTCGTCACTGGCGGCGCACCGCGCAAACTCGGTAAAGTCGAAGACCTTTCCATCGGCGGCAGCGACGAGGCTTTTCCGGCCGTCGCCCGGCTCTACATCCGTTGCAGCGACGGCGCGCTGCGATATGCGCCGTTCGGCGCGGTCGCTTCTATCGGGCCACGCGAAGTGATGCTTCGAACCCCGCCGCTCGACTTCACGCCCGCGGACCGGCCGGCGGGCGAGATGCTGCTGAACAAAGACCTGCTCGACAAGCAGATCCTCGATGTTGACGGTCGCAAGGTCGTCCGGATCAACGATCTCAAACTCGCGCCGGCCGGCGATTCGCTTCGCGTCATAGCCGCCGATATCGGGCTATCGGGATTGCTGCGACGCATGGGATTGCGCGGCCTTGGGCAGCGTTGGCTGGCGCGCGCGTCGCGACCCGGCATCAGACAGGCGCTCATCTCCTGGGATACGGTGCAACCGCTGCACCGCGACATTTCCGGCGACGCGATCCGCCTGCGTGTGCCGCAAGATAAGATGCAGCGCATTCACCCGGCGGATCTTGCCGCGATCATCGAGGATCTCAACGCGTCCGACCAGGCTTCGCTCATGGGGTCGCTCGATGAAGAGACGGCCGCAGAGGCTTTCGAACAGCTCGACGTCGACACGCAACTCTCCATCCTCGAGGATATCAAACCTGACCGCGCCGCCGACATCATCGAGAACATGGAGCCGGACGACGCGGCCGATCTGCTCGGCGAAGTCGAACCCGAGCGCCAGCAAGAGATCCTCAGCCTCATGGAGCCCGAAGAGGCCAAAGACGTCCGCGAGCTGCTCTCGCACGACGAAGAGACGGCCGGCGGTCTGATGACGACGGAATATCTGTGGCTGCCACCAGGGCTCACCGTCGCCGACGCATTCGCACATATCCGAAAAGCTGCGGAAGATGCGGAGCTTGTCTACTATCTCTATGTGCTGGATCCGCTCGAACACATCTTGGGTGTGGTCACGCTGCGCGATCTCGTCACTGCAGAACCAGGATCCCCGGTGGCCGATGTCATGACCGACGACGTCGTGACCGTCCACACCGGCACCACGCGCGAGGAGGTCGCCTCCACGATCGCGCGCTACGATTTCCTCGCCTTGCCCGTCGTCGACGATGATGGCCGGATGCAAGGCATCGTGACGGTCGACGATGCGATGGATGTCGTGTTGCCTGAAAAGCTTCGCAAGATGCTGCCTCGGATGGGTCGCTCTCGTTCCAAGTCACGAATCGGATCGTAGCGCGTGGAAGCGACGGACATCGTCAAACAGCCGGCGGCGCCGAGACGGATCAATACCTGGCGTTCGATCCTGCTCTTCTTCTCCATCGTGGGCCCAGGCTTCATCACGGGCAATCTCGACAACGATGCGGCAGGCATCGGCACCTATTCCCAAGCGGGAGCCCAGTTCGGCTACGGCATGCTTTGGACGCTCATCCCGATCACGATCGGCTTGATCGTCGTGCAAGAGATCTGCGTCCGCATGGGCGTCGTGACGGGCAAAGGGCTCGCCGATCTCATCCGCGAGAAGTTCGGCGTTCGCATCACGCTGTTGGTGCTCGCGCTGCTCGTCATGACGAATCTCTTGACGACCATGGCAGAATTCGCCGGCGTGGCGGCAAGCGCCGACCTCTTCCATCCCTTCCTGCGCTATGTCGCAGTGCCGGCCGCGGCGCTGTTCGTCGCGTTGCTTGCACTGCGCGCAGACTACAAGACCGTCGAGAAAGTCTTCTTAGCGGCCTGTCTTGTGTACTTCACCTACATCGTTTCGGGATTTTTGGCGAAGCCCGACTGGCACGAAGTGCTGCTCGCCACCGTCGTGCCGCATTTCACGCCGTCGGCCGCGTACTGGCTGACGTTGCTCGCGGTGATCGGCACGACGATCACGCCGTGGATGCAGTTCTATATCCAGTCGTCGGTCGTCGAGAAGGGCGTCAAGCCGAAAGAGCTGCGCTATTCGCAGATCGATGTGGTCACGGGATGTCTCGTCACCGACATCGTCTCGTTCTTCATCATCGTCGCGTGCGGTGCGACGCTGTTCGTCCACGGCCAGACCAACATCACCGAGGCGTCGCAGGCCGCGCAGGCGTTGGCGCCGCTCGCTGGGCCGTTCGCCGAGATCCTCTTCGCGATCGGACTGCTGAACGCGTCGCTCTTCGCGGCGTCCGTGCTACCCCTTTCCACTGCCTACACCGTCTGTGAGGCGCTCGGCTTTGAGGCCGGCGTGGCGAAGACGTTTCGGGAAGCGCCGACTTTCTACACGCTCTATTTCGCGATCGTCGCCATAGGCGCGGTGAGCGTGTTGGTCCTGCAAGTGCCGCTCTTCATCATCATCGAATACTCGCAGGCGATCGCGGGCATGCTGCTACCCTTCATCGTGATCGCGATGCTGCTTTTGGTCAACGACAAACAGTTGATGGGCAAATATGTGAACGGCCCGCTTGCGAACGTGATCGCGTGGGCCACCGCCGGTATCACAATCGTCGCGACGCTCGTGGTCCTTGCGGCGCCGCTGCTCCACTGGGGTTGAGCGCGTGACCGCCGACGATCTCGCCGCACTCGCCGAGCGCGCCGCACGCACCATCACCGGTGGCGGCGGATTGAAGGCGCTCGCCCAACTGCTCGCCGATGCCGTCCATGGCGCGGTCCTCGTCGAGGACGAGCAGTGGCGGCATCTCGCACTCGCGCAGTGGGGCGACGGCGTCGGCGCCGTTCCTGCGACCTTTGCGTCGCATCACGATGCGGCCGGTTCCGCAGACGGACTCGTCCGGGCGAAGATCGACGACGCGGTTGCGGCTCTGTGCGCACCGATGCCCGGCGGGGCGCCGGACAGCGGCGGCGGCGCCGGTTACGTGACGTTGTTCGTGCGCGGAAAAATGCCGGGCCATGCGTCGGCGGCGCTGCGCGTCGTGGCCGGAGCGGCCGGCGTGGAATGCATGCGCCGCGGCAGCGGGCGCTCGCAGACGCGGCGCGCATTTTGGGAACGCTATCTTAGCGGCGGCTTTGTGGATGCGGCGGCGTTGCGCGAGGAAGCGGCGGCCGCGGCTATTCCCCTCGCCGCTTCGTACGTCGCGGCGGTGTTCGACGTCGAAGGCGTGGCGCCGCAGATCGCGCGCGACGCGCTTGCGCAGGCACTCGGTTCCGCCGAAGCGGTGCTGCCGCCGGTCGGCGCCGGCGCGCCGGTCGCGCTCTTCCCGGTGAAGAATCAAGCCGACGTCGCGCGCGCTCGCCAAGCCGCGCAACACGCGGTCCGCGTGCTGACGAGCCAAGGCGTCGTGCGATCGATCGCGTGCGGCGTCGGCGGCCACCACGCCGATCCGCTCGCGTTGCCGGTTTCTATCGACCAGGCGCGTCAAGCGCTGACGCTTGGATGCCGGTTGTTCGGGCACGGCACGGTCACGATGTATCAAGACCTCGGCGTGTTCGCGTTGCTGCACGCCGGCGCGAGCCGCGAGTCGTTCGGCGCGTTCGCCGATGCGCTCCTCGAACCGCTGGCGCTGTACGACCGCAAACATCGCACCGACCTGCTGCAGACGTTGCGTCTCTACTTCGAGGTCGGCGAGAATGTCAAAGAGGCGGCCGAGAAGCTCTCCGTGCACCGGCACACCATCTTCTACCGGCTCAATCAGATCGCACACATCTTGAAGATCGATCTCAAGACGCCGAAAGACCAGCTCTCCGTGCGAGCGGCGCTGGCCATCCGTCAAATGCACCGCGGCGAGGACGCAAGACTGACATGAGCAAACGCGATCTCATCAAGCGCGCGAAAGATCTCGGGATCCGGTTCGTGCGCTTGCAATTCAGCGATATCCACGGCATCACGAAGAACGTCGCGATTCCCGTCAAAGAACTTGATGCCGCGCTGGACGGAAACGTGGTCTTCGACGGGTCATGTATCGAGGGTTTCGTCCGCTTCGAAGAAGCCGACATGTATCTGGCGCCGGATCCGGGGACGTTCGCCGTGTTGCCGACGGTAGAAGGCGCTCCGCTTGAGGCGCGCCTGATCTGCGATGTGGTCAATCCCGACGGTACGCCGTTTGAGGGCTGCCCCCGCAGCACACTGCGACGCACCGTCGAGGCGGCGCATGCTGACGGTTTCTCCGTGCACGTCGCGGCAGAGATCGAGTTCTTTCTCTTCGAGCAGGGAGCCGACGGCCAACCAAGCACGGCGACCGCCGATCGCGGGTCGTATTTCGACTTGAGTCCGATCGATCGCGGCGACCTTGCGCGCCGCGACGTGTCGCTCGCGCTCGAAGAAATGGGTATCCGCGTTGAAGCGACCCATCACGAAGTCGCGCCGGGCCAGCACGAGATCGATCTCGCCTTCACCGATGCGCTGGCCTTGGCAGATTCCGTCGCGACCGCACGATTTGTCGTGAAGACGGTTGCCGCTCGCCACGGACTGCATGCCACGTTCATGCCCAAACCCCACTCGCATCAAGACGGCAGCGGCTTGCATTTCACGCAATATCTCGCACGTGACGGCGTGAACGCATTTACCGCATCGCACGAAGCGGACGCCGGCAGCGCCATGTCGCCTGAGTTGAGCGAGACCGGACTTGCCTACGTGGGCGGGTTGTTGGCGCACGCTCGCGGTTTCACGGCGATCACGAATCCGACCGTCAATTCGTACAAACGCCTCGTGCCGGGGTACGATGCGCCGTGTTACGCTTCGTGGTCGCTGCGCGCGAAGAGCGCACTCGTACGTGTGCCGTCGGAACATGGGAGCGGCACGCACGTGGAGCTGCGATCGCCGGATCCATCATGCAACCCGTACCTTGCCCTCGCGTGCATCGTCGCCTCAGGTCTCGACGGCATTCGACGCAAGTCCGTGCCGGGAGACTCGGTGGATGCAAATGTCGCCGCGCTGCCGGAGGCGGAGCGGGCGGCGCTCGGCGTCGAGCAATTGCCGGCGTCGTTGCAAGAAGCGATCGCTGCGCTCGATGCGGATCAGTTGGTGCAGTCGGCGCTTGGCGACCATTCGTATCATCGCTTTCGCGAGGCGAAGCTCGCCGAATGGGAGTCGTACCGCTTGCAAGTCCACCCATGGGAATACAACGCATACCTACCGCTGTAAGGCGTTCCAATGTAGTGCCGACCTTTATGGTCGGCCCCACATAAAAATGGGTGAGCGTTGCTCACCCCACTACAACGCGTTACGTATTGACGGTGGGTTGGCGGACGGATTCGCGCATGCGCGCCGTCTCCACCGCGAGCCCCGCGAGCTGCGCGAACACCTCGATCGTGCGCACGGTTTCGTCGTCGGGCACCAGGTGGTTTTTCGGATCGTCGGGTGAGAGGATGCCGATCATCTCGCCGCGCGAATTGAGGATGGGGAAGAGCAGCAGGTCCAGCTCGTGCCAGTCGCCCGGCTGAATGCGCGGCAACACCACTAAGTCCTCGTTGCGCGTGATGCCGCCGCCGACATTCAACTCCATCGGCACGTAGTAATATGTGTCGCGGTACTTGCCGCGCGCCGACATCATGCGGCGCATATCGTCGGCCGAAGTCTCTTTGCCCACCACCTGACCGGGATACCCAAGCGCGGCGCGGCGCACGAACATGTTGCGGTCCGCTTCGAGCGTGTGGATCGAGCCTGCGGAGAAGCCGAACGTATCAAGCGTGACGGTGAGGATGCGGCGCAGCATCGTGTCCAAGTCGCGCTCGCTGAAGATCGCGGCTGTGACGTCCAGAATGCGCGCGAGCCGATCCGCTTGACGACGGCGCTGCTCCGCAAGCGCTTCCGCATCGGTCGAGCGGCGTTCGAGCGCGAGCGCACGATGTTGCTCATGCGAGAAGACGTGCACATTTTCAATGGCTGCCGCCGCGAGCCGTGCGAACAGCGCGACATTGCGCATCGTCGCCGCGGATGGCACGAGCCCGTCCTCCGGCTCATCCGGGCACAGCAGGCCGATCACCTCGCCCGACGACGACGTCAGCGCCACGGCGATGGTGTCTGCCGCATGCCAAGCTCCGGGCGCCGTGCGTTGGCTCGTCGCCTTTTCGGGATTGAA
Source organism: Candidatus Eremiobacteraceae bacterium (assembly GCA_036561585.1). Taxonomy (GTDB): domain Bacteria; phylum Vulcanimicrobiota; class Vulcanimicrobiia; order Eremiobacterales; family Eremiobacteraceae; genus JABCYQ01. The sequence goes on along the minus strand of DATBOZ010000179.1, from coordinate 24,180 downwards.
GCAGAGGTCGGGATCGGTGTGCCACGTATGGCGCTCGATCGGCGCGTAGTATACGGACGGCGCGATCAAGAATCTGCGGTCGAGTTTGATCTCGACTTGCGCGAACGACACTTCACGACCCAACAACCGCTTCGCGACCAGTTCGGGATATCCCGAAACCGTGCGATATTCGTAGGCCTCGCGCTCGCGTTGCGCGACGAGAATCGCGCCGCAGTGAAAACCAAACGTCCGCAGCGTGACGGCGAGCACCCGATCGAGCAGCGCGTTCAGTTCGCGTTCGCGCAACAGCGTCACCGCAAGTTCGACGACGCGCCGCAGCGTGTCGGCCTGCGCCTCGTAGTCGGCGCGTTTGGCACCCTCGCTCGCCACCGCGGTCTCAAGCGTCGACTGCTTTGCCACGAGCATGTCGGTACGCGCGATCGTCGCGCGGACGAGCATAGTCGTCATCAAAACGGTGATCCACGTGTACGCGACCGACGCGATGAGGTTGTACGCTTCGACGTCGCCGAACGTCCCCGTGTGATGGAAGATATAGCCGGTGAAGAGCATCAGCGTCGCCATGACGCCGGTCAACGCCGCGCCGATCTCGCGTTCGCGCGTCGCGGCGTAGACGATGATCGTGAGCATGCCCGCCCATGCTGCAGGCACCGTGGACCAATAAAGGTAGATGAGGACAAGCGCTGACGCGACGTCGTAGCTGACGAGCAGCTGCGAGGCGAGCCGGATTCGGCCGATGCTGGTCGCCGTCATGGTCGCGCGGTATGCGAGCACGCCGAAGACGAACCAGAGAACCACAGGTACCGGCCTGAGCAGCGCCGAGCCCGGCCAGGGGAGGAAGAGGATGAGCAGCGATGCGATGGCGGCCGCGACGAAACGGCCACGCAGCATGCCAAGCTCGATGACCCGAGTTTCCTCAAGCCTCGTCGTATGGAGTTCGTCGCTGCTGGTGGTCACATGCAGGTTATCGGCAGACCGGACACGCCGGTCAATCGTGAACCGTTCAGTATCCGTCGAATCCCACCGTCACGCTGCCATCCGGCTGCACGATGGTCGGGACACGCAACCCGCCGGAGAGCTTTTCCATGGCTTTTCGGGCCGTGAGGTCGCCCTTGACGTCGATCTGCTCGAACGGGACGTCGCGCGAACGCATGTCGTCCATGGCTGCCGCACAGTAGGGGCAACCGGGTTTTGTGTAGATGCGAGTCAGGTCGGCCAAGGATCAAAGTCTCCGAGAGGGCGGCTCAAGAGCTACGCGAACTCGCGCGCATGCGAGTGATTTCTACCGAAGCCGCTCCGAACCCCGTGGCGGCCTACTCTCAAGGCGCCGAGGCCGGCGGCACCGTGTACACTGCGGGTCAGCTCGGACTAGATCCGGCGACTGGCTCGTTTCCAGACGGAATCGAAGCGCAAACACTGGCCGCGCTCACCAACATACGCAATATCGTCGAAGCGGCTGGGCTCCGGGTCACCGACATCGTGAAAGTGACGGTCTTCCTCACGAAGATGTCGCACTTCGACGCGATGAACGCGGTGTACAAAAAGTTTTTCGACGGTCACAAGCCGGCGCGTACCACGGTCGGCGTCGCCGAGCTGCCGCGTCCGGCGGCACTCGTGGAGATCGACGCCGTCGCCGCTCCCTAGTGGCTCGAGAGCTCTGCCTGCACTTCGATCACTTTCGACTGCGTGCTGATATCGTTCGGAGTGATCGCAAGTGCTGACTTGAATTGCGCCAGCGCCAGTTGGTATTTCTTCTGCTGCTCGTACACATCGCCGAGCCCGAAGTGCAGCGTCGCGCTCTTGGTGCCCGTCGCCAGACCTTTGATGAACGCGGCTTCGGCGAGATTCAGCAATCCGTGATTGTAGTAGATCGCGCCGAGATTGATGTAGACGTTGCGATCGCCGGGATCGAGCACGATCGTGCGCTGATACAGCTCGACCGCACGTGTGAAGTCGCCGAGATAGTCGTAGGCCACGCCGAGATTCTCATATGACAACGGGAATTGCGGATTGATGTCGATCGCGCTGTTGATCTTGACGATCGCGCCGTTATAGTCGCCAAGCTTGATGAGCTCGACGCCCCAGTTCATGAGCGCTAGATAATATCGAGGATCGAGCGTCAGCGTCTGCTGATACCGGGCGATGGCATCCTGATGCCGACCTTCGTCGGCATACACCACGCCGAGGGCGTTCAACGCATCGGTGAAGCGGGGATTCCGGTCGAGCGCGGTCGTGTATTGCTCGATCGCTTGGGAGTAGTTGTGTTCGGCGTCGTACACGATGCCGAGGTTGTAATGCGTGCCCGGCTCCAGGGGTTCACGCTGCATCTCGATCGTGTATTCGCTCTCGAGCTCGCCGAGCCGGCCCTGATCCTGATAGACCTGGACGAGATTCGCAAACCCTTCGCGCAATGGCAGGCTCTTGCGAAACTCCGCGAGGGCGTCGTCGAACCGGTCTTCTGCCGCATACACACCGCCGAGCCGGTTGTGCACGTCCTTGTTGTCGGGCTCTTTGTCGAGCACCGCGCGATACGCGACCTCGGCAGCCGGGAAGTTCTCGAGACGGTACTCCACATCGCCGAGCATCTTTTGGATCTGGAGATTGCCCGGATCGATGGCGGCGGCTTTTCGAAGTTCGTCGCGCGCGGCGGTGTTGTGCCCCGCGGCGATGTCGGCCTGCGCCTGTGAAAGCAGATCGGACGCGCTGGCCGATGACGTCTGGCTCGACTTTTGGGCCGGCGATGCTGCCGGCGCTGCGCTTTGGGTGTCTGCGAGCGCTCGCGCGGCCGACCCGGCGCCGAGAACGACGAAAAGAGCAGTGCATGCGAATAATTGACGCGGCTTCATGACCGGACACTCCTTGTTGCGGCCCCTGTGGCCAAAGTATATCGCGCAGCCGACGCGGACGCAATGCTGAAACGGCCCCGACCCAGGGCGCGCGGGACAGTGAGGGGAATCACAGTGCTCCGCTCGTCAGGGCACTGAAAGGTCAAATGCCATGCGCTCCGCTTTCTCCGCCGCCTTCCTCGCCCTGGGCCTCGTTGGCCTGGCGGGCTGCACCAACCCCAATAGTATCGGAGTTCAGGTCTTCGGGACCGTCACCGTGCACTGCGTCCGGGCTAGCGATGGCTCGCCGGTGCCCAACGCCAACGTCGCCGCCGCGGGTAAGGCATTCGGAACTGATGCTAACGGCAACGCGACGTTCCCACAGGTTCCGGTCGGGCCGGTGCTCTTCGTCGCCAATGCAACCGGCCTCCAGGGCACCCAGTCGGTCACGATCGTGCAAGGTGCTAATCCGGATGTGACCATCCAGATGCAGCCTCACAATTAGCGCGAGCGATCGCTTGCCCGAATTGCCCGAACTTGAACTGGTCGTCGAGACGCTGGCCCGCCACGCGGCGGGCCGCACCGTCCAAGCGGTCATCCTCAATCCCAAGCGCGCATTTATCATACGGCATCCGCTCGAAGACTTCGTCCGCGACCTGACCGGCCGTACGATTCGCGCGATCGCGCGGCGCGGCAAGTTCATATCGTTCGAGTTCGCGGATGACGGTCCGAGTCTCGTGATCAACCCGATGCTCGGCGGGCGCTTCGCGCTTGCCTCGCGCGCCGCGCCCCCGATTCCCGACACATGCTTCACCATGCAATTCGATCGCGCGCTCGACTTCCGTTTCGTCGACTCGACGATGGGCGCGCGCATCTATCTCACGGAGTCTCCGCTCGTCGATGTGCCCTCGTTTGCCGACCTCGGTCCGGACGCGCTCGATCCGGCACTCACGCCTGAGGTGTTTCTCGCCCGGCTCAAACGGCATCGCGGTGAGATCAAGAACGTCCTTCGCAATCAAGTCTTCGTGGCGGGGATCGGCAATGCGTATTCCGATGAGATACTTTTCGCGGCCCATCTTCGACCGCTGCGGCGCGTGACGACGCTTTCGGAAAATGAGCGGCTCGCTTTGTACGAGGCGACGCGCAGCGTGCTCTCGACCGCGGTTGCGACCGTCAAGCGCCAGTACGCCGAAAAGAAACACCCGCTCCACAAACAAGACCGCTCGTTCATGAAGATCCACAGCCGGAACAAGGCGGTGTGCCCGCGCTGCGGCCATCGCGTGTCGTCGGTCCATGCAGGCGGCGATGGGACATACTACTGCAGAGGCTGCCAGACCTGATCTTGTAGTGCCGACCTTTACGGTCGGCCAGCCGATGATAAACATCGGCGCGACAAAACGTCCATCACGTATTGATCGATGTCGTGCCCGAGCGATCGCAAGCCCTGACGCTGATCGGATAATCCTCACCGGTCGCCTTGCGCCAACACTGTTGGAGCATCGAGCAATAGCAGACCTCGATGCGCGCACGCTGCTCGACCTTGCCGGCAAGTGCCGCGAACTGTTTCGAATCGACATGCACGAGCGCCACCGAATCGCCCGGGCGAATGACCGATCCGGGACCGAGGTTCGTCAGCGTCACCGTCGAGCCGTTCTTCGGCACGAACCCGAGCGCGCGCAGCGACGCCGAAAGCGACGTCTGCGGCGTGCCGTCGACGGAGAGCGTCGCCGATCCGATGATCGCCGGACCGGAGCCGACGTTTTGTACATCAACCTCTATATACGTATTGCTCGACGTCTCACGGAAGGTGATGTACGGCCAGACGGCCACGCTCAGTTGGTTGGCGATCAAGTGCCCTTGATAGACGGCGGCGCCGGCGGCGAGACAGCTGACGAACAACGCGCACAGCGCAATGGTCAAGTCGACGCGCAACGCCTTCGACGTTTCCGTGCTCATGCCAACGGGAGTTCACGGTGCCGCCGCCTCGCTCCCTCGGCCCTGCTGCAGTGCCGACCTCCTGTAGTCGGGCGAGCATCGCTCGCCCGATGCGCAAGCATCGCTCGCCCTCGTACAAAACGGAGAATCAACTTATCCACATCGCCATTTGTCGAACGGCCGCCGCGCAACGTACGACAGGCGGCTAAATGGCGCTCAGCGCCGCTGCCGTACAATGAGCACAAGCGGGTCGGTCACCCGCAATGCAACGGTCATCGAGAGGGGGCCATCCGGTGGCAGCAACATCGCCGGCCAAAACGGCATTGGCGTTCATCAAGAAGCACGGCGCGAAAATCGTCGATCTTAAGTTCATCGACATGCCGGGTATGTGGCAGCATACTTCGCTGCCGGTGTCCGAAATCGACGAGAAAGCCTTCCAATACGGCATCGGCTTCGATGGATCGAGCATCCGCGGATTTCAAGAGATCCAAGAGAGCGACATGATCATGCTGCCCGATCCGGCAACGGCCCGGGTCGATACGTTTTGCGCGGTTCCAACCGTCTCGTTCGTGTGCGACCTCTTTGACCCGCGCACGCAAACGATGTATCCTCGTGACCCGCGCGGCATCGCCAAGAAAGCTGCAGCGCACCTCAAGAAGTCCGGCACGGCCGACGTGGCTTACTTCGGCCCGGAATTGGAATTCTTCATCTTCGACCACTTGAGCTTCGACGTCCAGCCGAACATGATGGGCTATGCCATCGACTCGGAAGAGGCGCATTGGAATTCCGGCTCGGTGGAGACGCCGAATCTCGGCTATGCACTTAGGCCTAAAGAAGGCTACTATCCGGTCGCACCGTCCGACAAGCATATGGACATCCGCTCGGAGATGGTGTTGGCGCTCCAAGAGTGGGGGGTGCCGGTCGAGATGCACCATCACGAAGTGGCGTCCGCAGGCCAGACCGAGATCGACATCCGCTACAACGACCTCGTGACGCAAGCCGATAACGTGATGATCTACAAGTACGTCACACGCAACGTCGCCCGCAAATACGGCAAGACCGTCACCTTCATGCCGAAGCCTCTTTTCGGTGACAACGGATCGGGCATGCACGTCCACATGAGCTTGTGGAAAGCCGGCAAGAACCTGTTCTATCATGAGAAGGGCTACGCCGAACTCTCGCAGACCGCGCTCTACTACATCGGCGGCCTGCTCAAACACATCGACGCGTTGCTCGCGTTTTGCGCTCCGACCACCAATTCGTACAAGCGCCTCGTGCCGCACTACGAAGCGCCCGTGAACGTCGCGTTCTCACAGGGCAATCGTTCCGCGGCCATCCGCGTTCCGGTGTTCTACAAGGGCCCGAAATTCCAACGCACAAAACGCATCGAATTTCGGCCTCCGGACTGCACGGCAAATCCTTACATCGCTTTTTCGGCGCTGTTGATGGCCGGCCTCGACGGAATAAAGCGCAAGATCGATCCGACAAAGGCCGGCTTCGGGCCGATCGACAGAAACATCTACGATCTTCCCGCGCGAGAAGCGAAGAGTATCAAATCGGTGCCGGGCAGTCTGGATGAGTCGCTGAACGCGCTCGAGAAAGATCACGACTTCCTGCTCGAGGGCGGCGTGTTCCCGAAAGAGATCATCGACAACTGGATCGACTACAAACGCTTACGTGAGATCCAGGAAGTCAAAGTGCGCCCGCATCCTTACGAGTTCTACCTCTACCACGACCTGTGATCGAAAATGCAAATACCGCTCTACCACATCGACGCATTCTCCGCGAATGCGTTCGGGGGTAACCCCGCCGCCGTCTGTCCGTTGCCGTCGTGGATCGACGACGGGCTGATGCAATCGATCGCGGCTGAGAACAATCTGGCCGAGACCGCGTTCTTCGCCCCGACGTCCGAGGGATACGATATCCGGTGGTTCACTCCGACGGACGAGGTCGATCTGTGCGGTCACGCCACGCTCGCATCGGCGCACGTCGTCTTCGAGTATCTCAGCCGCGGACTGCAGTCGGTGACGTTTGGGTCGAAGAGCGGTCCGTTGCGGGTCGATCGCAAAGCTGAACTACTCATCCTGAATTTTCCCGCGCTCGTTCCTACGCCGCGCGCGCCGATGCCGGAACTCGTTGCGGCGCTCGGCGCCTCACCACTCGAAACGCTCGAAGCGAAATCATTGCTGGCCGTGTTCGGCAACGAGCGTGACGTGCTCGCATTGAAACCGGACTTCGAAGCGATGCGTCGTCTCGACACGTTCGGCGTGATCGTCACCGCGCCGGGCGAGAAGGTGGATTTCGTCTCTCGCTTTTTCGCGCCGCGAGTCGGCGTTCCTGAAGATCCGGTCACAGGCTCCGCGCATTGCACGCTCACGCCATATTGGGCCGCGCAGTTGGGTAAAACTGCTCTGCATGCACGTCAGGTCTCTGCTCGCGGCGGCGAACTGTGGTGCGAACTAGCGGGTGACCGCGTGAAGATCGCCGGTCACGTCACGCCATATCTCGCCGGAAGCATCGACGTATGACGGCGCCGGTTTTCCGGCGCGCGGTCTTCTCCGATGGCCCCGAAGTGCGCCGCATCATCCGCGAGACGCTTGAGGCATACGGCGTCGAATGGGATCCGGAAGGGCACGACCGCGACGTGGTGACGTTTGGCGAGCCCAAAGATCCCGTGCTTGAGTTCGTCGCCGAATTGGACGGCCGCGTTGTCGGTTCCGTGATCGTCACGCCGCGCCCCGACGGCACCGGGCTGCTCACGAAATTTTTCGTCGATGCGGCGTTCCGAGGGCGCGGCGTCGGGCGTCCGCTTCTCGGCGTCGCGGTCGATGCCGCTCGCTCCGCCGGCCTGCATCGGCTTGAACTCGACACCCGCTCTTTTTTCCACGAGGCCGTCCACTTGTACGAGTCGACCGGCTGGCGTCCAATTCCGGGGCTACTCGAGCCCGGTGGGTGCGACTTGTTCTACGCCCTCGACTTGTAGGTTTTTGTATTGGGGCGAGCATCGCTCGCCCTAATTCAACGTAGTGCCGACCTTTATGGTCGGCCATGGATTCTCTTCTCAAAAGGCACAACCCAGCCGGACACAAAACATTCTCCGCCTTATGGTTAAGCCTCCCAAATTGTGGCAATTATTGGTCATGCTCGCGGGAGTGATCGCGGCGATCTTCTGGGTCAAATATTATTTGCCGGCGCTGCTCATGGGCATGAAATAGACGATGCAGACGAAGATCGATCCGGGCATCTTCAAGAGCTACGATATTCGCGGCATCTATCCGTCCGAATTGAACGAGCAAGCGGCCGAACTGACCGGGCGAGCATTCGTCGCCTTTCTCGGCTGCAGCACGGTCGCGGTCGGCCGCGACATGCGCGCCTCATCGGAGCCTTTGTTCGCGGCGTTCGCGCGGGGCGTCACGGCTGCGGGCGCAGACGTCGTCGATCTCGGCCTGACATCGACCGATGAGCTGTATTTCGCGGTCGGCAAGTATCGCTATCCGGCAGGCGCGATGATCACCGCCTCGCACAATCCGAAGGAATACAACGGATTCAAGCTCTGCCGCGAGGATGCGATTGCCTTATCTGCAGATACGGGCGTGTACGCCATCCGCGATTTGGTGGCAGCTGGCGATTTCAAGGATGCGCCCCGCACGGGCCGCGTTACAGCACGCGATGCGTTGCAGGATTTCGCGGAGCACTGCCTTTCGTTCATCGATCCCAGCGCGATCAAGCCGTTGAAATTGGTCATCGATTGCGGCAACGGCATGGGCGGCCTCATCGTGCCGGCGATTTTCAAGCACCTGCCGGTGCAGATCGTGCCGCTCTACTTCGATCTCGACGGCACGTTTCCAAATCATCCGGCGAGTCCGATAGAGCCGGAGAACATGCGCGACGTGCAAGCGGCAGTGCGCAAGCATGGCGCGGACCTCGGGGCGGCGTTCGACGGCGACGCCGACCGCGTCTTCATCACGGACGAGCACGGCGCGCTGGTCGGCGGCGATATGGTCACCGCGCTCGTCGCCGAGATGCTTCTGCGAAAGCACCCGGGCGCAGCCATCCTCTACAATCTCATCTGCTCTCGCAGCGTGCCCGAGATCATCACCGCAAAGGGCGGCCGGCCGATCCGGACGCGCGTCGGTCATTCGATCATCAAGGCCGTCATGCGCGAGCAAGACGCGATTTTCGGCGGCGAGCATTCAGGCCATTTCTATTTCCGCGATCATTACTTCGCAGACTCCGGCCTGATCGCGCTGCTCGTCGTGCTCGAGTTGCTCTCGCGAGAGGGCAAGACGGTCAGCGAACTGCTCAAGCCGATCGACTCGCGCGTCCGCTCCGGTGAGATCAATAGCCGCGTCGACGCTATCCCCGCCAAGCTCGCGCAACTCGAACAGCGTTACAAAGATGCGGATGAGATCGACCATCTCGACGGCGTAACGATCCAATATGCCCAGTGGTGGTGCAACGTGCGGCCGTCCAACACCGAACCGCTACTGCGCCTGAATGTCGAAGCCGACACGCCGGAACTGCTCGAGCGCAAGACAGCCGAACTGCTCGCGCTCATCGGAGCATAGGCAAGATGAAGTCGTGCACGATCGGTCCCGCACTCATCGCCGCGGGCGATGGGACGGCGCGCCAAGGTTGCATCCGCGTTGATCGCGGGCGGATATCCTCGATCGACGATGGCCCGCACCTGCTCGACCTCGAACTGCCGATCGGGAGCACGGTGACGCCGGGGCTCATCGACTTGCACGTCAACGGCGTGGGCCGTTCGTGGTTCAACCGCGATCCGCTTGATGCGCTCGAGGCGCTTTGCGCAGACGCGCCCACTCATGGCGTGACGGCGTTCTTGCCGTCGATCATGACCAGCCCATGGGATCAGATGCTCCACGCTGCGCGGCAGATCTCGCAGCGTTCGTGTCTCCCCACTGCCGGTGCCCGGCCGCTCGGGTTGCATTTCGAGGGGCCATTTTTGAATCCGGAATTCCGTCGCGTCCACCCTGAGGAGTTCTTGCTCGAGCCGTCACCGGCGCGCGTTGAAGCGCTGCTCGATACCTGGACGACGGGCCGTTGCCGCGTCACGATGGCACCGGAATTGAACGGTGCCGGGCGTGCGGCCGACGAGTTGCGGCGACGCGGCGTCGTGCTCGCGGCGGGCCACACCGCGGCCACGTATGCGATCGGCAACGCTGCGATCGAGCACGGCTATACGATCCTCACGCACACGTTCAATGCGATGCCGCCCATCCATCACCGCACGTCATCCATCCTCACCGCGTATTTGCTTGACCCGACCGCGTTTTGCGAGGTGATCGCGGACGGCGTGCACGTCTCGCCGGAACATCTCGCGTTGCTCTACCGGCTCAAAGGCATCAATCTCGTGATCACCACCGATGCGATGCCGCTCACCGACGCCGTGAGCGCCGTCGGCGGCGTGGCGCGCACGCGCGAAGGCGTGATCGCCGGCAGCTTGCTCACGCCGGACAAGGGAGTGCGCAATCTCATGGCCGCGACCGGTTTGCCGCTCCAAGAAGCAGTGGTGTGCGCGACGTGGGCGCCCGCTCGGGCGATGGGACTGGACGACGAGATCGGCATGTTGCGCGAAGGTCTGCGCGCCGACTTCACGGTGTGGGATCGCCGCAATCACGTCTCGCACACCTTCGTCGGCGGCGAGCTCGTCTACACCGACGGCTGAGGCTTCGATCGCAATGTAGTAGTGGCGACCTTTATGGTCGGCCAATTTCTTCGCCGGCCGACCATAAAGGTCGGCACTACATTGAAAAAGGGCCGGGCGACCATAAAGGTCGGCACTACAATGCGAATATCTCACCGGTTATGGTGCCCGCGCGGTTTTTCACGATTTTGCGCCGGTGCTCCGAAAGGGCGTCGGCTTGTTGTGCGGTGATCGCGTCGAGGGCTAGCAATCGCTCGACGACGAACGGCGAAACCGCGCGCGAATTACCGTCGACAACCTTGACACACAATCCGAGTCCTCGTTGCAGCGCTGCGCTCGCGTGATAACCTTCCGCGCCGCCTTTGGCGACGATGTCGCGTCGGGCCGCGCGCATGAGATCGGTGTCGAACTCACCAGTGCCGGCCACCATCTCCGGACGCGCCATCATCGCGTCGCGCACGCGGACGAGCGCGTCGCGCCATTTTGACGTGAACCGTTGCGGGGCGGCGAACTTGGCGAAGAAGCGCGCAGCGACCGAGAGCGGCGTGGCAATGGCCGGAATGCCGCATCCGTCCACGCCGACGGCAAACGACGACCTGGGCACGCCGAGCATTTCCGCACATCCGTCGAGGATGGCGGACTGAGCAGGATGGCTCGCTTCGAGGTAGCCTGCGGGCCCCGCTCCCATGTGCATGGCCAACGCGAGAATACCCGCATGTTTGCCCGAGCAGTTGTTGTGGATCCGGCCGGGTTCGATTCCTGCAGCCGCCAAATCGAGTGCGGCTTGTGCGTTGTACGGCGCGTGGGGCCCACACCGGAGATCATCTTCGGTCAAGCCGGCCTTTGCGAGCATGCTGCGCGCGGCGGCAACGTGGAATGGCTCACCGCTGTGGGATCCGGCGACTAAAGCGATCTCCGCTTCGGTGAATCCATAGTGATCGGCGGCTCCCGAGCCGACGACGACGGAGCAGATCAGCGGCTTTGCGGACGACCGCAGGAAGGACAGTTGTTCGATATCGCCACCGGCTGCTATCGTCGCGCCGTCGGCGTCCGCCGCTGCGAATCGCACCGCGTGCGCGCTCTCTTCGATCCCGCCGCGCGTGACCACGACTTTGCCCGGTTGATGCATACGACGCAGTTCGCACAGACGTGCGGGGCCGACCTCCCGGCATACCGAAAGCCGCACGATGCATTCCGCTTACGGAACGCGGCAACTCTCCATCGGCGAGATCTTCGATCGCGCGATCCATATAACGATTGCAAATCTGTTGCCGCTCGCGGCGATCGTCGGTCTCGTGGATGTGCCCATTCGCGCGATCGCCGACTGGCTCGACCGAGCCGCGCTGAGCCGCTCCTACGGCGCCTACGGAAAAATCGTCGCGGACCCAAGGTTACTCGCAAGTTTCCTCACCCTTACCCGTGATCCGCACGCGCATCCATTCAATTGGTGGACTCTGCTCTGGACCCTAGTAGCGCTCTTCCCATTGTCATTAGCGGTCGCGGCGGCTTCGATCGCATCGCAAGAATTCTTACGCGGCGACACACCGAAGCTCGGAGCAGTATATCGGTCGGCGATAGGGCGGCTAGGACCAGTCATCGGCGCAACCATGCTGGCGTTGGCCACGTATTTGGTCGCCATTCTCGCAGTTGTCATCGCCCTATTTATTTTCTGGTTCGTATGGCTCTTCATCGTCGCGGTCGCGGGAGGGCCAGCAAACACCGTGCCTGTCGCCGGCATCACCGCGATGATGTTTTTCTTTTTCGCCGCTGCCATGGTGTGGATCATTCCGTTGACCTATTGCACGACGACAGGAGCGGCGCTGAACGCGATTCGACCTTTTCTGGCATGGCGCGAAGCTTGGGCCATGACGATGGTACGCGGTCTGCGCGCGCGAAGTCTTGCGTTTGGCGCCGCGCTTCTCGCGCTGGTGCTCGTCCAAGAATTCATCAGATTGGCCGTGTGCGGATTCTTGTTGGACGTCACGCACGTGCCGTTGATTTCGTTTGTTATTAGCGATGCTATTTCGCTGCTCGCGTTGTTGATCGGCATGGCGCTTGCGGTCGTCTTTTATCTCGACGCACGTAACCGGGTCGACCTCATCCAGGACCCGCTCGCGGCGCAAGAGAACAGCCAAGCTCGATGATCAGCGAGCATGCCGCGGTCAATCTTCGCCCGATGACTATCGGCGAAATGCTTGACCGCGCGTTCACCGTCTATTTTCGCAACGCTCTCGTGCTGACCGCAGCGCTGATCGTCGTGCTCGTTCCGATGCTCGTCTTGAACTATCTCGGTCAGCGCGACTTGCTCGGTCTCGATCTGAAGATGATCGACTCGACGATCAAGAATCCGAATGCGCCCCCACCGCCTCCCGACTTCAACCAGTTGATGAGCTACTATACGACGAGCTTGCCGTATCTGGGCCTCACGATGCTGCTCGCCACCTTTGCGTTGCCGTTCGCGAACTCGGCGATCATCGCGGGGATCTCGCGCTCGTACCTCGGACAGCCCGTCCGGTTCGTCGACTGCTACCGTGATGCGTTCGCACGCTGGCAACACGTCCTGCTGCTCGCGGTGTTGTGGATCGTCGCGCTCGTCGTCGGCATTATCATCGCCTATATCGCCCTGATCATCATCTTCCTCGTCTTCGCCTTTGCCGGAGCGGCAATTTTGCCGAAGGCGCCGGCGGTCGCCGGCGTCATCTTCGCGGTGTTCTTCATCCCCGCTTTCTTGTGGCTGATCATCTCATCGCTGCAGGTCTACCTCGCATGGGCGCTGTCGTTCGCGGCGATCACCCTCGAGCATGTCGATCCGGTCAAAGCATTCGGATCCGGCTTTTCCCGCGTTTTCGGCCGAGGCACGTACTGGCGTTCCGCCGGCGTCGCGGCTGCGATGCTCGGGATCGTGTTGGTGTTTGAGATCATCGTGGGCGCTGCGATCGCCGCGCTCTTCCTTTGGCTGAAGCTGCCCACCGACTCCGCGCCGCTCGCGCTCTCAGGCTTCAGCGGACTGGCCTCTGCGGTGATCACGCCGCTGAGCTTCGCGATCGTCGCGATGTACTACTACGACATCCGCATCCGTCGCGAAGGATTCGACCTCGATCATCTCACCCAGATGCTATCGAGAAGCGAGCCGCCACTGCCGACGCCGACCGCATGAAGCACGGCCGCATCGCTTGCACGCTCGCACTAGCGTGTCTATTTTTCACTGTTGTTGACAAGGCGTCTGCCGCTGCGGCGCCGGCGGTTGACCCGCAGTCGGGCATCGGACGAGCCGATGCGTCGACGATGCGCACGGCCGCGGCGGCGTTAGACCACGCCGCTGCGCTCCGGAGAGTTCCAACCGGCAACGTCGCGCCGGACCTTTCGCCGACCCTAGGAGCGTGGCTCCGGGCCGGTCTCGCCGACGCGCGCAAAGAGAAAAAAGCGTCCACCCGAACAGCGGACCTGCGCGCGCTGGCCGCGTCATTGCGCGTCGGCGCACAACTCGTCGATCGCCGCTCCACCACGCCGCCGGCGAATCTCAGCGCGGATGTGGGAGGGGTGCTTGCCGAGCCCGCGTTCCGCACAAACGTGAGCGCTGCGCCTCCGAAGAAACGGGAGCAGTCGTGGCTTGGCCGCGTGCTTCAAGCAATCGCCGAATGGTGGGCGAAAGTCATGTACCGCGCGATCGGCGCTGCGGCGGCCACGCCGGCATTCGGCAATATCGCTGCGATTATCTTGATCACGGTCGCCGCGCTTGCGCTTGCATATCTCGTCTATCGCATCGCGATGTTATTCGCCTTGCGCCGTACTCGCGAGTCCGGATCGAGTCCCGCCGGTATGCCACTCATCGCGCATGCAAGCGCCGACGAGACCTACGATGCCGCCCGTGCGGCCGCGCGAAGCGGAGCTTTCAGTACGGCGACCGCGCTGCTCTTCCAGGCTGCGCTTCTCGCGCTCGACCGCTCCGGCCGCGTGCCGTACGATTCAGCGCGGACGGCGGGCGAATATCGCCGCGCGGTCCGGCGAAGCGTCGCATCCGCCGCTCCGAGTTTTGAGACGCTCGCGCGCGCGTTCACCTATGTGGCGTACGCACAAGAGCCGGCCGGTGAAAGCGACTGGCGTGCGGCGGACGCCGCGTACCTGTCGCTGTCCGTCACCGCAGCCGAGCGGCCGTGAAGTCTCAGGTCAAGCGCAATCCATTCCCGATCGTTGAGGCGATCGCCGCGCTCGTCGTGGTAGCGGGCTATATCGCGCTGGCGTACATGCAAGCACAGCAGCAGCAGTCAGCGGCGCCGAAGGTCGACACGCAGTCGGCATACGATCCCGCACCCGGCGGCTATCAAGGGCTCTATGAGGTGTTGCAGCGCGCCGGGCTGCGCGCGGAGCGATTCGAACGCCACGCCGCATATCTCGACAAGTCGATCGACGTCCTCGTCGTCAGCGACGTCGAATCCGATCCTATGTATCGGGGCGTGAATGGTTTCGATGCGGCCGATCTCGAGGCGATCAGCGCATGGACGAAAGGCGGCGGCACGCTGATCCTCGTGGGCAGCGACCACGGGCTGGATTCGTCGTTGAAGATGGCCGAAATCGACAGTGCCGGCAAGGGCGGCGATCAAGCGCGGCCGGTCATTCCGACGGCGCTGACCGCCGGCGTGCATTCCGTCGCGGGGACGTCGGTGAATCGAATCCCATTTTCGCGCAGCCAACGTCAGACGCCGCTGCTCGCGGATCGTTTCGGTATGGTCGTCGCCACCTACAGGCTCGGCGCCGGCACGGTCATCATCGTCACCGATCCGACGCTTTTCCAAAACCGCAATCTCGCGCATGCGGACAACGCGAGACTTGCCTACGATCTCCTCGCGACGAGCGCGGGCCCGCGCGGCACCGTCGCGTTCGAGGAGTTTTCGCACGGTCATCGAGTGGGCGACACGATATGGTCCGTGCTGCCGGACCCAGCGCGCGCAGCGCTCGTGATCGTCTGTCTCGCCGTGCTCGCGTTGCTCGTGTCCACGTTCTTCCGTTTCGGACCTGTCGTCGCGCAGCCGAACGACGACGAGCGCACGTCGGCGGAGTATCTCACGTCGATGGCCGCGTTGCTCGCGCGCGGCGGCGCGGCGCGCAAAGCGCTACGCGATGTGGCAGACGCGGCGATCCGCGGACTCGCCGAATCGCTGGGGCTCAACGACAACGCGCCGGTCGCCTTGCTCGCCGAGCGCCTGCGAGGACGTTCCGGCGGCGATGAAGCGGCGGATACGTTGCTCGAGTTGAACCGATTACGATCGTACGAATATCCCAAAGAGGCGGATTTGCTTGCGGCCGCACGCATCGCCGCCATGCTGCGAAAGGAATACGCACCTCATGCCCGCATCGGCTTCGGACGTCGCAGATCGCCTGCAAAGCGGTCTGCATAAGGTCGTCGTCGGCCAGGACCGATCCGTCTTCGCACTCTTGGTGGCGCTGCTCGCCGGCGGTCACGTGCTCATCGAGGGCGTGCCGGGAACCGCGAAGACGCTGCTCGTGCGCGCACTGGCGATCTTGCTCGGCGCAGATTTCCGGCGCATCCAATTCACCCCGGATCTCATGCCTGCCGACGTCGTGGGCACCACCGTGTTCAATCCGCAAAGCGGTGAATTCACGACGAGGCGCGGGCCGATCTTCACCAATCTCTTGCTCGCCGACGAAATCAACCGGACGCCGCCGAAGACGCAATCGGCGCTGCTCGAGGCCATGGAAGAACGACAAGTCACCATCGACGGCGTCGCGGAGATGTTGCCGCCGCTCTTCATGGTATGCGCCACGCAAAATCCGGTCGAGTACGAAGGCACCTATCCGCTGCCCGAAGCACAGCTTGACCGCTTCATGGTCAAATCCACGACCGGATACCCGGCGAGAGACGAGGAGTTGGAACTGCTCGCGCGCGCGGCCGCCGGCTTCGATGCGCGCTACTTAGAGCAGGCCGGGCTATCGCAGACCGTACAGCCCGCGGAAGTTTTGGACGCGCGCGAAGCTGTGCGCGCCATCCACGCCTCGCCGGGATTGCGTTCGTACGTCTACGATATCGTCGCTGCCACGCGCGCCGCGGCCGACGTCAGCCTCGGCGCGAGCCCGCGCGCGGGTCTCCACCTGTTGCTCGCGTCGCAGGCTGCTGCCGCGATCGACGGACGTTCGTTCGCCACACCCGACGACGTCAAGGAAGCCGCGGTCGTCGTTCTCGCACACCGTCTCCTCGTGCGGCCCGAGGCCGAAGTCGAAGGCGTCGGCGCGGAGGACGTGGTCGCGCGCGTGCTGCAAGCGGTTCCGGTGCCGAAAGACGTCGCGCCCGAGCCGGCCGCTCCCACAACGTGATCGCTCGGAGCGACGCCGGACCGATCTCGACGCGCGCGCGCGGATCGCCCAATCCGGCACGCAAACACCGCTTCTCCCCTGCATTTCCTTGGGTGACGCCGCGCTTTGTCATCGCGCTGGTCGCTATCGCGATACTCATCGCCGCCGGTTCATTCGTCCCTGCGCTCGTCTACGTAGGGTCAGCCGCGACGATCGCGTTGGCCGGACTCGTCTTCGCCGACGCGGCGATGGGACCGCGAAGACGCGACGTCGCCGTCGTCCGGCTGCCGCTCGATCATATCGCGTTGCGCGCCGCGACATCGTTCTGGTATGAAATCGCGAATCGCAGCCGGACCACCGCGACGTTCGAAATCGTCGACACGCCGCTCGATCTGTTCGATCTTCCGGAAGAGGGCGTGCGCGGGACCATCGGCCCCGGACGGCGCGCGAACTTCGAGCTGCATGTGATGCCGCGCGAACGCGGGCTCGGTGCGCTCGGCGATCTTTTCGTAACCGCCGAGAACGCGATCGGTCTTGTGCGCAGGCGTTGGATCGTCGCTGCGCCGGCCGAGGTGCGCGTCTTTCCGGATCTCTCGGCGGTGGAACGCTACGGCGAACTCGCTCGACGCGGCCGGCTGGTCGAGGCGGGTTTTCGTCGCCTGCGCTTGCGCGGTTCCGGCGGCGAGTTCGACAGCCTCCGGGAGTTCGGACCCGATGACGAATTTCGCGCGATCAACTGGAAGGCGACTGCGCGGCGCGGGAAGCTCATCGTCACGCAGAACGACATCGAGCGCAGTCAGACCGTCATGCTCGTGCTCGACGCCGGCCGCCTGATGATGCCGCGGATCGGCACGCAGCGCAAATTCGACTATGCAGTGACCGCAGCGCTTTCGGTCGCATCGATCGCCGGACTCGCCGACGACAAAGTTGGTCTCTTGGCGTTCGCAGGAAACGTCCTCGAACATATCGGCCCGCGCTCGGGCGTGCGCCATGCGGCGTCGTTGACGCGAAGCGTCTTCGACCTCCAACCGCGATTCGAGGAATCGGACTATGCGGGCGCGTTTTCCTATCTGCGCATCCGACAGCCAAAGCGCAGTTTGATCATCTTCTTCACCGACATGTTCGATCCGGTCGCGTCGGCGACGGTGCTCGCGAACGTCGCCGTCTTGACGCCCCGCCACCTAGTGATCTGCGTGCTGTTGAACGATGAAGCGATCGAGCAGGCGTTGGCCGGCGCACCGGCGAGCGTCGACGAGGCCTATCGTGCCGGAGTTGCTGCGACGCTCTTGGCCGAGCGCCGCAAGGCCGCCGCGATCCTCGCGCAGCGCGGCGTCGCGGTCATCGACGTGCCGGCTGCCAAAACCACGGTGGCGCTCATCAACGCGTATATCGACGTGAAGGCCCGCAACCTGCTCTGAAGCGTAATATTCGTCACGCGTTCACTGCAAGGTACTCGCGATCGCCGGCGAGCGTCGTCGGCCGGCAAAGGTGAAATACCATGCCATCGCAACGCCGGTCACGGCGCCCATCGCAAGCCGGGCGACCGGCGGAAATCGTTGCGGCGAGTAGAATCCCTCGATGATGCCGGCAACGACGAGCATCGAGCTCACGCCCAAGATGAGCAAGCCCGCGCGCTGCGCGTTGCGCTTGAGCGCGTCGATGCGCCGCAATCGTCCGGGCGCGAGGACGCCTGCTGCGAGCAGAAGTCCCGCGGCGCTCGCGATGACGATCGAGGTCAGCTCGATAACGCCGTGCGGCGCGATCGTCGCGAAGTAGTCGGGGCCGAAACCGGCGTTGGCGAAAAGCGCCCCAAGGCCGCCGACCATGAATCCGGTGAAGATAAGCTCATAGACGGTGAATATCCCGAGCGTCATGCCGCCGGCGAAACACATGCTCGCGACCCTGATGTTGTTCGCGATGATCGCCGCCGACATGGTGGACGCGTAGTCACGGTCGAATGCGAAATTGCTGTCGTGCAGGCTCTGGTGGATCGGCGCGATCAATTCCGCTGGCAATATTGCATAGACGTTCGACGGCTTGGCCGTGACCAGCCAGTAGGCCACCGCCGCGGTCAACGCGAAGAGCGCGGCGCACGCGAGTATGTATCCGCCGGACGCGCGCACCTCGCACGGGAACACGGTGGTGAAGAACCGCACGACGCGAGCGCGTCCCTGTTCGATTCCACCGCCATAGACGTGGCTGTGGGCGCGCGCGGTAAGCCTGTTCAGGTGGGCGCGCAACGCCGGATCGAACCGGTGACCTTCAGCGTATGCGAGGTCCGAGGTCACCCAGCGGTAGAGGCGGCCGAGTTCGGCGACTTGCTCCGCCTCCAAGCGGCGCAATCCATGCCGCTGTAATGCGTCGAGCAATTCTTCGAGGCGCGCCCACCCGTTTCGGCGCTTCTCGACGAACGAACGTTGCGTCATGCGCGCCGCTTCTGGTGGCGCGCTCTCGCACCTTCTGCAAAGGACTGGCGATGGAGAGGTCGGTCACGGTCCGGACGCCCGAAAGCATTGCCTTTCACTATGAATTGGCGGGGCTCGGCAGCCGCTTTCTCGCCGTCGCGATCGATTGGATCATCCAAGTCGTTGTCGCTTTCGGCCTGATCATCGGATTCGGCTTCGCTTCGGCCGGCATCAACCGTTTCCTGACGTCGCTCCACCTCAAGCAATCGCAGACGGACTCCGTGATCACCGCCTTCGAGATCGTTCTCTTCTTCATCATCTTCTTCGGCTATTTCATCGGCTTCGAAGCGTGGTGGAACGGCCAGACTCCCGGCAAGCGGGCGATCGGCATTCGCGTCGTAAGAGACGGCGGCTACCCGATAGGATTTACGGAATCCGTCATCCGCAATCTGATCCGCATCATCGAAGTCGCGCTGTTCGTCTACGGCGTTTCGGCGATCTGTGCTATCATGTCCGCCGCGAACAAGCGCCTCGGCGACTTGGCCGCCGGCACGATCGTCGTGCGCGATAGCTCGTTTGAAGTATCCGACCCGTCCCGATGGCTCGAAGGCGACGCCGATCCCGCACCGGCGATGGGTGTTAGCGGCACCGCCGCGCTCACCAACGATGAGATGTCCGTCGTTCATCGTTATCTGGAGCGGCGCTCGCAACTCGAACCGGCAGTAGCCGAACAGCTCGCGCACCGAGTCGCTGCGTCGCTCCGGCCGAAACTCGGACCTGAGGCAGCCGAACTCGGCGACGAAGAATTACTGCGCAGAGTCGGCGCCGCCCGCCCCCGATGATTCTGTAGTGCCGACCTATATGGTCGGCCGATGATTTATCTCTGTGGGGCCCCACACTGAAGCTCGGCCCCACATTGGAGGTCGGCACTACAGAGATTGGGTGGCGATCTCTTCCAGGACGCGCTGGGCGAAGACGCGCACCATGCGTTTGCGATATGGGATCGTCGCGCTCGCATTGTCGAGCGGCCTGCCGACGGAGAACGCGGCATCCGCTGCGGCAGCGATCGCATCGGGATCGAGCTTGCTGCCGACGAGAGCGTGCGCGGCCTCAGGAACTTCCATGGGTTTCGGCGCGACCGCATTGAGCACGAGCCGCGCAGAGCGGCACGTCCCCGACGGATCGAGCGTCACCACCGCGGCAACTCCCAGAATCGGAAAATCGAACGAATTGCGCAGCCGCAGCTTGCGGTAGGCGCTTCGAGTACCCGCTTGCGGCGGCGGCACGGTGATCTTCGCGACGATCTCGTCGGGGCGCCGGGCCCACGCTCGCATCCCGTCGTTCAGGAAGAATTCGGCGATCTCTACTTCGCGAGTGCCGGACGGGCCGGTCAAGGTGACGCGTGCCTCGTACGCCTGCAACACGGGCGCGGTGTCCGAGGAATTGATCGCGACGCATTTCGGGCTCCCGGGCGCCACGCGACAGACATCACCGTCTTTTTTCATGCAGAAGTCGAGCGCTTTGCGCCAATCGAGATTTTGATTGTAATAGTTGCAGCGCGTGTCGAGGCAGATATTGCCGCCGATCGTTCCCACGTTGCGCAATTGCGGCGTGGAGATGACGGATGCGGCGTGCGCGAGCGCCGGGTAGTACTTGCGAACGACGTCGCTTTCTGCGATATTGGTGAGCGTTGCGAGCGCGCCGAGCGTCAGCCCGGTGACTTCGTTATACGCGATGAAATGCAGATCCGCGATGGGCCGCAAACCGACCAAGACCTTCGGCGTGAACAACCGCTGCTTCATGTTGGCATAGAGATCGGTGCCGCCCGAAACGGGCAGCGCGTCCGCGCCGTAGCGCGCAAGCAGCATGACCGCTTCGTCGCTCGAGCGAGCGGGTTGATATTCAAAGGGCGGCAGGCGCAGCATGCGTTGTTCGTGCCTCTACTGGATCATGCGGATAAGATTGTTGCCGAAGTCCGCGACGTACAACGAACCGGTGGCGGGATCGACGGCGATGCCGACCGGAAACGAGAACTCAGCGCCCTCGAACACGCCGTCGTATCGCCCACGCGACCCATTGCCGGCGATGTTCGAGACGACGCCCGCCGTCGAAATGCGCCGCACGACGCTAAACACGAAGTCGACGACGTACAACGAGCCGTCGACGTTATCCCATGCGATGCCGACCGGCGCTCCCCAGCGAGACATCGCCGTGGGACCAAAAAAACTTGCCTTGCTGCCGCCCGTCAACGTGGTCACCGTGCCGTCGGGCGCCACGTGCCGGATTCGTTCGTTGCCGGGATCGGTGACATACGCTGACCCGTCGGCAGCGTCGTACGCGATGCCCGTTGGATCGCTGAAACGAGCATTTGCCCCGAGACCATCCGCGAAACCTTCGCGGCCTCCGGCGAGCGTCGTGACGACGCCTGCAGCGGTCACGCGGCGAATCTCATTGTTCGTGGTGTCGGCCACGTCGAGTGCGTCGGCGCGCGCGTCGTACGCGATGCCCTGCGGATGCGAGAACTGGGCGTCGGCGCCTGATCCATCACGTCGGCCTTCGAGCGGCGACCCGGCGATCGTCGTCACGACGCCATCGGGGGTCATGCGCCGTATTTCAAAGTTACGGTAATCGCAGATGTAGAGCGCCTTGTCGATGGGATCGTATGCGATGCCTTCCGGATCGTTGAAGCGCGCGCTCGTGCCGGTGCCGTCAGCATTGCCTGCTGCAGATGCGCCGGCGACGGTCACGACCGTTCCCGCCTTGGTCAGCTCGCGGATTTCGTTTTTGTCGGTGACATAGAAGCTGTTCCGATCCGGATCAGCCACCATGAAGTGCACTGCTGCAAACGTTGCGGTGAGCAGTGGACCGTCGATCTGCGATTCAACCCCCGAGCCGGCGTATGTGGTGACGTTGCGTTTGAGGAACGGCGTCGGCGTGCTCGTCGGCGCCGCAGCCGGCGCAGATGCCGTGGATGCCGGCGCGGGGCTCTGATCGGCGGCCGGCGCAGCTCCGATCAGACACGCGCACACGAGCAGCAAGATCGCGCCGGACACGCCTCCGCGCGAACGCAAGCGGTCACGCACGGACGGGCGCCTTCCGCAACCGAAGCACGCCGCCGCTGCTCGCATCCAGCGCGCGCAACACTTTATCGGCGGTGATGGGTGTCGAATACACGCGCGCCTTGATCGCATCGGCGATCGCGTTGGCGATGGCGGGAATCACCGGATTGAGCGGCCCTTGACCCGCCTCTTTCGCGCCGAACGGCCCTTCGCGATCGTCGGTCTCGATGATGATCGAATCGACCGGCGGCATATCCAAAATGGTGAGTGTTTTGTAATCGAGCAAGTTTGGAATCTTGTGCTCGATGCCGCGGAACGCCGACTCTTCCATGAGCGCCTCGCCGATGCCCATGTAGACACCGCCCTCGATCTGGCCTTCGACGGAATCAGGGTTGATCGCCCGGCCGACGTCGTGCGCAAGCGTGATTTTCTCGATCTTCACTTCACCGGTATCGAGATCGACGTCGACTTCCGCCACGCACACGCTGTATGAGTACGCCGGCGACGGACCGACACCCGAACCTTTGAAGTCTGCGGCGAGATGCGGCGGCGTATACGATCCAGGCGCAGCGAGCGTGCCGAATTTCGCTTCGGCCATTTGCGCGGCCTCGAGGAACGTCATCGCGACATTGGGATTTTCCACGTCGAAGACGCGCCGGCGCGCGAAGCCGATGCGCGCCTCAGGAACCTTGAGATGCGCCGCGGCGACATCGGCCATCTGCTTCCGAACGCGACCCGCGGCGTCGCGTGCCGCATTGCCGGCCATGAACGTCACGCGGCTCGAATAGGACCCGAGATCGACCGGCGTGAGATCGGTGTCTCCGGCGCAGACGCGCACGTCCATGATGTCGACGCCCAACGTCTCCGCGACGATCGCCGCAAGCATGGACTCAGAGCCCTGCCCGCACTCGCTCGAGCCGCAAAAGACGGTGACCCCGCCGCCGCGATCCACTTTGACGATCGCACCGGAATGCGGCATCGGATTCCAGTAGATCGCAAGACCGGCGCCGCACAGGTACGAGCTCGCCGCGATGCCGATGCCCTTGCCGCGCGCCATCGAACCACGCTTCGCAGAATAGCCGGTGCGCACGGCCGCCGCATCGAGACATTCGCGAAGCCCACAGGACGTGACGCGCAGACCGTTCACGGTGGTCGAATACGGATCGACCGCGATCTGCTTACGATAGTCGGCGGCGTCGAACCCGAGGGCATCGGCGATCTTGTCGAGATGACATTCAAACGCATAGCGCGGCTGCGTCGTGCCGTGCCCGCGCTTCGGGCCGCACGGCGGCTTGTTGGTGAACACACGGACGCCGTCGAATTTATATGCCGGGATCTTATACGTGACCGTGGTCAGCGCGCCGGTGTAATAGGTGGTGGCAACGCCGTACGAGCCGTACGCGCCGCCGTCAAGCCACGTCTGCAAGTGACATGCGGTGATCGATCCGTCGGCCTTGACGCCGGTGCGGAGCTTCATCTTCACCGGATGCCGGCCGCGATGCGCGAAAAAAACTTCCTCACGCGTCAGCGTGATCTTCACCGGCCGTCCGGTCTTGCGGGCGAGAAATGCCGCCACGAGTTCGTGTGAGAACGGCTCCGTCTTGCCGCCGAATCCGCCGCCCACCGGCGGTGCGATGACCCGCACGTGCGCGGCAGGCATCTGCAGCACTTGCGACGCGATGCGGTGCAAGTAATGCGGCGTCTGCGTGGAGGCCCAGATCGTCAGTTTCTTGTCCGGCCCGTAGTGCGCCACGACCGAATGCTGCTCCATCGGTGCGTGCGTGTTGCCCTCGAAGAAGAACTCGTCGTCGAAGATCCGATCCGCGGCTGCGAAGCCCGCATCCATGTCGCCGAATTCGAGGTGCACCTCTTTGTGCACGTTGTTCGTGCGCCGCGGATTATCGTGCAGTTTCGGCAGGTCGTCGCGCAGCGCGGCGTCGATCGTCATGATGGGCGGCAGCGACTCGTACTCCACGTCGATG
>DATBOZ010000178.1:0-4441 GCA_036561585.1 Candidatus Eremiobacteraceae bacterium | reverse complement strand
AAAATCGTCTTGCATGCAGGTGCGAACGGCGACACGAGGCCGCTCAAGCAATCCGTCGCCATCACGGATGCGATGCGCGCGGAACTGGCGGGGCTGTTCGGCGGCGACAACGTGTGGCAGGCAGACGAACGGTGACGGCGCGACTGATCGCCGTCGATCTCGACGGAACGCTCATCGGCGGCGACCTGATCATCAGCGAGGTCGACCGCACTGCTATCGCGCGCGCAGTCGCCGCGGGCGTCCACGTCGTGCTCGAGACGGGCCGATTGTTCAGTGCGTCAAAGCCGTTCGCGGTCGAGCTCGGACTCCACGGGCCCATCGCCGGACTGCAGGGCGGCGTCATCTACGATGTGGACAGCGGTGCGTTGCTCCATGCCCAGCCACTGAGCGCGAGCGTTGCGCTCGCGGCATACGATGCGCTTGTCTGCAAGGACTATCATCTACAGCTCTATTTCGGCGACGCGCTCTACCTCGACCGCATGAGCGCGGCTTCGGCGGAGTATATCCGGCTTTCGCGAGTTGAGCCGGTGATGGTGCCCGATCTACGGACGCTGCTCACCGGCGCACCGTTGCACGGTGATTTGATGAAGTTGCTCGCGATCGGCGCTCCGGATCTCGTCGCAGCAGACATACCGGAACTCGCACGCCGGCTAGCAGACCAAGCGAACGTCTTCCGGAGTCTGCCGCAGTATATCGAGGTCACCGATCCCGCAGCGGACAAGGGTCATGCGCTCGTCCGCATCGCTTCGATTCTCGGCGTCGATCTCGCAGATTGCGTCGCGATCGGGGACTCCGACAACGACATACCGATGTTTAGGGTGGCCGCCGAGAGCTTCGCCGTCGCAAACGCGACCGAGGCCGCCAAAGCCGCGGCGACGCATGTGGTCGCGAAACGTGGAGCGGGTGTGGCCGAGGCACTGACGCTGGTGACTTCAGGAGACGCGTGTGGCAAAGCATAGCGCCGTCCGCGCGCGGCGCGGCGCGCGTGCTGCGGTCCTGCGATGGGCCATCGCACTGGTCGTCGTCGGGGCGGTGTGCGGTGCGGCGTATGCCGGAGTGCGAGCGTCACAAGACCCACGTTTCGCCCTCGATACCGTCAACGTATCGGGATGTTCGCGCTCAACGGCCGACGACGTCCTTGCGGCGGCAGCGCTCCCGACGGGGACGAATATCTGGCTTCTGGACACCGCAGCTGCCGAGAAGCGGATCGAAAGCTTGGCGTGGACAGGATCCGCGCGTATCGACCGCGCGTGGCCCAATCGCGTGAGCGTCACGGTTGTCGAGCGGCGACCGGCTGCTCGTCTGGATTTGCCGCCCGGCGGCTCGAGTGAGGAACCGGTCGGCGGCCACGCCCTGGTCGATCCGCAGATGCACGTGCTCGCCGTCGGCGCAGATGACCCCCGCGATCAACGGTTGCCCGAGTTGAACGTGAAGGGACTCTCGGCAACGGCGGTCGTGCCCGGCGCAGATCTTTCGAATACGGATGCGGCCGTTGCGTACGCCGCGTATCGCACGCTGCACGACGCGGGGCTCAACGCGCGGTCCATCGACGTCGGCGGCGTGACCGGCATCGGCGCCGAGACGGCCGACGATTATCGCGTGCTGTTCGGCGCCACGGACGGCCTATCACAAAAAGTGCAGCTCTATCGGCTCATCGTCGTGAAGATCGCATCGCCGCGGCAGGTCGCGTACATCGATTTGCGAAGCGCCCGTGCGCCGACGGTGCTCTTCAAATGACGTCGCGAAGCAGGGAAGTGCGGGCATACTTGGAATGCAAGGCCGCGGATGATCGCGGCGACCTTCACGGTCGCTTGTTGCGTTCTTGCAGGCGGATTATCCACAGGCTGTGGACAGTTTTTGAGGTCGTAAGTGGCGCGTAGCGACGTTATCGCCGGCCTGGATATCGGCACCACGAAGACGGCAGCCGTCATCGCGTCGATCGGCCGCGACGGCGCGATGGATATCATCGGCTTCGGCGTCGCGCCTTCGCTCGGCTTGCGCAAAGGCGTCGTCACCGACCTCGAAGAGACCGTGAAATCGATCGAAGCAGCGACCGAGAGCGCCGAACGGATGGCCGGCGTCAACATCGAGACCGCGTTTGTCGGCATCACCGGCGAACATGTCCGGTCGCAGAACGCTCATGGCATCGTCGCCGTTGGCGGCGAGGAGCGCGAGGTCGCGGCGGGTGACGTGAAGCGCGTCGTCGACGCGAGCACGATCATAACGCTTCCTGCCGAGCGGCAGATCATCCATACGTTGCCGCGCGAATTCGCCGTCGATGGCCAAAACGGGATCACCGACCCGGTTGGGATGTCGGGCGCGCGCCTGGAAGTCGACACGCACCTCGTGACGGCGGGATCGTCGTTCGTCGCCAACGTGCTGAAGTGCGTGCACCGCGCCGGCATCGAGCCGACCGCGGTCGTCTTCGAGCCGCTCGCGGCCGGCGAAGCGGTGCTTCTGCCGGAAGAGAGAAATTCAGGTGTGGTGCTCTTGGATATCGGCGGCGGCACGACCGACATCGCCGTGTACTGGGGCGGCGGCGTCTACCATACGTGGACGGTGCCGGTCGGCGGCAATATCGTCACGAACGACATCGCCCTTGGCCTCAAGACGAGTTTCCAAGAGGCGGAGAACATCAAGCACGCATTCGGCACGGCGAATCTCGCGCTCGACTTGGGCGATGAGACCTTCGAGGTGAAAGCGCTCTCCGGACGGACCTCGCGTGCGGCGTCGAAGAGTTTTCTGCGTCAGATCATCGTCGCCCGCATGACCGAGATCTTCAAACTCGTGCGCGCCAATCTCGCGCAGAATTGTCCGCCCGAAGTGATGCTCGCCGAACTCGTGCTTACGGGCGGCGGCGCAGAATTGCGCGGGCTGGATGCGCTCGCTGCGGATTTCTTCGATTTGCCGTCGAGGGTCGGCGTGCCGATGCACGTCGGTGGACTCACCGATACGATCAAACATCCGGCGTATGCGACGGCGGTCGGCCTCGCGTTGTTCGGCGCGCATTCGGACGCGGGGGCGACTCCCTCGCGTTCGAACGGACAAGGCGTGGGCGGGCGGATCGTCGCGTGGTGGAAAGATTTGTTGGGCTAAGCGGCGCTCGACGTCGCATCACTTCCGAATCGAACGAGGAGAAAGAAACATGGCTGAGCAGCGTCGCTACGTACCCGAACATATGGCGAGCATCAAGGTGATCGGCGTCGGCGGCGGTGGCTGCAACGCGATCGATCGCATGGTCGACTCCGGCATCAACGGAGCGGAGTTCTTCTCCGTGAACTGCGATATCCAAGCCTTGAAGAACTCGCGCACCGAAAATCGCGTGCAGATCGGACAGAATCTCACGCGCGGTCTTGGAGCGGGAGCCGATCCGGAGATCGGACGACAGGCGGCTGAAGAATCGAAGGAAGACCTCGCGATGCTCGTCGAGGGGACCGATCTCGTCTTCATCACCGCGGGAATGGGCGGCGGCACGGGTACGGGCGCGGCGCCGATCGTCGCCGAGCTCGCGCGCGCGGCCGGCGCGCTCACGGTCGGTGTGGTCACAAAGCCTTTCGGTTTCGAGCTGCGCAAGCGCGCGCAGATCGCCGAGCGAGGCATCGCCGAGCTCGAGCAAAAGGTCGACACCCTGATCGTCATCCCCAACGATCGCCTGCTTTCCATCATTGAGAAGCGCACGCCGCTTATGGAGGCGTTCCGGTCTGCCGACGACGTCCTTCGTCAAGGCATTCAAGGCATCACCGATCTCATCACCAAACCCGGGCTGATCAACCTCGATTTCGCCGACGTCCGGCGGGTGATGACTGACGCCGGCTCAGCGCTTATGGGCATCGGCATTGGTACGGGCGAGCGGCGCGCAGCGGATGCTGCGCAAAAAGCGGTTTCGAGTCCGCTGCTCGAGGCCACCATTGATGGCGCGCGCGGCGTGATCTTCAACATCTACGGCGGCCCGGATCTCTCGATGTACGAAGTGAACGAGGCGGCGGAGGCGATCAGCAAGTCGGTCGATCCGGAAGCCGAGGTCATCTTCGGCGCGACGATCGACGAAAGTATGGGCAACGAAGTTCGCGTCACGGTGCTTGCGACGGGATTCGGTTCTCGTGCGCGCGAGAGACAGCGCGTGCTCGGCGTAGGCGATATGGAGAAGGTTAAGCCCATCAACATGGATGAGATCGAAGTGCCGGCGTTCCTGCGCTACAACAAATAGACAAAGAATAATGCGGGGCCGACCTTTATGGCCGACCAGGGGTTTGGCGGTGGTTGCGATCAATGTGGGGCCGACCTTTATGGTCGGCCTCGTTCCTTTTTGTATCAATCGCGCCAAGGTGCGAGCAGATATCTGCACGCGGACTGACCCGGACCGGCCAAATCGTGCGCGATTGCTGCGCCCGCATCGGGATGCATGCGCATCGTGCGCAGCTCAGTGATCGGATGCCAAGCA
>DATBOZ010000177.1:0-49093 GCA_036561585.1 Candidatus Eremiobacteraceae bacterium | reverse complement strand
TTCCTAAGCGTGCGCGCGATCAGCCCGGCCGCGCGCCTTCTCTAATGGCGAACGAGCGGCTTTAGCGGTTTCCCGACCGTCATCATTGCAAACCGCTGCGCAGTAACGCCGTACGGCTTCGCCACAATGCGATAGTCGAAGCTGAGGCTTCCGTGACCGCCTTGTGTCTCGCGAACCTCGAAGCCGGCACTCGTCTTACGACTGACGTAGAGGCCTCGCGTGTCGCCGTTGGGCGTGATAAAGACGAGGTAGTGGGCGCGCGCATCGACCGCATTGGCAAACTTGTGGTCGAGCGGAACGTATGCGCTACCATTCACCATTTGCGTCTCCCCCATGTCTTCGACGGTGGGCTCGCTTTGTTGCGCGGTGTAGAATCGTACTCGATGCGCGGTGCCACCCTTCGGCCCAGCGCAGCCGACGTTACATGTTCCGCCGGTCGTCAACGTACCGACGATGTTGAGGTATCCGCCGACCTGCATCTGCATGTCGGGTTGGAAGCTGCTCAGTCCGTATTGCGAGTAGCACGGATCGACACCAGAAGCCGAATTGCAGACGTCGATCTCATCGCCGACGGTATTCCCATAGAAGTCCTCAGGGTAGCCGACGACGCTGAGCGCCGGAGTGAAAGTCTCGACGCCGTCGCCTTGAAAATTGGCGCCGCCGCCATACGCCTCGACACCGACAGAAAATTGCGCGTTGGCACTGCTGCCGCGAACCCCCGTGCCGTGGATCGACGAACCCACAACACCGAAATTGAGCGCGCCGCCGTCCCCCGAATCGTCGTGACCCCACACGCCGGAACGAGGGCTGTTTATCATGCTATTGTTGTTCGTGCCGGAATTGACTCCGTCGTTGTTGGTCGAGTAGGATTGAACGCCGGGCGAATTCGTCGACGTCGAATAGGTGCCGCTTCCGTTTGTCGACTGCGCGATGACGCCGCTTCCATTAGATGCTACGCCTTCAACGCCCGCACCGGAGCCCGAATTCTTGAATGCCTTACAAAACGTCGAATTCGAACAGAGCGTGGTACCAAAGATCTGGACCACTTTGTTGAAGTCTTGAGCGGCCGCCGGGACGGATGCGATGCTCGCACCCATAACGGTCGAGCCCACGAGAACCGCCGCAACACGCAAGACGAGACCTTGGAATGAAGTCATGATAGTACCCTTCCTTTTCGCAACTGGTTACGCTACGCCGGCGTTCCCCGGCGCCAGGGTACATCATACTTGTCTCGCGTCCCCGAGGCGTCAGAACTCTACGCCGCAGAGCCGACCGTTCGGTATGCGGAAATCCGGTTGACCGATGGCAGCCTCTCAGCCTCGGCAGTGATCGCCCAAGAACCGAAACACATCAGCACCCCAGACGGCGCTTCCGAAATAGCCGAACGTATGACCGTCTTGCGTAGTCTTGCCGAACGGCGGATAGATCTTGAGCTTGAATTCTTTGCTCGCGTCCTTCATGGCTGTTGATAGCGTCCGGCTCGGGGACAGATCATAGTCGTTTTCGGCTTGGAAGAAGAAAACGGGCGCGCGGGAATCGCGGACTGCGGGCGTCATCAATGATCGAAGTTCGGGCGCTTCCGCCCAACTCTCCGCGGCGCCTGACGAATCGACTGCTGCGCAATACGACGCTCGCTGCGCGCCGAGAACGGTCTCGATACCGCCGAATGAAGTGCCGGCCACGGCGATCCGATCTGGACTGACGAAAGGTTGTTCCCGCAACCACGCGAGCGCCGCCAATTGATCGCTCAGGTGATCGGTTTTCAATAGCCGGACCATCGTCGCGGCGCCGGCAGCGACGCCCCCTTTTTTCTCGGCTGCGGTGATCTGGTCGCCGATATACGGACCAGCCGAAGAACTAAGGCCTTGGCCACGCCGGTATGGTCCGAAGAATAACCACCCGTGACGTGCAAATACCGGACCAAGCGCTGCGAACGCCTGCGCACTCAACATGCCGGGAGCGCTGCCATGGTTGTACAGGATCGCCGGAAACGGCCCTGCGCCGCGCGGCCTGTAAATCACGCCGTGTAGTGTCAGTCTTCCATTGGGAAACGTGACCACCGCAGCCGGCGCCGGAACTGGGTGAGAAACGGGGAGCGCAGCGGCGTTGACAGGACCGGCCACTCCGAAAAGTCCCACCAAGATGATGATGCAGCGACACACGAGCGTCATCGGGAAACATGCCTCCATCGCGGCGCGGACATTCGGTACAGTTGCGGCTCATGAATGGATGAACCTCGGGGGTCGGGGGACGACGACGGTGTAGGAGTTTCACCGACTTGGGAAGGAGGCGTGTTTCGATTGCGGAAACGTCGCAAGAACCAAGTCGATGGTGTTGGTGGACAAAGCGGCAAGACGCACAGTGATGTATCGGATGGCCTCGAAGCACCGTCGTGGCCGGCACCAGTTCGCGGAGAACGATTCATGCACACAAGACTCTCCAGACAGACATTTCTCACCGGAGCGGCCGCCGTCGCGGGCGGGATCGGCCTTTCGAAGTGGCCGGCGGCAGCAAGCGGTACGGGCACCGTCACGATGCCGTTCGCGAACGGCGCGCGAACCCTCGCGACGTATCCGCAAAAACGGGAGATGATTCTCCTCACGTCGCGCCCGGTGCAGCTCGAAACGCCGTTCGAAGTTTTCAACGACGGCGTCTTCACGCCGAACGATGCGTTTTTCGTCCGCTGGCACTTGAGCGGCGTGCCGACCACTGTCGATCCGCAGGCGTACCGCCTAAATGTGCACGGCCATGTGACCAACCCGCTTTCGCTCACCTTCGATGATTTGACGAAGCGATTCGCGCCGGTAGAAGTCAATGCGGTCTGCGAGTGTTCGGGCAATAGCCGTGGGTTTTTCGACCCGCGCGTTCCAGGCGGCCAGTGGGGCAACGGCGCGATGGGCAATGCGACGTGGCGCGGGGCGCGGCTCAAAGATATTCTCACGCGCGCCGGCATCGCGAGCGGCGCCGTGCAAGTGCGTTTCAACGGTCTGGACAAACCTTTGCTGCCACAGACCCCCGACTTCATGAAATCGCTCGATCGCGACGTCGCGAACGGCGATGACGTCATCGTGGCGTACGAGATGAACGGCAAACCGCTGCCGCTGCTCAACGGTTTTCCCGCGCGGCTTGTCGTTCCAGGTTGGTTCGCGACCTACTGGGTGAAGATGCTCGACGACATCGAAGTGCTCGCACAGCCGGACGACAATTTTTGGATGAAGACCGCATATCGCGTTCCGGCGGCACCGTGCGGCTGCCAACTGCCCGGCACCAAAGTGCCGACCGTACCGATCACGCGGCTCAACGTCCGATCCTTCATCACGAGCGTTGCGGACGGCGCAACTGTGACGACAGATGACATCAGGTCCGTACGCGGCATCGCATTCGACGGCGGTTCGGGCATCGCGAACGTCCAGTTCAGTAGCGACGGCGGAGCGACTTGGAAGCGCGCGCTCTTAGGTGCGGATAGCGGAAAATACAGTTTTCGCGAATGGACGGCGAGCTTCAAACCTGAGCGCGGCAAACAATACTCCCTCCAGTCGATCGCGACAGCGCAAGACGGATCGACGCAGCCCGCGACGCTGGCGTGGAACGCGTCCGGGTACGCGAGAAATGTCATCGAAACCGTGAAGATCACGGTGTCGCCATGACCGCCGGCTCGGCACGGCGCGCGACTATCGCGAGCGCGCTCGCAGTGCTCGCGGCCTTCACGCTGGCTTCCTTTGCGCGCGCATCCGGCTCCGACAGCGCGCCGGTCAGCATCACGTTACTGCCCGACGCACAGATGTTCCGGCCCGGCGCGGGCCAATCGGTGGCACAAGCCAACTGCACGATCTGCCACGCGGCCGATTATGTCTACATGCAGCCGCCGCTCACGGACGTGCAATGGCGCGCAGAAGTGATGAAGATGAAGACCGCGTACGGCGCACCGTTGAATGACGCCGACGTAGAGACGTTGGTCGCATATCTCGTCGCGCAAAACGGCAAGAAATAGCGCGACCAATGCAGCGTGCAAAGCGAGGTTTCATCGGCAGGACGGCGAAAAGCGAGCCGTCGCCGAGATAGCTCAGTCGGTAGAGCACGCGCCTGAAAAGCGCGGTGTCGCCAGTTCGATTCTGGCTCTCGGCACCATCGTTGAAGCCTTGCTGATGCCATCCGTCTGCAAGGCTTCTTCGTTTGCCGGCCCGCGCCAAAGGTGACTGCGCGTATCCTGCGCCAAATAGCGCGCGATGAATCTGGGTCCGCAAGCGCTTCTCGTCACCGCAGCAATCGCTGTCGGCGTTTTCCATACGATGGTGCCGGACCATTGGGCCCCGCTCGCCCTGATCGCGAGGCAGCGCGGCTGGTCGCTTGCGCGCACCGCGCGTGCCGCGGCGCTCGCCGGCGTCGGACATACGGTGTCGACGCTTGCGATCGCCGTCGTCGTCTGGTTCGCCGGCGTCCAAGCCGCCGCGCGATTCGGCAACGCGGTCGAACTCTTGGTGAGCGCTGCGCTGATCGTCTTCGGATCGTGGACGGCCCTCGCAGCGCTGCGCGAGATCCGCACGCAAGGAGGACACGCGCACATCCACCGCCACGCGGACGGCCTCGAACACGTGCATTGGCACGATCACGACATCGCCGAAATGCATGACGCCGCCGTGGTCACGGCGTCCGACCCGCCGCTGCACGTACACGAGCATTCGACGTCCTCACGGACGGCGCTCGTGCTGATCCTCGGGTCCTCGCCGATGGTGGAGGGCATCCCCGCATTTTTCGCCGCGGCAAAATACGGCGCGCCACTCCTCGCCGTCATGTCGATCGCTTTTGCGCTCTCGACGATCGGCACGTACATCGTCCTAAGCGTCGCCTCCGTCATGAGCCTCAAGAACGTGTCGTACGGCCCCCTCGAGCGCTATGGAGAAGTTTTGAGCGGGGTCGTGATCGCTTCGCTCGGCATCGTCTTCGCGATTTGGTTCCGGACGTGATTTGTCGCGCGAGAAGAGTAATCTGGAAACGCACGCCGCTCGTATCATAAGGAAGAAGGAGCAACATCATGGCATCGACCCCGGCCAAATCCGACGCCGACTGGAAACGCGAACTGACGCCCGAGCAGTACCGCGTACTGCGTGAAAGCGGCACCGAAGCACCGTTCTCGGGCAAGTTGCTGCACAACGAGGAAGCCGGCACCTACTCGTGTGGTGCGTGCGGCGCGCCGCTCTTCAAATCGGAGACGAAATTCGACTCAGGTTGCGGATGGCCGAGTTTTTACGAGCCATTGACGCCGGACGCAGTAGAACTGCTCGTCGACGACAGTCTTGGCATGGTGCGAACCGAAGTGCGCTGCTCTTCGTGCGGATCGCATCTGGGTCACGTCTTCGATGACGGGCCGAGACCGACCGGTCAGCGCTATTGCATGAATTCCGTCTCGCTCGATTTCGCGTCTCGTCTGAAAGGCGGCTGAAAAGAATCTGCTCGATAGACCATTGGTCGGATTGAACGCGACGCGCGGACGTGCTATGTTTGGACCCGCAGGGTTTATTACCGTTCAACCAATCGATGGGGGTGCATGTTTATGTTTTCAGTCCGGCTCAAGCAAGTCTTATTTGCAGCGGCGATCGTGGCGTTGGCCGGCTGCAGCAGCCAAAGCATGACCGCCGCGCCGCCGGCAGTACCGGCCTCGCACGCAGTCGCTCCGGCGCCCGCACAAATGCTGAACGTGAGCGATGACGTCGCGACCGTTACCAAGCACGTCGGCGTCCGGCTCACCGGTGAAGCGTCGTTCAATAGCCCGACCTACGGCAAAGTTCTTGGATACTTCAACGGCAAAACGTCGACGAATTCCGAAGTCGTGAAGCTTCCTGCGGCGACGGTCGTTGTGTTCAACAACGTCGATACGATCCACCCGCACACCGCGAGCTTCTTGGGCGACGCCACATCGCAGGGTGCGAACTGGCCGACGTCGTTCAACGGAAGTTCACAAGCGTCGCCGGCAGGCACCGCGATCGGCACGGCCAGCTTTAGCACCGGTGCGATGTCCCCGGGCACGCACTCAAAGAAGTACAACAGCGGATCGCCGGGCTTCTATATGTTCGGTTGCGCGTTTCACTACAACGCGTTCGGCATGCGCACGGTGATCATCGTCATGTAGTCATCGCGCCATTGTAGTCGGGTGAGCAACGCTCACCCGACTTTTTGGTGCTATCGATTTTCAATGTGGGGCCGACCTTTATGGTCGGCCTGAATTTTTAGGGCGAGCGATGCTCGCCCTGCTACGAAGGGACGAGGCCGACCATAAAGGTCGGCCCCACAGAGTGCGTCGACGTTAGGGCGAGCGGCGGAATGCGATGCTGATGCGCGGACCGACGTGCCGCGTGGTCTTCGGAATCCCGTGATCGTAGTTGAAATGACTTGCGTAACTCATCACGAGCAGGCTGCCGGATTCGAGGTCGAGATCGAGAATGCGGCGCGGTTTGAACCGGCTGCGGATCGTCATCCGTCTCATGTCGCCGAGGCTTACCAACGCGACCGGAGCCTCGATCGGGTCTTTGCCGAGGCGGTCACCGTGAGGCGCCACGCTATCGTTGCCGTCGCGGTAGAAGTTTAAGCCAGCCGAGGTGAACGAAACGCCGCAGAACGCTTCCACTGCCGGCCGCATGGCTCGAATCGGTTCAGGGACATCGGCCGCAGCGAGCTTGTGACTTGCGACGAGCCGCGGAACATCGACTAGCCGGTCGTACATCGGGCGTTGCTCTGTGCGCCATGCGACATGATCGCGCAGATGCGCAAACCAAGTCTGCTGCAAGTCGTCGCTGAAGAGCGCGCGCCGGTACACGATGCGTCCGGTCTCGTCGTCGACGAGGATTTGGATTTCGGGTTGGGGCAGGAGCGAAAATTGCACGGCTGTGGATGTCTCCACTGGAGCATTATGCGCCAGGCTCGTCTTGGCCCTGCAATTCCCGAATTTCCTTGCGCACTTCCTCGGCGACGTGTTCGGGCTGCGATTCGATCTCGACGGCGGTATTCTTGGTCCGCGGATTCGCGGCGATCAGAAGGTCCAATTTGAGCAGCAGCGCATCCGTATCGCGCTTTTGCGCGTTCGCGATGACGAATACCATCAAAAATGTGACGGTGGACGACGTCGTGTTCATCAAGAACTGCCACGCATCCGAGAAATGCGTCCGCGGTCCGATGAGAAGCCAGACCACGACGAGCGCAAAAACGGTGGCCGCGGCAATCGGGTGCGCGCACCAACCGTCGACAGCTCGCGAAAGACGGTTGACCGCCTCGTATGCCGTGTGCTTGGCGTCCGAGGAGACGATGGGAGTGGACATAGCGATCCGTCCTCTTTTCACAGGAGTCGGCGTGTCCTAGACGTTATACCCTGCCGGAGATGTCATTCAACCGCCTGACCGATCATTCCGAGCTCAAAGCGGGCGATCTGCTGTTGTTCTTCCGTGCGCGCGGCACAAACCGGCTCATCACGCTCGTGACAAAATCCCCATTCTATCATGTCGCGCTCTCGCTCGGCGGCGAGCGGATCATCGAAGCACGTCCGAACGGTGTGGAGCTCAACGATCTTCGCAAGCGCGCCGGCGGCGAGGTCTTCACTCGGATTCCCGCGCTTGGTACGAAGGAAGAAGTTCTCGCGGCAACCACGTGGGCGCTCTCCCAAGTCGGCGACGGCTACGACGCGACCGGCGCGATCGCGATGGTGCTCGACCGGGCATTCGTGCATCTGCACGTCAACAAGACGATCGGTGACCGATACACGTGCGGCGAGTTCGTCGCATGCGCGTATCGCAAGGCAGGCCGCCAACTCTTTCCCGACATCGAAACCGAAGATGTCGAACCGGCTGATTTCGCGCGATTTCTCCCGTCCCAGTGACGGGAATGACCCACCCGCGCGGTGATAATGGTCACGTACAAGCGTTCGTTTTCCGCCCTTCCGCGTTCTATCCGATAGTATTAGTATGCTCATCGCATCGGGCCGCGCCGTAGGGGCGACACTGGCCCGGGCGCTCCTCGGCAAGCGCCGAAGCGCGCTTCTTTCCTTTACCCTCGCCGCGATAGCCGTTGTGCTGTCTATCTATAACTATCGCGCGATTTCCGGTGCGATCGCTCGGACCGAATCGTCGTACAATGCGCGCCAACAGACCTCGCAGATGGTCGAAGCGCTCTTCAAGGAAGAATCGAGCCTGCGCGGCTATACATCGACCCACGACAGCGAATATCTCAAGCCGTTCGCCGCCGCTCGCAACGATTTTGGTCAGCAACTCAACGCATTGCAGGGCCTGCTCGACCGTATCGGCTTGCCCGGCGCCCAGCCATACCTGCGCGACATCGACCGCATCCACGGGCAGTGGCGCGCGACGGTCGCGGCCCCGCTCATGAGCAATCCGTCCGGTGAGCTTGCGCAAAGCAGGCAACGCACGGGTGAGCTGCTTTTCAGCTCGCTCAATGACGACATCGGAGCGCTCAACGCGGTCCTCGACCGGACCGCGCAAGCGTCCGCCACCGAATCCCGGTTGCGGGTCGTGGCGTCGGTGCTTGAGGTCGCATTGCTGACCCTCGCATATCTCCTCGCCGCCATGCGCATGTATCGCTCGAACCGGCGCATCGAGCGGCAATATGTCGCCGAGCTCACTGAGGCGAACACCAGTCTGGTCAACGCACAACGGCTTGCGCGCGTCGGGAACTGGACGCAAGATCTCCGCGGCGGCAAACTCCAATGGTCGGATGAGATGTGCCGCATCTTCGGTGTGAAGCATGCCGAGGTGGAACATGACATGCTGCGCAGATTCGACCATCCAAACGACGTCAGCGCGATCATCCATACCGTGCACGTCGCACAGCTGCATCACCATCCCTACAGCATCGACCACCGCATCGTGTTAGCCGACGGATCGGTGCGGCACGTCCAGGAACAAGCCGAGTATACGTTTGATGCCGACGGCAACGCCGTCAGCGTGATCGGCACGCTCCTCGACGTCACGGATCGCAAGCTCGCTGAAGAGCGCCTTGCTCACCTCGCGCACCACGACGCGCTCACGGGTCTGCCCAACCGCACGCTTTTCCAAGAGCGGCTCTCACAAGCGCTCTTACATGCGCAGCGTCACGAAGGCGTTGTGGCTGTCTTGTATATGGACCTCGACCGCTTCAAGAGCGTCAATGACACGCTCGGTCATAGCGTCGGCGACGCGCTGCTCAAGGTGGTCGCGAGCCGTCTGACGAGCGTGGTGCGGATCAGCGATACGGTCGCGCGCTCAGGCGGAGACGAATTCATCATCGTGCTGGCGGACGTCGCGCGCGAAAGCGATGTCCAGAACATCGCCGAAAAAGTGATCGAGGCGTTCGTCGAGCCGTACATCGTCGGGCGCGACGAGTTCTTCATCTCGACGAGCGTCGGCGTCTCGCTCTTCCCGCAAGACGGCGTCGACGCGGACACGCTCGTCAAGAACGCCGACGCGGCGATGTATCAGGCCAAAGAACGCGGGCGCAACAATATCCAGTACTACGCGGCCGAGATCCAAGAAGTGACGCGGCGCCGGCTCTCGCTCGAGAGCGACCTGCGTAGAGCGATCGACCGGGAAGAATTCATCCTGCACTACCAGCCGATCGTCGCCGTCACGACTGGCGCGGTGACCGGCTTCGAAGCGCTCGTGCGTTGGCAGCACCCGTCACGCGGACTGCTCGCGCCGATGGACTTCATTCCGATCGCCGAAGAAGTGGGCGCGATCGTGCCGCTCGGCGAGTGGGTCATGCGCACCGCCGCCGCACAGCAGAAGAAGTGGGAACGCCTCGGCGCGACAAAAGGGCGCGTGACCGTCAATATCTCCGCGCGTCAATTCCAGCGACGCGATCTTCCCGAGATGGTCGGGCGCATCGTGTCCGAGTTCGCCATCCGGCCGGGGACGCTCGAGCTCGAGCTGACCGAAAGCACCGTCATGCGCGACGTGAACGACGGCATGCACGCGCTCGAGCAGCTGCGCGAGATGGGCGTCTCGATCTCAATGGACGACTTCGGCACCGGCTACAGCTCGCTGAGCTATCTCAAGAAATTTCCTATCTCATCGATCAAGATCGACCGTTCGTTCATCCACGATCTCAATAACGATCCGTTCGATGAGGCGATATCCCTCGCCATCATCGCGCTCGCGCGCAGTCTCAAGATGCGGGTCATCGCCGAGGGCGTCGAGACGCGGGCTCAGTTGCTCAAACTGCGGCGCATGGGGTGCGACGAGGCGCAAGGGTTCTACTTCAGTCCGCCGGTGCCCGCGGCCGATTCGATCGCACTGCTCGATGGGTTCGCGCCGCGCGAAGCCCGGCCGAGCGCATGAATCGCGTGAAAGCGCAGGCGCGCGCACTGCTCGCTTTTGCTCTCGCCGCGATCCTCTCGGCGGCCGCCGGCGGCTGTTATCCAAGCGAGGCGACGACCGACGACACATTTGGTCAGAGCCGGCCCGGCGTGCTGCGCATGGCGGGCGATCAGCAGCCGGACAACCTCAATCCGCTCATCGGCACGCAAACCATTGACACCGACCTTGCGCTGTTATGGGCATCGTATCTCTTCCTCTGGAACGATCACGACCAATTCGTGCCGGAGCTCGCAACGGCGGTGCCCAGCGTCGAGAACGGCGGCGTCAGCAAGAACGGGCTGATCGTCACCTATCACCTGCGTCGCGGCGTGCGCTGGCAGGACGGCGCACCCTTCACCGCCGCTGACGTCGTCTACTCATGGCGCCAAGTGATGAACCCGCGCAATGATGCCGGCAGCAGACAGGGTTACGACCTGATTTCGAAGATCGAGACGCCGGACAACTTCACGCTCGTCGTGCATCTCAAGCAGAAGTACGCGCCGTTCGTGGCGACATTCTTTTCTATGTCGGGCACGACGTATTGCATCATGCCGCAACATCTACTGGGGAAACTGCCCGACGTCGACACCGCGAGCTACAGTCGGCTGCCGGTCGGCACCGGCCCATTCCGCGTCGTCTCGAATGATTCCACCGGCATCGTTCTCGCGGCAAATCCGGATTACTGGCGCGGCCCACCAAAACTCAAAGAGATCGATTTTCGCTACATCCCGCGGGATCGCGAGATCATCAACCTCATGAAAACGCATAAGGTCGATTTCTACGAGAACGCCGCGCAGGCGTTGGAGCCCGAACTGCATGGGATCGACGGCGCAACTGTCTATCTCTATCCGTTCACCCGCTGGACCGATATCGGCTTCAACCTCGCTCGTCCGCAGCTGCGAGACCGGCACGTGCGCGAGGCGCTCGCCTACGCGATCGACCGCAACAGACTCATCGAGCGCGTTACCCACGGCGTCAATTTTCCGGCGGACAGCGACCAGCCGCCGTACTTCTGGGCGCACGACGCACACGTGCCGACGTACCCGTTCAATCCTGGGATGGCGAAACGCATTCTCGATCGCGCCGGTTGGCGCATCGGCAGGAACGGCATCCGCGCGCGGCATGGCGTGACCCTGCAGATCCAAATGGTCGGTGCGGCCGGCTCACAGACGACTGCCGACACCGAAGCGCTGATCCGTCACGACTGGCATGCGGTCGGCGCACGCGTGTCCGTCCGCAACTACCCGTCGTCGACGTTGTACGACACGCTTGCAGAAGGCGGCATCGAACAGCGCGGAAAATTCGACGTGGCGATCGAGGAATGGGCCAACGGTGTCGATCCGGACGAATCGCAGTTGTTCATGTGCAGATTCGCACCGCCGGCGGGTTGGAACATCTATCACTATTGTAATCCTGCTCTCGACGCGGCCGAGAACGCCGGCCTTTCAGACTATCGCCGGGGTCAGCGCAAGGCGCATTACGATCGCGTCCAAGACATCCTTGCGACGGATCTGCCCATCATCGTGCTCTGGTTCTCGCAACGTCAGGACGTCGTCAATGTGAACTTGCAGAACTACCGGCCCGCGCACGCGGTGAGCCCGTTCTGGAACGCGTGGCAGTGGGCGTTGTGACAGCGCTCGTGCCTCACGACTTCCCCCAGTAGACAAAGAGCAGCACCGCTGCACCGGTCATCGTCAGGATGGCCAGTCCCGACCAGATATTCGCAAGCCATGTGTTGCGCCACTTGCCCATCACGCGTTTGTCGTTTGCGATGATCGTCACCAGTACGACGAGCGGCACGGAGGCAACGCCGTTTGCGACCGCGGACCAGTAGAGGGCTTTGATCGGATCGACGTGCGCGACATTCATCACGATGCCTACGATGATGCCGGCGACGACCACCGCGTAGAACTTGGGCGCCCGCGCCGGCGTTTCGTCCATGCCTTGGCGAAACCGGAAGATCTCTGCGATGACGTAGGCCGACGATCCGGCAAGCGATGGTACTGCGAGCAGCCCGGTGCCCACCATCCCCAAGGTGAAGAGGAGATACGCAAAATTGCCGGCGAGCGGCCGCAGCGCT
Organism: Candidatus Eremiobacteraceae bacterium; assembly: GCA_036561585.1. Classification (GTDB taxonomy): domain Bacteria; phylum Vulcanimicrobiota; class Vulcanimicrobiia; order Eremiobacterales; family Eremiobacteraceae; genus JABCYQ01. The sequence continues at coordinate 36,679 of DATBOZ010000177.1, read as the reverse complement.
TCAGCCGCTTGTTGGGCGGTGGCGATATCGTGCATGCCGTGGGCGCCCAGTGTCGTCGCGGTCGTGACGATGATGAAGAACATCACGAGATTTGAGAAGAGCATGCCGGTGTTGACGTCGGCGTGCGCGTCGCGGATCTCGTCGGCAGTGGCGCCCTTCCGGGCCGCTTGGGTGTGGCGTCCCATCGCTTTTTCTTCCTCGACCATGAGCGATGACTGCCAGAAGAAGAGGTACGGCGAGATCGTCGTGCCGAGGACGGCGACCATCGTCGTGATCCACGTGGTCGTGAGGCTGACGTGCGGCACGACCGCAGCCGCGAGGACGCTCGCCCAATCCGGCCGCACGACAAACGCGGTCACGACATAGGCGAACAACGCAAGACAAAGCCACTTGATCACTCGGACGAACGAACGGTAGGACAAGAATACTTGCACGCCGATCAACGCCGCGCCCGAGACGAAGACCCAAAACATCACCGGCAAACCGGCGACCATCTGCATCGACGCGGCCATACCGGCGATATCGGCGCCGATATTGAACGTATTCGCGACGATGACCATTGCCGCGACGACGTAGAGCAGCGGCGCAGGCACCTGCGTTCGCAGCACCGAGGCCAGGCCACGGCCGCACACCATGCCGATGCGCGCGCACATGCCTTGCACGACCGCCATCATCGGCGTGGTGAAGAGCGCAAGCCATAACATCGAGAGGCCGGTCGTCGCACCGGCCACAGAATAGGTCGAGATGCCCGACGGGTCGTCGTCGGCCGCGCCGGTGATCAGGCCGGGTCCGAGAACTGCGAGATATCGGCGTAAGCCCGACGCCTTCGGCCGTGGCGATTCCATCGGCGCGCAGCTTCGTGCCGCCCCCGGGCCTTCGCCTTTTGTTTCATCTTCGCGCGAACGCGGAATACTCAAGGCTGTTGGATAGCAGCGCACAGCGCAAAGGAGTGAGGACATGGGAAACTTGTTGTGGACGGTGATATCGGTACTCGTCGTGCTCTGGCTCGTGGGATTTCTGATGCATGTCGGCGGGTCTTTGATCTACATGCTGCTCGTCATCGCATTGGCGCTTTTCGTGTTCAATCTCATCACGGGCGGGCGCCGCACCGCCTGACGCAGTAACGCTCGCTAGCGAGACGGCGGCGGCGATCCGCCGCCGATCGTCGCGAACTCCGGCCACACCGTCTCGCTCGAGATCTGCTCGACAACGCGAGCCCGGGCGGATGGCGAGAGCAGCTTGACCATGGAACCGTCACGCCCCCAGTATGCGTCGACGTCGCGGCCGAGCACCGGTACCCAATCGGCGTCCAAGAGCGAAAGGGACGGCGCCGTGCTCTTGGATGCCGACACCTTCTGCAGCTTGAGGAGGCAGTCGTTATACGATGCGATTGCAAGTTGGAGGATTCGCGCGTCTGCTTGATTCTGTGCGCCGTCGAACCCGGACGACTGGACCACGCTTGCGATGAACTGGGTGTATTGATCGCTCTTGGTGCGCAGATCGCCGTAGCAGATACCCAATTGATTGAGCGATGCGGGATCCAAGGACGCCTTACCGGCAACGGTGTTCGCCACCGCTTGATCGCGCATATGGAGAAGCGGCGCGAACAGCGCCGTGATGTCGCTTGCGGATTTTCCCGTGCATCCGGCGGCTAGAAATGCGACCGCCAGGACCAGAGCGGCGGTCATAGGTCGACGAAGGCTTTGCAAAGCCGAATCCTTTGCACCCGTTGCGAGGTGAGCTGTTTCCATTAAAAAATGCGTCCTTAGTATTCCTCCCGAGGTTTGACCGTTGGGGTCCCGAGGGATAAGAAGAACATGTTCTACAGCGACTATACGTTTGGCTACGAGTTGCCGCCGCCCGGACCGCCCGCGCCCGTTCAACCGGCTCCCGGCGGCGAACCCGCGCCGGTCGCACCGCCGCAACCACCCGAGGGACCGGCGCCAGTGCCGCAGGGAATCGCATGGCAACCACGTTGAATTTCAATGTCACAAGCCGGACGTCGCCGCAGCATGCCACCGCATCGCTCGTCGACCTCGAAGGCGAAATCGACGTGCTCACGTCGCCGCGGCTCAAGTCCGCGCTTGCCGGCATCGTCGATGGCGGAGCAACGACGATCGTGCTCAACCTCGATCGCGTTCAATATATGGATTCCACCGGCCTCGGTGTGATCGTCTCAGCAATGAAACGCATTCGGGAGAAAGACGGCACCATCGTGTTGACCGGCCTGAGCCCGCATTTGGCGAAAATCTTCGAGATCACCGGGCTGCGCAAAGTTTTCGATGTATATCCCACGGAAGGCGATGCGCTGAAAGCCTGTTTTGGCTAACCGCCCGCTGGAACGGCAGCTTACCTTGGCGTTGTTTCCGCGCACGGCGGGAACAAGCAAACCATGACCACATCATCTCGCAGTCGGCCGAGGCCCTTCAAAGGCCGGGCTGTCTCCGTTCGCTTGCGCGGCACCCCCGCGTCGGTCGCGGAGGCGCGCGGTTGCATCGTCGGATTCGCGCGCGATTGCGGCTTCACCGATGACCAGCTCTTCGACATCGGCTTGGCCGTCGGCGAGGCGTGCGCCAATGCGGTGATGCATTCGGCGACCTCCGAATCCAGTTTTCTCGTCAGAGCATACGATCGGTCGGATAGGCTCGTCGTCACGGTCAGCGATCCGGGCGACGAGGCGCTGCCTCCGATCTTGCGCGATCCCGATCGCGTGGGAGGGTTGGGGCTCCTCCTCATCCGCCGGCTCATGGATCACATGACGCTCGAGATGTCGCCCGGGGGAACAAAACTGACGATGTCGCGCCGGAAGCGAGTGGCATAGGAGGCCTATCGTGAACAATCATGATCCGCAATCGTGCTTTCTGCTTCCGTGGACGGTCGCGTCCGACGGGGTAAAATCCGAGCCGCTCGAAATCGAAGGGCGCTTCGTCGGCGCAAAATCGGGTGACGTTTGGATCGTGCGCGCCGTCGGCGTCATCGACCGCAACACGGCTTCGAAACTTGAAATGACGATCAAGGGCATGTACGACGCAGAGGCGCTTTCGATGATCGTCAACGTGGAGGATGTCGCGTTCGTCGACGCGGTGGGATTTGATCTGCTTGCGAGCGCGAGCAAGCGTCTTCGATCTAAAGGGCTCTCGCTCTCGCTCGTCGGCCCATCGGCGTACATTCGACACGAGGTGCACGCGGCCGGCCTGGACGCAACCCTTCGATGCTTTGGTACCGACGAGCAGGCGCTCGAACATATGAACCGGCCATGATGTCGCCGAATTCGCGCGTCGCCGAATCGCCAAACCCCGGCGAGCCGTTGCCAAAACCCAAGCCAGAGGATGATCCCTTACCAACGCCGCATCCTAACCCGCCCATCAAAGTGCCACGGAGGGCGTCCAATGCCACCGCCTAGCGTTCCACGCGAAGCCGCAAATCACAGTTCGCACGTCGTCCAGCTTCACGACGCGAACGTGCAGGCGCTCACGTCCAATGTCGCCTCATTTCTCGTCGAGGGCTTGTACGCCGGCGGCAGCGCAGTGGTCATCGCGACCGCGCTGCATTCAGCCTTGTTTTTGCGAGAGATCGCGCGGTCCGGCGTCGACGCGGATCGTGCGACGCGAGATGGACGGCTGGTGCTTTTTGACGCGGAAAAGACGCTCGCGCGGATCATGATCGGCGGCCATCCGGATGCCGACCGATTCGATCAGATCGTGGGATCGGCCATACGCCATCTCAAGCAAGCGACTGGTACGCACGGCGTGCGCGCGTACGGCGAAATGGTCGGCGTGCTTTGGAAGGCAAAGCAGTTCCCCGCTGCGATTCGCCTGGAGCAGCTGTGGAACCGTCTCCGCACGGCGACTGCATTCGATCTTTTCTGTTCGTATCCGATCGACGTCTTCGACAAAGATTTCGATGTCGGCGTGATGGATGCGCTCTTATGCGCGCACACACATCTGCTGCCAAGCGGCGCCAACGCGATGCTGCAAGACGCGCTCGACCGCGCGATCGGCGATATGCATGACGTGCGCGCGGCCGACCGGAAGATTCAGGGCAGCGTCACCCATGAATGGGCCACGTTGCCGGAGCCGGAAGCGACGATCTTGTGGCTGCGCGCCAAGCATCCCGAAACAGCGGACGCAATTCTCGATCGGGCGCGGGCCTACTACCAAGCATCGGCCTGAGATTATTCGCGGCGAAGTTCGTTCCGCGCGTCATCCGGCGCCGCAGGTTTGCGTGTGATCGGAAGCACCGCTCGCACCTCTGCGCCGTAGCCGGGTGATCTCCGAACTGAAGCTTCGTCCGCGAGCGTCTTGATCAAGTACACGCCCCGCCCGTGTTCTTGCAGTATGTCTTCGGGCAAGTCGCGATTGAGATTCACGAGGCCCGGGCCCACGTCTCTCACGGTGACGATCGGCCGCGCACCTGTCCAGTCGACATGAACCTCCACGATGCCCGGCGCGTGCTCAACGGTGTTCGCAAGCAACTCGCCCAGCACGAGTTCGCCCGCGAAGACCTGCTCGGGTTCGGCGGCCATCTGCTTTAAGAATGCGACGATTTCGTGACGCGACACGTGGGCCGTCTGGGCGTCGCTCGAGTGAAAACGCCACGTCTTTTCCAGCTCGACCGCGCGCGAACGGAGCGCGCTCATATCGACGGCCGAGAACTGCATCAACAGAAGCGCGGCGTCGTCCTTCGGCGGCATTCCGTCGAAGACGATCTCCTGGACGGCGAGCGCGGGCCGCGCGATGCTTGTGTTGCCCACTAACAGCGCCACCGCGGTGCGCAGCTTCGCTTCCGCTGAATCGAGATCGCGAGAGAATTCGATCATCCCATCCGTATAGAGGGCCACCACCGCATCAGGGTGGAGCGGGATCTCGTGAGTCATGTAGTCCTGTTCAGACCCTATTCCAAGCGGCGGTTCGCCGAAGGGTTGCGTCGCGGTCGAGCTGTCGCTCCGGTAGGCGACGATCGGTGGAGGATGCCCCGCATTTGCATAGTTGATGGTCGTGTGGGTTGCGTTGACGAATCCGACCAACGCCGAGACCATGATATCCGGTTCTTGGTGGCTGAGGATACGGTCGGTCTCCTTGAGGATCATCGCCGGATCGGTGAACTTGAAGGCAAGTGTGAAGATGGCCTGACGGATGCGGCCGACGAGCGCCGAGGCATGCAGTCCGTGACCGGCGACATCGCCGATCGAGAACATGAGGCGGCCGTCGGGCAATGCGACCGCGTCGAACCAGTCGCCGCCGACAAGCGAGTCTTTCTCTGCTGGAAGATACAGGGCGTCCAAGCGGATGTCGGGATACTGCGGCAAGTGCTTCGGCAGGAAGACTTCTTGCAGCGTCTCCGCCACGCGCTTTGTACGCTCGAGCGCATTCTTCTGCGCATCGATGTCGATGTGGCTGCCGTACCAGCGTATAATCTTGCCGTCGGTATCGCGAAGCGGTTCGATGCGGGTGAGAAACCAGTGAAACACGCCGTCGTGGCGGCGCAGCCGGAATTCCATCTCGAACGATTCGCCGGTCTCGATCGAGCGAGGCCAGCTTCGCATGACGTCCAGAAAATCATCGGGGTGATGCGCTGCCTGCCAGCCCCACCCTAACGCCTCATCATTCGTCTGGCCGGTGAACTCGAACCAGCGATTGTTATACCAATCGATCCACCCTTGCGCATCGGCGGTCCAGCAGATCACGGGGATCGCATTGGCGAGTGCGCGAAATTTTCGCTCTGAATCTTCGAGCCGTGCATTGCTTGTGCCGAGCGACCCCTCGGCATGCTTTCGCCGATCGATGTCGTGCACGGTTCCGAACCAGCGCGCAACCGCCCCCTGCGCATCGCGCATCGCGGCCGCGTTGGTGATCACCCACCGGTACGTGCCATCCGCGCGGCGGATGCGGCATTCCAGTGACATGTCATCGCCCGACTCGAGCGAATGACGCCACGCTGACGATGCGTACTCGAGATCATCCGGATGAACGATTGTACGCCAGGCATCGCCGAGCGCCGACGACGCAGCATGACCGGTCAGCTCAGTCCATCGCCGATTCACGAATTCGACGCTGCCGTCTGGGCGCGCGGAGAAGACGACCGTCGGCAGAACCTCTGCAGCGATCCGCCACGACTCGAAATCGACCGGGGTATCGGCCATGCTTCTGCCGTTTGCGACGATTGCCACTGCCCCCTGTGTCAGACAGTCGTGGTTTGGGGTGCGGAAACGCGGGTAAGCGGAACCGGGCGCCGTCGACCGGCTGCCAATCGCAAAAAACCCGGAGGTAACCGATCGTGAAAATCAAGACGCTTCGCGACCTGTGGATAGACGAACTCAAAGATCTGTACGACGCCGAACATCAGATCTTGAAGGCGCTTCCGACGATGGCCAAAGCGGCGTCCAACGACGCTCTGCGGCGCGCGTTCGAAGAGCACCTCGAACAAAGCAAGGGGCATGTCGAGAGACTCGATCAGGTATTCGAGCTGATCGATCAGACGCCTCGCGGCAAAAAATGCAAAGGCCTCGAAGGAATCATCGCCGAGGGCAAAACGACGATGGAGGAGGCGCTTCCGGAATCGCTCGGTGACGTGGCTTTGATCGCAGCCGCCCAACGTGTCGAACACTACGAAATCGCGGCCTACGGCACCGTGCGCGCGTTTGCGGAGGTCCTCGGCGAGACGGATGCCGCTGAACTGCTCAACCTGACGCTCGACGAAGAAAAAGCTACCGACGAAACGTTGTCCGAAATAGCGGAAGATGTGAATCCGGCGGCAGCGGAGCCCGAACTCGAACCCGCGCGATCTTCATCGAAGAACGGCAATGGCAATTCGAAAGCCAAAGCGCGCGCGAACGCCGGCGCTCGGCGTTAGACCATGCGAAAAACGCGACCGGGATTTCTCGGTCGCGTTTTCTAAAACGGGCTGACGGATCGTTATTTCTTGTCTTCTCGATCTCGTAGATCGCGCTTGGCTTTGTCGACGTCCGCCGCCACGTTGTGCCCGGCCTCTTTGACGTGCGACGCCACTTTCTCCGCGGGATTCATCGAATCGCCCAGGACGTCGCGTTTGAGGTGCTCCGTGCCGGCCTTCACTCGATGATCCGCTTCATGCACCGCATCTTTTGCGTCCTTGACCGACTTGTCAAGTTTCGTATCGTCGCTCATGCGCCTATTGCTCCTTTACGGTATTCCGATATGCGCTTTTCATATACCCCGGAGGCGGAAGCCTAAACGCCTGCCCAATCCGGAATATGGTCGAGTGCTTCGGCGGGACTTGCGTACACTTCGGACGCCTGTGAGAGACTTCGCTCATCCCATCCGCCACAGCGCACCGCGATGATGCGCACGCCGGCACGAGTCGCTGCGTCGATATCATAAGGCGTATCACCGATCATACACGCGCCGGTCGCCGGCGTGCCCGCACTCTCAAGCGCGGCGACAACGATATCCGGATCGGGCTTGCTGCGGACGGGTTTGGCCGAAGGCTGCTCGACAAATTCTTTGACTTGCGCGACGTCGAGCAGTGCGTTGCGCTCGTCGTCGGATGCCGAACTCGCCACGACGATCTTCACGCCGCGCGCGTGTAACGACTCGATCAGCGATCTAGCGCCCGGCGTCGGCAAGATTCCGGGGAGATACTCGCCGAGGAATATCTTTTGCCGATCGCGGTCGATCGTGCGAGCGAGCGCGGTATTCGGACGAAGTTCGGCGTGAAGGCCGGCCAAGAGCTTGTCGGCGCCCATGCCGATCCGCGGCCGCACGACCTCGGGTTCGATATCGAATCCATGTATCTTCAGGGCAGACGACCACGCCGCTGCGTGGGCGAAATTCGAGTACACGAGCGTACCATCGATGTCGACGAGCATCGTGCGAAGTTTGCGACGGGTCATGGAACTAGCGGCAGTGCTCGATCTTCACCGGAGCCGGCATCGGATCGATCACCGGGCCCGGCGGTTGATCTGGCACCGGCGCCCATTCGGGTTCGCGCTCCGGCGGAAACGATGACGGTTCCGGATTCGGATACCCCGGCGGCCGCGGCTCCGGTCCTGGCTCATTCGGATTCGGCAACTCCAATAGGACGTTCAACAGATTCGCCTTTCGCGGATACGCGCGGAGCCCCGCACGCCTGCCGGGCTCCGTTGCGCAGCGTTCTTAGTAGATCGTCGCCTTGTGTTTGATCAGTGCGCTCCGTACTTCGTCTTCGGTTCCAGGATTCGCGCGCACGGAGACGAGGATTCCGCCGTCGTCGAGATCGCGTTGGTATTCTTTCGCGCGTACTTCGGGGATTCCAAGGCCGACGAGTCCCCCAAGTATTCCGCCGCCGGCTGCACCGACGCCGAGGCCCGCGAGCGCGGCCGCGAGCGGTCCGACCACCAACGGAGCGGCAGCGCCGCCGGTCGCCGCGACGGCTGCGATGCTGCCCGTCGCCGTCAGGCCGGCGACGATCGCACCCAGCGCTCCACCTGCAGCCGCTCCGACGGCAACGCCTTCGCCGCCTCTTGAGCCTTTCTCGGTACCAAACGCGCGCAGGCGAGTGCCTTCATTCATGATCACACTGATATCGTTGATCCCATATCCGAGGCGCTGCAGGTCGTCGATGGCCTTATCGGCATCGTCGCGATCCTTGAAGACGCCCATGATCGCGCGCGTGCTCCAATCATTCATGTTCCCGGTGCTCCTTTCGCGAGCGGCTGCATACCCATCGTTGCTTACCCGTGCCGACGCCGTTCAATCATCGAATTCTTGGGTAAACGCGGAGGTACTGCGGAAGGAGCCACGATGAGCACACACCATCTGTACATCGCAAATCCGCCGGATCACGCACTCACGCAGCTCGATGCGTTCGGGCGTTGCACTGGGCTTGGAAGCGATGCTCGTTCGGTTCTCCGTGAGTGCTTCGCGCTGGCTTGGGACGATGGGTTCGCCGAAGTCGGCATCACATCGCTCGCGCGCGATGTCGGTATGACGAACGGCGCCGCGCACGCCGTGCTGCGAGAACTTGCCGGGCGCGGCATGATCGAGCTGCAGGAAGTGATCACGGGCACGGTCGTCGTGCGGCCGCTCCTGTTGTCGTCGGATGTCGGCGCGCGGGCCGGCATCGGCTGGTGGCAGCGGCTCGAATTGGATTACGAATCGTAGGAGGTAACATTGGCTTTCAAATGCGGACATGGGCCGTGCGCCTGTGTCGACTCGGATCACCAAGGTTTTTGCAGCGAGAGCTGCATGCGCCAACAGACGAACGCGCCGACATCCAGCGCAAGCGGCAGATGTCTCTGCGGTCATCCCAACTGCGGCGGCTGAGGATGTGAAAGGGCTCCGCTCGTATCGAGAGGAGCCCTTTTGGTCGTGGACTCGGACGGACTACACTGTCGCGCGGCGACCCGTGAACAGCCTGGCGATGAACAGCAGAACCACGGCGCCGATGAACGATACCAGAATACTCCAGAGACTGAATCCGTTCACGCCGACGCTTCCAAACGAGTTGAAGATCCAACTACCGAGAAATGCGCCGACGACGCCGATGACTAAGTCGCCCAGTACGCCGCCTGGACCCTCGCCCGGAATCACCGACTTCGCCAGGAAACCGGCGATTATCCCCACGATAATCCATGCTAGTATGCCCATCTCGAGTCGCCTCCTTTGAAGTGAAACAAAACCTTCGTGCATTGTTCCCGCGGCGGAGGGCGCCTAAACAAGGAGACGGTAGCCGGCTTACACGCGCGACGGCAATAACAGATGCACATCGCCGAACTCGTGCCATAGGTAGCGCCCCGACAGCGCCTCGCGATAGGCGTCTTCGACGTGCCGTCGCCCGGCGATCGATTCCAATATGCTCAAGTGGGTCGAAGCCGGCTCGTGAAATCCGGTCAGAAGAGCGGCGACCACGCGCATCGGGCGATCCGGCGTGATGTGCAAGCCGGTCCAACCGCGCGACGAAATGATCCGTTGCATCCGATCGAGCGAGCTCTCGAGCGCGCGAACGACTGTCGTCCCCACGGCGATGATCCGGCTCCCGCGCTTTTTCGCCCGGCGAATCGCTGCCGCGGTGAGTAAAGGAACTTCGCGCCACTCGTCGATCGGCAGTTCGTCGCGCTCCTCGCTTGAAAGCCCCGCATGCAACGTCACCGTCGCGACTTCGATGCCTCGCGCGCTCAGACGATCAAAGACTGCACGTGTGAACGGCCGTCCGGCGGACGGCATTTCGGATGATCCCAGCATTCGCGCATAGGTCGTCTGATACGCATCGAGCGGCAGGTCTTTGCGCGAATGCGGGTAGGCGATCGGCATACCGTAGCGAGCGAAGTACGCGTGATACGACAGCGGTAGCGCGAGCGTTGCGTTCCACAGACGGCGTGAGCCGCGGCGAAGTCCTGCCAAAGCGATGCTTCCGCCGCCGGGCAGCGCCAATCGGTCGCCGGGTTGAACCTTTGCTCTGCGCGGTTCAACCAAAGCCGTTTCGGCGCGCGCATCGCCCGTTTGCTCGCGCGATTGCAGCGGTGCGAAATGCAGCACGATCTCTTCACTCGTTTCGTGGGTCGCGCGCAGCGCCGCCGGAAACGTCATGGAGTCGTTGAAGACGAGGAGGTCGCCCGGCACGAGCATGTCCGCCAGTGTGTAGAACTGCGCATGTCGCGCGCCGTGGACTCCGTCTGTGACCAACAGCCGAACGTCATCGCGCGATGTTCCGCGGTGCTCCGCGGGTTCATGCGCCTCGAGTTCGGGCGGTATGGAAAACGGAACGATGGCGGCGGCCTCAGCGGGCTGTGATTCAATGAACGGCATTGGCCAGGTTCTGCGCCTCGAAGCGCCCGGATTGGATTGAGTCGTCCTCGAGCAACCGTAAAATCGCTGCGGCGACGGTGCGCGGCTCGGCAAGATGCGAGAGGTCGACGCCGGGTTCGGCGTCGCGGTGCATCTGGGTGTCCATGTCGCCCGGGTCGACGACGATCACCCTAATTCCGGTTGCTTCCAATTCCGCGCTAAGCGTGCGCGAGATATGTTCGAGCGCGGCTTTGCTCGCACCGTACCCGCCCCAACCCGGATATGCGTTGACGCCCGCGTCGGAACTGACGTTCACGATGGTTCCGGCACCGTTGCGGCGCATCGACGGCAAGACGAGTTGCGTCAGGTGCAGTGGCGCTGTCACGTTGACCCGCAAGATGTGCTCAAGCGATCGCCATGGCAATGACGCAAGCGGCGGCATCGGACTCGGGCCGAGTTCCGACGCGTTGTTGACGAGGAGGTCGATGCCGCCGAATCGCCGGCACCCGGCATCCACGATTGCTTCTGCACCTTCCGAGACATCGAGCGCAAGCGCGACGACGTCGGTGTGGCGCGAACATCGCGCGGCAACTGCTTCGAGCGCGGCTTTGTGACGCGCGGCGATGACGAGATTCGCGCCGCGCTGTGCGAGCAACTGAGCGAGCTCGAATCCGAGCCCGCGCGACGCGCCGGTCACGAGTGCCGTTTTCCCTTTGAATTCCATGAGGACAGTATGACACGCCGGCGCCCGCCTCGAGGCCGGCCGTGCGTACAGCATCGCCCCTGTCCATTCGAACAGGGGCGATCAGAGCAGTTGTCTCTTGGTGGCCGCCGCCGCCGCTTGGGCCCGGTTGTCGACGCCGAGTTTGTTCATGATCGCCGTGACGTGGAATTTAATCGTGCGCTCGCTGATGCCTAGCGCCGTGGCGATCTGCTTGTTGGAACGGCCGCCGGCGATCAAGCGAAGCACCTCACGTTGACGGACGCTGAGGTCGCCTCGACCGTGCCGGCCCGCGATCGCATGTACGGCGACGTCGGGTTGCACGTGCAAGCGGCCGGCGTGAACGTCTCGAATCGCCGCGGCGATCTCATCGGCCGGCGCACCTTTGCGCACGTATCCCATGGCGCCGGCGTTGAGCGCAGCGGTCACGGTGTCTTCCGTTTCATGCACGGTGAACATGACGACTCTGGTCGCAGGCGCGACGCGGGCGAGCCGTTCGATCGCGATCAAGCCGCTGCTATCGGGGAGCTCAAGGTCGAGCAGGACGATGTCGGGCGCGGATTTCTGCGCGATCGCCATGAGTTCGTTCACCGACCCGACCGCCCCGACGATCTTGAGATCGGCGCGGCGGCCGAGCACCGAGGTCAGACCTTCGCGCACGACCGGGTGGTCGTCGCAGATGACGACCTTGATCATCGCAGCTGCGCGAACGGGACTGCGACCCGCACCGTCGTGCCGCGATGTGCCCGGCCGGCAACGCTGAAGCGGCCGCCGATCAGATGCGCTCGTTCGCGCATGCCCGCGATCCCCTGTCCGGCGCTCATCGCGCCCGGTTCGAAGCCGCGCCCATCGTCGACGATCGCCGCGATCAACTCGGCGCGCATCGTGCGCAGCGTGATCGTGATGGTCTTCGCGCGCGCGTGTTTGCGCGCGTTCACGAGCGCTTCTTGGATGATGCGGTAGAGCTCGAATTCCACCTGTGGTGCCAGCGGGGGAACCCGAGACGATTCGACGCTCACACGGATGCCCGTCTCCGATGTCGTGCGGCGGGCGAGTGCGAGCAGCGCTTCACGCAACGGCTTGCCCTCAAGCGCGCCCGATCGAAGATCGAGCAGCGACCGTCGCACCTCATCGATACCTTCCCGCGCGACGCCGAGCGCGGCTCGGATGTGCTTGCGGGCCCGCGGCGCGGTTGCGGCATCGCTCTCGAGAGCGCCTTCGAGCTGCAGTGCGATCGCGGTCAAGCTCTGCGCCAACGTATCGTGGATCTCGCGCGCGATCCGCGATCGCTCTTGCGCGCGCGCCAGCTTCGCGCTTTCTTCGGTCAGGCGGGCCCGCTCGACCGTGACGCCGACTTGGTCGCCGACCGTCGACAATAGCAAGAGCTCGCCGGCCGTCAGTTTTCGCCAAGCCGGACCGGTGACGTTCATGATCCCGAGTTGCTTCTTCTGAAAATACAACGGGATGCTCGCGTGAAAACGCAGCCCTTCGGTCAATGGTCGAAGCTTGCGCTTGACCGCAGCCTTGAGACGGCTGCATTCGATGACGTCGACATTGTGCGGCGTCAGCCTGCCCGAGCGAAAGTCTTCGGTGCATTGGCACCACGTGCCGGCCATACGCACCGGTTCTTGCAGATACGGCGGCAGATTGTAGGAGGCAGCGTTGTAGAATTGGTCGGTGTCGGGGTCGAGAAGCCATACCCACCCGGTCCGGAGGTTCAAATGATCCGCGACGAGCTGCAGGGTCTGCTCGAGCGCCCGTCCGATGTCCGCCACGCTGTTAAGCGCCTCGGCGACGGCGCTCAATATCCGTAAATCCTTCTCGCGGCGCGCCATGCGACCGCCGCTTCGCGCTGCCTTTGTGCCGACCTCTTGTAGCAGGGCGAGCATCGCTCGCCCACGATGTGGGGCCGACCTTCATGGTCGGCCGGCATTCGAACCGTGTTTGACCTGCCATGGGCGGGGAACGCAATCCACATGTTGTCGATTGACATCTCGCGCGATGCCACACGGGATGCAGGCCTTCGTTACGTCAGCGATGCGGGGGCGGGCATCCGCCGCCGCGCGTCGGGACGTGGTTTCTCGTACGTAGCGCCCGACGGCACGACGATTCGCGACCGGTCGGAGATCGCGCGCATACGCCGCCTCGCGATCCCGCCTGCGTATCGCGACGTCTGGATTTGCCCGTCCGAACGCGGACATATCCAAGCGACCGGACGCGACGCGCGCGGACGCAAACAATATCGTTATCACGATGACTGGCGCAAGGTGCGCGACGCGGCGAAATTCGATCGCGTGATCGCGTTCGCCGCAGCGTTACCCGCGCTTCGAAAACGGGTCGCCGCCGACCTCAAACGAGAAGGGTTGCCAAAGGAACGCGTGCTCGCCGGCGTCGTGCGGCTACTCGAATCCACACTCATCCGCGTCGGCAACGAAGAATACGCGCGCGACAACAAATCGTTCGGCTTGACGACACTGCGGATGCGACATGTCGACCGGACGCGCGACGGGCTTCGATTTCGTTTTCGCGGCAAGTCGGGCCGCTTCCACGAGATCTCCGTCGAAGATCGACGGCTCGCGCGGCTCGTCCGGCGCTGCGGCGAACTGCCGGGTCAGTATCTCTTCCAGTATGAATCGAGCGACGGCACGGCGATCGCGATCGGCTCGGACGACGTCAACGACTACCTGCGCGATGCCACCTCCGAAGCATTCTCCGCAAAGGATATCAGGACGTGGCACGCGACCACGCAGTGTCTGGAGTTGCTCCTGGCGCACGAGCCTCCGGCGACGCAAGCTGAAGCACGATACACGGTCGCCGATGCGATCAAGCAGGTCGCGGAGCGTTTGGGCAATACCGAAGCCGTTTGCAAGAAATCGTACATCCACCCGAAGCTTATCGAGCTGTACGAGACAGGGGCGCTCAAGGGCCGCGCCAAATTCACGAAGACCCGACGGCCGGGATTGAGCGCACTTGAGTGCGCCGCGATCCGCGCGTTGCGCTAGGCGCTCGCCGGAAGGTTTGGCCGGTCGTTCAACGGGTACTTGATGCCCGAACCTGTAGTAGGGCGAACGTCGCACGCTGTAGTAGGGCGAGCAGAGCTCGCCAAGAGTAGGGTGAGCGTAGTTCACACTACTACACACCTAAGACACGAAGGAGGCGGAATTATGCGCAGATTGGCAAGTCTTTTCATCGCGGCAGCTATGTTGTGCGCGGTCGTGCTGCCCGCGTCGGCGGCACACCCCGATGTCACATTGAAGATGCACGCCCAGAACGGCTCCGGCGAATGGGGCACGGCGACGCTCACCGATCTCGGCGGCCGCACGCGCGTCGTCATCGCGCTGCAGCATGAGAACACGACCGGCAATCAGCCGGCGCACATCCATCTTGGTTCCTGCGCACATCTGAACCCCGCGCCGAAATATCCGCTCAAGAACGTCATCCTCGGCCATTCGAATACGATCGTCGATGTTCCGATCGCCACGATTCTCAACGGGCATATGGCAGTCAACGTCCACGAATCGGCCAAGAACCTCGGCCGCTACGTTTCGTGCGGTGACATTCCTTAATGGAAAAGACCTGTGCGCGAGAACGCTGCCGGTGCAGCATCGCGCACAACTCGCCAAGCGCGTTTTGCTGCGAGGCATGTGAACGGAACGCAGGTGCAGCCGGCCACTGCACCTGCGGCCATGACGCGTGCGGTGGGATCGCCGAAATCACCGGACCGGAGGGGCCAGAAACCCTCGTCTAGTCCAATCCGATGAAGCGCACATCATTCGCACAGAGCCTGCCCGCACCGATGTTGCCCACGCTCGTCGATGCACCGTTCAATTCGCGCGATTGGGTTTTCGAGACGAAATGGGATGGCATTCGAGCCATCTGCGCGGTCACGCGGCAACAGGTGCTCGCCGTTTCACGAACCGGTCGCGATCTGTTGTCGCAGTTCCCCGAGCTGTCAAAATTGCGTGGCGCCTTCAAGACGCTGCCGGTCGTCATCGACGGCGAGATCGTCAGCCTCGACAAGAAGGGCCGCTCGTCATTTCAGCGGCTGCAACCGCGCATCAATCGTCTCAGAGGCGAGGCCGATCCCGGCACGCCCGTGACCTTCGTTGTGTTCGACGTGCTTGTGATCGGCGTCGATGACGTCCGTCACAAGACGCTCGAACAGCGCAAAGCATTGTTGAAAAATATCGCACGGACGAACGACGCGTTCGTCACGGTCTCCGCGCACGTCACGGGCAACGGCGTCAAAGTCTTCGAAAAGGCACGCCGTCTTGGACTCGAAGGGATCGTCGCGAAGCGGCGTGACTCGCCCTACCGATCGGGGCGATCGCGCGATTGGCTGAAGATCAAAGTGGTCAGGAGTCAGGAGTTCGTCGTATGCGGATTTACCGAGCCGGCGGGTAGCCGCCGCTATTTCGGCGCGCTACTGCTCGGCGTCTACGATCGGGGTGAGCTGATCTACGCCGGCCATGCCGGCACCGGTTTCGACACGCGCACACTTGCCGCGTTGCACAAAAAACTCGCGCGCATCGAGACGAAACGGTCACCGTTTCGCAGCGTGCCGAAGGTGAACGCTCCCGTTCATTGGGTCAAGCCGAATCTGGTCGCCGAAGTGAAGTTCGGCGAGTGGACGCGCGACGGCGTCTTACGTCAACCCGTGTACGTGGGCTTGCGGGTGGATAAACGGCCGAAAGACTGCGTCCGCGAAGCGCCGTAGGCGCTTCTCTGCAATTGCGCATGTTTACGAACCGGTCCATGCGGCAACAAGTGTGATATGACGCGGATTGCCCGCGATTCAGAAGGGAGAGCTCCATGCCTGCCATAATCGTGGCACTCGCCGATCCAGCGGCTCAAGCGACCACCGACAGTTCATCGACGACCACGACGCAGACACAAAATCAGGCGCCCGTGACGAGCGCCACCACAAGCTCGACGACGACGACGACCACAACGAACAGCACGACCACGATGTCACCCGCGACGTGGACCATCATCGCAATCGTCGCAGTCGTGATCATAGCACTCATCGCGATGGCATCGACGCGCCGGACCGATTCGACGACGATCGTTCGGTGACGTCGGCGAAGAATTCGCCGAAGGAGACCGACATGGCACACGCGATCTGGAGCGGTGCGATCAATTTCGGACTGGTATCCATACCGGTCCGTTTGGTCAGCGCCGTCCGCGCGAACGATCTTTCGTTCCACATGCTCCATGGCAAGGACAAGGGACGGATCCACAACGAGCGCGTCTGCGACGTCTGCCACAAAAAAGTCGAATGGGCAGACCTCGTGAAGGGCTATGAGTACGATGACGGGCGCTACGTCGTGCTGGATGAGAAAGATTTCGAAGCGGCCGCTCCAGAGCTGACCAAGTCCATCGATATCGAAGAATTCGTGGATCTCGATGAAGTCGATCCGCGCTTTTTCGACACGCCGTACTATCTCGAACCCGAAAAGAAGGGCGCGCACGCGTATGCGGTGCTTCGCGAAGCGCTCCTGAAATCCAACAAAGTCGGCATCGCCCGCGTCGTGTTGCGCACGCGCGAACATCTCGCGGCGCTCAAACCGGTGGGCAATGCGCTCACCCTAGAGCTGATGCACTTCAACGATGAGCTGGTCCCGCCCGAAGACGTCGACGTTCCGACGAAGCGCGATGCGATATCCGCCGGCGAGATGAAAGCCGCTATGATGCTCGTCAATGCGATGGAGGGCCCGTTCGAGCCCAAGCGTTATAAGGACACGTATCGCGCGACGATGCTGCAGACGATTCAGAAAAAGGCGAAGGGCAAGAAGATCACCGCGGCGCCGAAAGTCGCGCGCGCGAAGGACCAGGGGCTGGACGATATCGTCTCCGCGCTCCAGCGCAGTTTGACGACACGCGGGAAGAGCAAGCCTGTGCCCGCCAAGCCCAAGAAGGCCGCTCGAGGCGCCAAAGCGCGGTCGTGACGCCGGCGGAAAAACTGATTCCGCTGGACGCCGATAACGTCGCCGTCCGAGCCGGACGGCAGACGGTGCAACTCACCAATCTGCGCAAGCCGTTTTGGACAAAGCCGACCGTCACGAAGGGCGACCTGCTGCGTTACTACGCATCGGTCAGCACCTGGCTGCTCCCGCACATCCGCGGCCGCGCGATGGTGATGAAGCGGTATCCTAACGGCGCGAGCGGTCCATTCTTTTTCATGAAGAACGTGCCGGATCCGCATCCGGCGTGGCTCACGCTCTGTCCGATCGAGCACTCGGAAGGAAAGATCGTCAAATTTCCGGTGGTCGATGACCTCGCCTCGCTGCTGTGGACGGTCAACCTCGGGTGCATCGATTTGAATCAATGGTATGCCCCGTGCGACGACGAGCACCGGCCGGAATATCTCCACTTCGATCTGGACCCCGTGACCGGCGCGAGTTTCGCACGCGTCCAGGAATGCGCGCTGCTGCTGCGGGACGAGTTGGAATCGCAGGGGATGCCGAGCTTCGCGAAGACGACCGGCTCGCGCGGGATCCACGTCTACATCCCGATCAAGCGGGGACCACTGCAAGAGGAAGTCTGGCAATATTCCAAAGCGTTCGCGATGCACGTCGCAGACAAGCATCCGAAGCTCATCACCGCGATCTACGCGAAAAGCAAACGGCCGAGGGGCCATGTCTTCGTGGATTACAATCAAAACGCGTGGGGGCGCACGCTCGCGTCCGTGTACTCCGTCCGCCCGAAAAAGCGGCCGACCGTCTCTGCGCCGGTCACGTGGAAAGAACTCGAACGCGGCGTCCGCATCGAGGATTTTCACATCGAGAACATGGTGGCGCGCCTGCGAAAGGTCGGCGACCTCTGGAAGCCGCTTCTCGCGCGGTCCGGTAGAGTGGATCTCAAGAAGCATATGCAGCGGGCAATGCGGGTATGAGCGAAGTGACCACCTGAACGATTGGAGTGAGAGAATGCCGCAGAAGAAGAAGGCTTCGGCCCGCAAATATAGCCCGAAGGCCGGCAAAAAGGTCGAGCGTGCGATGCACGAGATGAAGGAAGGCAAACTGAAGTCCGGCAGATCCGGCAAAAAGGTCAAGAGCCGAAAGCAGGCCATCGCGATCGGTCTTTCGGAAGCGCGCGCGACCGGTGCAAAGGTGCCGAAGAAGAGGAAGACGTCGAAGAAAAAGAACGCAACGCGGTGAGCGATTCGATCGCGCGCTACAATCGAAAGCGCGATTTTGCGCGGACGCCCGAGCCTGAAGGCAAGGTCGTCCGAACGGCAAGCCGGTCGCGGCGATTCGTCATCCAAAAACATCGCGCGACCGCCTTGCACTACGACTTCCGCCTCGAGGCCGGCGGCGTGCTCAAATCGTGGGCCGTGCCAAAAGGGCCGTCGCTCGATCCGGCCGACAAGCGCCTCGCGATGCAAGTCGAGGATCATCCGCTAGCCTACGGCACGTTCGAAGGCATCATCCCGAAAGGCAATTACGGCGCCGGCGAAGTGATCGTGTGGGACCGAGGGACGTACCGGCCGATCAACGACCCGGATCCCGTGCGAGCGATCGAGTCGGGGGAGATCAAATTCACCTTGCGCGGCAAGAAGCTGCGCGGCAACTTCACGCTCGTGAAGATGCGAAGCCGCGACGGCGCAGACAACGCGTGGCTGTTGATCAAGGAGCGCGACGAGTTCGTCGACCGCCGGTGGCGGGCCACTGCGCACGAGGAGTCGGTGAAGAGCGGCCGCACCCTCGCCGACCTCAAGAAAGCGACGCGATTGCGCCGGTGGACGTCGAATCGGGCTTGACCGACGTGTGGTGCCGATTATGATCGGCCAGCCGGCCATAAAGGTCTTCACTACAGCACCTAGCCCGCGGGGTGCACGTTTCGCGCAGACGCGAAGCGGACATATGTGACCCATGTTAGCGCGTGAGACAGTGGACGAACAAGTCTGCTCGAACGAGGTTTGCGGCTGTTCGCTCCCGGAAGGCAGCAGCGTGGAGTTCTGTTCTGAATATTGTTCGGGCGAAGGCGTGGGCCGGGGCGAGGGCGCCTGCCAGTGCGGCCACATCGGCTGCGCCTAGGGGCGCGCGCAGGGGTGCCCGGGCCGGCTATCCAAACACCTGTTCGAAGGATTGGAGGCCGATGCCGGTGGCACGCAAAGTCGCGACCAAGGCGTTTTGCGATCGAGTTTGGGACTCGCTCTTTTCATCTATTGGCGGCTGTAAGGCACTGACCCGAGATCAACGCCGGGTCTACGAATATATGTGGCGCCATGTCGACGTCCGCACGCGGATCTATGAACGGCCGCTTGGTCAGGGCGCGACGGCGCGCCGGCTCGGGTTGTCCGATGCGGCATTGATGCGCGTGCTCCATGCACTGTGCATCAAGGGCTTCACGCACCGCTTGGCGCCGCGCGCGCGCCGCCCGCTCCGATTTGGTCTCAATCCGCTGCTCATCGAGAGCGCATACGAGCAGACGAAGCGGATGTATCCCGATCTTCTCGCGAGCTAGGCAAGCCCGGCGACCTTTATCGCATGACCTTTGAATTGATCAACGCGGCGGTGGGCATCGTCACCATCGCCGTCATCGCCGTGACCGCCGTCGCAGCGCTCAAGCAATTGCGTCATTTGCGTGCGAGCAACCAACTCACCGGACTGCTCAAAGTGCTCGACATCCAACAAGAGCCGGTTTTCCGGGAGAGCGCGCACTTCGTCCGCTCGGAGCTCGCGGCGAAGATGAACGAGCCGGATTTCCGCGATGGCCTCGCCCTTCCGACGCCGGATCTCAGCGTGCACAAAGAGCTATGGCTGTGCGGTTACTTCGAACAGATGGGCAACTACGTGAAATACGATCTGATCGGCGAAGAGGCGTTTCTCGATCAGGCCTGCGACGTGGTCATCACGTACTGGAAGCTCCTCAGCCCGGCGATCGAAGTCGTGCGCAGCGTGCGCGGTCCGAGCATCTTCGACAATTTCGAATTCCTCGTGGCGCGCGCCGAGCGATGGGTGCGGAAATTTCCCGACGGCAACTATCCGCGCAACATGCCGCACATCGCGCTGTTTACGGCAAAACCCATCACCAAGCAGTGACCGCCGCTTACGCGATCAATTCATCCACGAAACACCAGCGCCAATTCTCTCCAGGTTGAAATGACCTGATGACCGGGTGCTGCGTGTGCTTGTAATGCTTCGTCGCGTGCTTGTTCTTCGAGTCGTCGCAGCAGCCGACGTGACCGCACGTCAGGCAGAGCCGCAGGTGAACCCACGTATCGCCGAGCGCAATGCATTCTGCGCACCCGTCGGACTCCGGTTTCGGGTTGCCCGCGGTTTTCAGGTGTTCACATGTTGCTTCCATCAATATCCCCTAGCCGATTGGGCAGTACACACGAGCGAGGAACTGCAGGTGACGGCGCGAACGCGGGTCGCATGACGCCCTCCATCGATCGCTCGCATCTGGTGCCCGTCACTTCCCGCGAGCATCTCATCTTTCTTCTGAACCGCGCGTCGGAACTCGAACACGGCCTGGCGTGTGTCTATTTGTTCGCCGCTTACTCGCTGAAATACGAGGCGAGCGAAGGTGGGATGACGGACGATCAACTCCTCATGGTCCGCGGGTGGAAGCGCCGGCTCGCTTCGGTCGCCGTCGAAGAAATGCTGCACCTCGCGCAGGTCTCGAACCTGTTGACCGCGATCGGTGGGGCGCCGAACTTCAAGCGGACGAATTTTCCCATGTCGCCGAACGCGTTCCCATTGGGTATCGAACTATCGCTCGAGCCGTTCTCGCAAGCGACGATCGATCGCCTCGTGTGCTTTGAAATGCCGGAAGCCGGCATCCTGTCGCCCGAAAAGCAGAAGGCGTATGACGAGCTCCGAATCGCGGTCGATGCTGCGCAAAATGCTTCGTCACCCGGCGACGCTTCGGCTCGCATCGCCGATCAACCATTCCCATTGGCTTTTCGGACCGTCGGAGAACTCTATCACCAAATACTCACCGGCTTTCAAAACATACCCCAAGACAGGCTCTTCATCGGGCCGCAACAAGCGCAGTCAAACGCGCGCTATCTGGACTTCGGCTCCAAGCTCATCTCGGTTGTCGACGCCGATTCCGCCCGTCGTGCGATCGAGATGATCGTCGAGCAAGGCGAAGCGCCGACACACGATCATCCCGACGCCCACTTCGCCGTTTTCGATACGATTCGCAAGGGGTATCGTTCCGCGATGGACGACGCCGCGAAAGACGGGACCGTCTTCGCGCCGGTGCGCCCGGTCATTTCCAATCCGATGACGCGTTTCTATGAGGACGCATCAGGCGGCACGATCATCACCGATCCGCTCACCCATGACGTCGCAGACCTCTTCAATTTGGTCTACGACACGATGTTGCTCATGCTCGTCCGCTTTTTCGCTCACCTGGACGAAGGCGATGAAGAGTTGCGCATGCTGTCGCGCGGAACGCTGCGCATGATGGCGTCCGTCCTGCGGCCGCTTGGTGAGGCACTTGCAACGATGCCTGCGGGGCCCGAGTTTGCTGGAAAAACCGCGGGTCCCGGCTTTGGTTACAATCGCGACATCGCGCTCTTCCCGCACAAGACGTCTGCCTGGGTTTTCATCTTGGAACGGCTGCACGAGCTCGTGGGGAAGGCGAACACCATCGCAAAATCGCCTGCGTGCCATCCGCAGGTCGCCGAAGCGGCCGCAGCGCTGCAATCCGTCGGCGATCACCTCATCCAGTATATCCCGCGCCAATATGCCGGGCTCATGGATTTTCATTCCACCGAGCAGACCGCGCAGCCGACAATCGTGTGCGAGCAAGACGGACCCTACCTCGTCGTCAATCTCACCCATCTGACGAACTCAAAAGGCGAAGTGCTGAGCACGCGACGCAATCTGGCGCTCTGCCGCTGCGGTGGCTCGGCGTTGAAGCCGTACTGCGACGGCACGCATGCTCGGATCGGATTCGTGAGCGCGAAATCCGCACAGCGCACGGAGGACAAACTCGCGCACTACGTCGGCAAAGAAATCACCATTCACGACAATCGCGGCACGTGCTGCCATTCGGGGAATTGCACCGACCATCTGCCGAGTGTATTCAACCTGAAAACGGAGCCGCTGATCAGCCCGGACGCCGCCGATGCCGAAACGATCGTCAACATCATCCGCCAATGCCCGTCCGGCGCGCTCTCGTTCACGCGCAACGCCAAAGACTACGAAGGCGAACAGCGCGATCCCGCGATCTTCGTGTCGAAAGATGGTCCTTACCATGTCCAAGGCGGGGTCGGATTGCAACACGAGCAGCGCAACGAGGGTGCCTCGACCGAGCACTACGCGCTGTGCCGGTGCGGCCACTCGAAGAACAAGCCGTTCTGCGACGGCACGCATTGGTACGTGAAATTCAGCGACGACGACAACTAAATCCGGGCGTACCACTGTTATCCGCACGCGAAGTAAGCGCTAGCGCCGTGCCGGTTCACCCGCGATACAGGTAATCTTGGGTATACTAGCGCCATGCAAGACTTGTTGAGCGGCCGCCCCGCGACCGCGACCGCATTGGCGATGCTCCTCGCCCTGACCGCATGCGGTCCGTCCGGCCGATCCGCGTCGAACGGCAGTCCTCGGCCGGCTGCGAACGCGACCGGAGCGGCTTCGCTCAGCGCGCGCGAGACACCCGTTGCGCCGGAAGTCAACCCACCGGGCGACATCCCGGATTCGCAAGTATTCGTCAAATTCGATTCGGGCAGCTATGCACTGCAGGTGCCCGAAGGGTGGGCGCGCAGTACGCGGGGCGCGAACGTCACGTTCCGCGACAAATTCGATGGGCTCTCCGTCGAGCTGACGAAGACTCCCCCGAGCCTCGAATCGATCAAATCGGGAACACCGGCGGGATCCGACTTCACTTCAACGGCGGTGACGCTGCCAGGGGGTCGGGCGACGAAAATCCGGTACTCTTCAAATTCGGAAGCGGATCCCGTCACCGGGAAGAGGGTCCGGCTCGCGAACGAGGTCCTCATTTTCAACGACCCGCGGCCTGCCACATTGCGCCTCTGGGCGCCGCTTGGCGCCGATAACGTCGATCAGTGGAATTTCATCGAGCGACACTTTTTCTTCCGCTTTGGCACCATCTGATGCCCGCCGTTCTCGAAGCGAACGCCCTCTACCGGTTCTATCACGCCGGCGATGATGAAACGCTCGCGTTGCGGGGCGTGAGCCTGCGTGTCGAGCGGGGTGAGATCGTCGCCGTCACCGGACCGTCCGGAAGCGGGAAGTCGACATTGCTCGCGTGCCTCGCCGGCATCGACGAACCGGACGGCGGCACGGTGACGGTGATGCAGCGCCGGATGTCGCATCGATCAGAGGCCGATCGTTCGGCATTGCGCGCGGCGCACATCGGCATCATGCTCCAATCAGACAATCTCTTCGATGGTTTGACGACCGCGCAAAACGTCTGGCTGCAGATGGTCGTCGCGCGGAAAAGGGACCCGCTTCGGGCGAGCGAGTTGCTCCATCGCGTTGGCCTTGCGCAACGGAGCGGCGCGAGGGTCGAAACGTTGTCGGGCGGCGAGGCGGCACGCGTGGCACTTGCCGTGGCGCTCGCCGCCGACCCGGCCATCGTGCTCGCCGATGAACCGACCGGCGAAGTCGACGCAGAGACCGAGCGCGGTCTGCTCGAACTGTTCGCCGATCATCGTCGCCGCGGCGGCGCAATGCTGATCGTCAGCCATAGCCCGGCCCTCGCCTCACAGGCCGATCGGGTGCTGCATCTTTGCGACGGCCGCATCGTCGATGCCTGAGTCACTCGTGATCGCGTCGGCGATCTCGAAGTCCTACGGCGGCAGTGCCGCCCCGGTGCATGCCGTGGTTGACGCCACCTGCGCGGTGAACGTCGGCGATCGCATCGCACTCGTCGGTCCATCCGGCAGCGGCAAATCGACGCTGCTCGCCATGCTCGGCGGACTAGAGCATGCCACGTCGGGTCGCGTCGCGTGGCCGCTGCTCGTCCTCGGCGAGAAGCTGACGCCGCGCTACGTCGCCTTCGTGTTTCAACAGCCGAATCTGCTTGCGCCATTGACCGCGGCCGAGAACGTCGCGGTACCGCTGCTCCTCGCCGGGATCGATCCTGCGCACGCCTCTGCGGCCGCCGCCGCCGTGTTGTCGCGGTTGGACCTCGGGTCACATGGCGATAAACTGCCCGAAGATCTTTCGGGCGGCCAAGCCCAACGCGTTGGGATCGCACGCGCGATCGCGACCGAACCCTACATCATATTCGCCGACGAACCGACAGGGCAGCTCGACAGCGCAACAGCGGCGCTTGTCGTCGACCAACTTCTCGATGCCGCGAGATGGTCGGACGCGGCCCTGATCGTCGCCACCCACGATGAGCGCGTCGCATCCAAGCTCGCAACGCGCTGGACGATGCGTCACGGCAGGCTGGAGACGTCGTGAACCTGGCATGGCTTTGGTTGCAGCGCATCCTTGCGACGCGCTGGTGGCGCATTGTGGGTGCGGCTGCCGGCGTCGGTCTTGCGGCCGCCCTCATCGGAACACTCGGAACGTTTCTCTCCGCAAGCTTTGCGACCATGACGGATCGTGCCGTCGCCGGCGTCCCGGTGGATTGGCAAGTGCAGGTCTCGCCGGGCGCAGATCCCGTAGCCGTGGCCGGCGCGCTCTCCGAGGAAGCTCGCACGCTGCACGTTGAGCGCGTGGCGTATGCCGACGTCGCCGGATTTTCGGCGACGACCGGTGGCACCGTGCAGACGACGGGGCCCGGCCAAGTCGTCAGCATCGGCGCCTCGTATCGAAAATCATTTCCCAGCGAAATGCGTTCTTTGGTGGGCTCCACTACCGGCGTGTTGCTCGCACAGCAGACCGCTTCGAATCTGCGGGCGCGCATCGGCGACCGCGTCGACGTGATGCTCGCCGGCGGCCCATCTCCAGCGCCTGGGCGCGCCTCCTCGGCTCGCCGCGTGAGCGCCGTCGTCGAAGGCATCGTCGATCTGCCGTTTGCGGACTCATTTTTTCAGCCGGTCGGCGCGGCGCACGCGCAGACGCCGCAAGCGCCGCCGGACAACGTGCTCATCGTCCCGTCGCGTATGTTTCAACGATGGTTTTCCACGCAAGCCACGCGGCTGCCGCTCACCGTGCGAACCCAACTCCACGTCCGGCTCGTGCACGAGTTGCCGCACGACCCCGCCGCCGCGTTGGATGCGGTCACGCGCGCCGCGAACAGCGTCGAACTGAAATCCGCCGGCGCCGCAGTCATCGCCGACAATCTCGCGGCGCAGTTGCAGAGCACACGCGAAGACGCGCTGTACGCTCGTCTCCTTTTTCTCTTCTTGGGCTTGCCGGGCGCGGTGCTCGCTGCGATCGTCGCGATGGTCGTCGTGCGATCGAGCAACGACCGGCGCCGCCACGACGCCGCGCTACTTCGCATCCGCGGCGCCACGACTGCCGATATCGCGACGCTCGCGGCAGTCGAAGCTATGGCGATGTGGACGACCGCGGTCGTCATCGCCGTCGTCGCCACAGTATTTTCTTCACGCCTCGTGACGCACGGCGACCGTTTCTCATTGGTGACCGAAATTGTGTGGGTGTGCGCCGGCCTCGTCGCAGCAGCGCTGATCGTCGCGGTCGAACACTACATCCCTTCGGCAGCTGCGAGCACCGCTGCCGGCGATCGCAAGGCGATTGGCCGACAGCCGGGACTCTCGTGGCAGAAGACGTATCTCGATGTGATCGTGCTTGGTATCGGCGCGGCATTTGTTGCGATGACCGCCGCAAACGGATATCAAGTCGTGCTAGCGCCGGAAGGCGTGGCGCAAACCGCGGTCAGCTATGATGCGTTTGTCGGCCCGCTGCTGCTGTGGTTGGGCGGCGGCATGCTCGTCCGCCGATTCGCTGAAGTGTTTCTTTCGAATCGCCGGCTACTGCGCGGAACGTTTCGCACGTTTGCCGGGGGCCTCTCCGGCATCATCGCGGCGGCGATCTCGCGCCAGCGCGCGATCATCGGCCGCGGATTGACCATCGTGGCGCTGGCAATCGCCTTCGCCGTATCGACGGCGGTGTTCAACGAGACGTACAATAATCAAGCGCGCGCCGACGCCGAACTGACCAACGGTGCGGACGTCGCCATCGTGGTGCCGCGTGGCCTCGACGAGTCGGTGCTTCGCGCCGTTCGCGCGACTGCGGGCATCGCGGGTACCGATGTCATGCAGCATCGCTTTGCGTACGTAGGTCAGGATCTCCAGGACCTCTACGCGATCGACGCTTCCAGGATCGGTTCGGCCACCGACATATCCGATGCATTCTTCGGCAATCACGACGCGCGCGCGACACTCTCTCGACTGGCGGCGCAGCCGGATGGCGCGCTGCTCGCCGAGGAGACCATCAGAGACTTCCAGCTGCATGAGGGCGACCGCATCAATCTACGATTGCAATCGGGGGGAGACGGCGCATATCATCCCGTGTCGTTCACGTATGTCGGCGCCGTGCGCGAATTTCCGACCGCCCCGCGCGACTCGTTCATCGTCGCAAACGCGACGTATGTCACGCACGCGACCGGTGTCGCCGGAACGAGCGTCGTGCTCATACGCGCGGGCGCGCGCGACGCGTCTGCGCTTGCCGCTGAGATCAGATCGAAGACCGGAGCGCTTTCCGGCGTGCACGTCAGCGATATCGCTACCGCACAGAAAACCGTCGGCTCGAGTCTGACGTCCGTCGATCTTCACGGTCTCACCGCAGTCGAACTCGCCTTCGCGCTAGTGCTGCTCATCGGCGCATCGGGTCTGTCGCTCGGCCTTGGCTTCGCGGAGCGGCGCAATAATTTCGTCATCTTGAGCGCGCTCGGTGCGACACCGAAGCAGGTTGGCCACTTTCTTTGGGCGGAGGCCGGCACGATCATCGTCGGCGGACTGCTCGGAGGCGCGGTCCTCGGCGTTGCGGTCGCAGTCGTGCTTGTGAAGGTACTCACCGGCGTATTCGACCCACCGCCGGAAGCGCTTGCGGTTCCGTGGGCGTACTTGGGCATGGTGCTCGCACTCGCGATCGCAGCCACCGTCGTCGTCGTGCTCTGGAATCGGCTCGCCGCCAATCGCCGCGCGGTGAACAAGGCCTGAAACACAGGATTCTATGGGGCCTCTAAACCCCGTGCCTTATACTCGGGGCATGAAAAAAATACTCCCGGCAATACTCGCCGTTGCCCTTTCCGCACTGCCACTTGGAGCGCTCGCAGGCGAGACGTTTGCTCCCACACCAGAGATGGCGCAGATGGACAGCCAGATGCACCAACTTTCGGTGCAAGCCCGGACCGCCGTGCTGCAATCCATCACGCCGCAGCATCGGCAATTGCTCGCACAAGTGGTGGGTGCGCTCGCCATCGCACCGGATCCGGACTACGCCGCAGCAAGCAAACAACTCGATGCGGCCCTCAGCCAACAAGAAGCGCAGTCCGTGCTGCGCATCTCAGCTCAATTCCATCAGCAGATGCACACCCTTATGCAGTCGCACATGCAACAGATGGAGCGCAACGAGCCAAAGGAACCGGGTGGAACGACCACCGAGTCGCATAACGTCGTCTACATGGGCGGACACGGACCCGAGCAGATGGATGCCGGTACGTGTCTGCTGATGCTCGCACAATCCCCGATGGGCATGATGCATCGCATCATGATCAACAAGACCGTCACGCACTGACGCACTTGATCGCAGTGCCTTGCGAGCGGCCGCGCTAACCGCGGTCGCTCCAGGGAGGTCGCCTGACCGAGCGCTCAAAACGTACTAGTTCACACTATGGTTCGCACACTACGATGAATCCACTCATCAACCGCATGACGCGTCTGTTATGCGCGTTTTTCGTCGTCTGGGTGCTGATCGCGGGGACGGTTTCCGCACTGACGCTGAGCCACGCGGTCTCTGCTTCCAGAGTCGACGACGCGCTTCTCTCGGTCACCGCGAGCGACGTCGTGCGCTCAGCCATCGATCTGCGGTTGCAAGGCGTCGACGAACAGCACGTCCTCGCCAAACTCGCGCCGCAACTCCAACGCCCGCTCGTCTCCATCACGCTGTTCGACAACGCGAGCCGGCGGGTTGCCGGCCCGGCGGTGCCGCAAGATCTCGTGCCGGAACACGCCATGATCATGCGCGGCAGCGTGAACGTGCGAGAGATCCGCAAGGCTCCTGGCAGTCCGCCACCGGGAATGCCGCCGCCCGATGTCACGCGCGGATTCTTCATGGCCGGTCCGCCGATGATGGACTTCGAATCGCCGCTCCCGTTCGGCGCCATCGACTACACGACCGTGCACATACCGGGCGGTTTCGCCGTGATCCGGCTCTCGGCTTCGCAGACGTCCGTCCTGCTGCGCGACTATCTCATCGCGATGGGGGTGCTGGTCATCGTCGCGATCCTGGCGGCGTGGTTCGGACTCAGCCGAATGGTGCGCCGCGAACTGGGTCCGATGATCTCCGTCGAGAATGCGCTCGTGCGCTGGAGCGCCGGCGACTACGCCCGGCTCGAACTCGTCGATGCCGACAAATCCCGCCGCTCCGTGGTCGATGCGTACAATACCGCAGCCGACCAAGTGAGTTCGGCGCTCAAGCGTCAAACCGAAGCCGAGACCAACATGCGACAATTCGTCGCCGAAGCCGGCCACGAATTGCGTACGCCGCTCACCGTCATCTTGGGCTTCCTCGACGTGCTCCGCCAAGGCGCCGTCAAAGAATATGCGCTTGCGCAGCGCATCCTCGAATCGATGATGATCGAGGGCGAACGGATGCGCGCGCTGATCGGTAAGCTCTTGCTTCTTGCGCGCCTGGATGCGGTCGCGCCCGAACGGAGCGAGGCGGTCGACGTCGCGGCGATCGTCCGTGAAGTGGTCGATTCGTTCCGCGCGATCGCCGGACAATCGAAGCTCGAGTTCAGCTCGAGCGGCGATGCTCGCGCGCAAGCCGCGCCGAACGAACTCCGCGAGCTTGTCGGCAATCTGCTCGACAATGCCATCAAGTATGCGCCGGGCGCAACCACGAAGGCGGCGGTGCGGCGCGTCAACGGCACTGTCGAACTGGAAGTTGCCGATGACGGCCCGGGCATGGATTATGCGCTGCGCAGCCGCGCATTCGACCGCTTTTCGCGTGGGGAAGATCGCGGCAACATTCCCGGCTCTGGTCTGGGGCTCGCGATTGTGAAGCGCATCGTCGACCGCGCCGGCGGCGAAGTCGAATTGGATACCGCACCGGGCCGAGGCGTGCGCGTTTTGATCAAACTCCCGGTCGCGCAGGCATAGCGCCGGGGCGCCCGGCAGGAATCGACCAGCCGAATGCGCACCTTGGTCCCAAGTTTTCTCTGCCATTTGCGTCAGTGAGGATTCGCAATGCATACGTTCACACGTTTCGTTTTTTCCGCTTGTTTGATCCTGAGCGTCGCCGCGTGTTCCTCGAACTCGTCGTCGCAATCGTCAAACGCGCCGGCGGGTCAGTCGACCGGGCAGTCGATGGCAGGCGGCGCCCCGGGAACAGTCCTCGCCGCGCGGGGAGTAGAGGTTGACGCCGTCGTTCAGCAAGAGCTGGATTCGGCGAAGAATCACCAAGGCGATGCATTCACGATGGTCGAGAAGGATACGTTCTTCCATAAGAACCCGGCGCTGCACGGCGCGACCATCGAAGGCCACGTCGAAAACGTTTCAGCCGCCAAGCCGCTGCACAGCGCGACGATGACGGTGGTCTTCGACGACGTGCGCCTTCCCGACGGATCGACCGCGCCCGTCCACGCCGCCATTCTTTCGATGGGCGATTTCCAACCCAAGGGGCACACGCTGCGCAACATAGGCATCGTGGTGGGCTCGGCGGTCGCGGGTCATATGCTCGCGAAGAAGACCGGGGGACACATGGGAACGCTCATGGGTGCGGCCGCCGGTGTGGCGCTGGCGTCGAGTCTCAAGTCGGACATCGACGTCAAATCCGGTACCGTCGTGCGTCTCCGCCTGCTCGACGATCTCGTGACGACGCCGGTTCCCGCTTCGCCGTAGGCGACACTTCGGCGCAGAGATCTGAGGCTTAGGGCGGCCCGGCCCTCATGCTGTATCCTGCGCCCCGGATCGTGTGGATCAGTTTCACGGGATGGCCGGCGTCGATCTTGCCGCGCAAATACGAGACGTACGTCTCGACGACGCCGGTGTCGCCGTCGAAATCGTGACCCCAGGCCAGATCGAGCAGCTGCTCCTTGCTGAAGACGCGACGCGGTTCGCGCGCGAGCGTCACGAGCAACGAGTATTCCCGATTCGTCAGCGAAACGACGGAGTCGCCGCGCCGCACTTCGCGCGTGTTCAGGTTGACGACGAGGTCGGCGAATGAGATGCGCTCGTCCGGCTGCAGCACCGGGCGCCGCAGCGCGGCGTTGATGCGCGCGACGAGTTCGTTTAGCGCAAACGGTTTGGCCAAGTAGTCATCCGCGCCGAGCTCAAGGCCGGTGACGCGGTCATCCACATCGCCCTTGGCGGTCAGCATGATGATGGGCGCCTGCGTGCGCCGCCGGACTTGGGGCAAGAGCGCGAACCCATCTGCGTAAGGAAGCATCACGTCGAGAAGGACGATATCCGGCTGCCACTCGTCGATCGCGGCACCGATCGTCCGTCCATCGGCAAGCGAGCGAACTGCAAAGCCTTTGCGTTCGAGGCCGATCTGGAGCATTTCACGGATGCGCTTCTCGTCGTCGATGACGAGGATCTTGGCGCCGGCAGTCGGATTTTTCATGTTTTTGGTTTCCAGCCGATGGTACGCTGTGCCCCTGGGACTACGCTGTGATGGGACGCCCCGGGAGGGCGCTGAAACATCGGCCCATCTGGGGAGTACAATAGACCATGGCTCCATATTCCATTGCACGTTTCTTTCGCGTTCGTCCGGCTCTCCGGCACGCGGCGGCCGCTCTCGGCCTCGCGCTCTTCGCATGCACGGGTGCGGCGCAGGCCGATGACCCGCAACCACTCGTGTTTGGCCATGCGTTAGCGCACGGTCAGCCCGTGCTCGTGGACGTCACCGATGACATCAAAGCCGATGTGCGCGTGACGACATGGAACCGGCCGAGCGTGGACATCACGGTCGCGCCATCCGGCCACTACGCGGACACCGTTCGGTTGTCCGGCGCGATCGAGAACGGCGCGCTTGCGATGCACGTCGTCTGCTCACCATCGCCGCACCAGGGATTTTTCGGATGGCTCAAATATTATCGGCCCGACGCGATCATCGAAATACACGTGCCCGCCACTGCGACGCTCTCCGTCCATGTGATCAACGGCCCCGTCAGTGTCGACGGCGTCACGGGCGACCTCCAGGTGACGCTCGTCAACGGTCCGATCACCGTCACCGGTGCTGGCACCCGTCTTTATCTCACCACCACCAATGGTCCGGTCAAAGCCAGCGTCGCGAAGATCACGACGCAACCTGACATCACCATCAGCACGACGAATGGCCCGGTCGACCTCTTCGTCCCCAAAGGGTTCAAGGCCAAGGTTCACGCGAGCACCGTCTTCGGACCGGTCGAAAACGATCTGACCGATGCGGACGGGCCGGGATCGGTCTCGCTCGAAACCGTGAACGGACCGGTGACGATAACGCCGCAATGAGGTGAAATCCGCTCCGCATATGGAATGGAACACCCCGGGCCTTTGCCGAATGAGCGCCTTCTAGTCGCTACTGCTCGCTGGGACTAGCGAAGAGCGAAAGGACGCTGACGATGGCCCGCCTGGATGTCAACTCTCAACGGGAACGAACCTCGTCTCCCCCGCCGAACGCTCGGCCGACCGCCGTTGCCGATCGCGTCAGCCACATCCACGAACTATTCGAGTTGTTGTTCGCCGGCATCCCCGGCTCGCCGAACGTCGTGTCTGCGAGCGGCGCCTCGATCTATCGCGGGGATTCGGCCCGCGCTACCATTGTGCTCGCGCACCCAGGCGTCGTCCGCGAACTGCTGCTCAGCGGTTCGGATGTCGGCGCGGCCGAGGCGTTCATTCGCGGCGATATCTCGGTCGACGGCGATCTTGAAAGCGCGATCGATGCGCTGGCGGTCGCACGCCGGGCGCGGACGGCGCGCGAGTGGCTCAAGATCGCCCAGCTCGCTTCGCGCATCTCGCAGGCACCGCGCGCAATTCGCGACGTGGGCAAGGGCGCGTCAACGCATCGACAAGCGGCACATCTCCACGGCCGGCGGCACTCGCGCGAGCGTGACCGGGCTGCGGTCGAATACCATTATAACGTCTCGAATGAATTCTACGCGTTGTGGCTCGATGCGGACATGACGTACTCGTGCGCCTACTTCCGATCGCCTGCCGATTCGCTCGATGTCGCACAGCTGCAGAAATACGATCACATCGCTCGCAAGCTCCGATTGAAAGCCGGGGAGCGTGTCCTCGACATCGGCTGCGGCTGGGGCGGATTGATCCGATTTTTCGCGCGCGAATACGGCGCGCGGGCAATCGGGGTCACTTTGAGTTCGCGTCAAGCGGAGTATGCACGGCAGCGTATCGCACGCGAAGGACTCTCGGATTCGGTCCGAGTGGAGTTGCTCGACTATCGCGACCTTTCGTCGCTCGGCCGGTTCGACAAAATCGCGAGCGTCGGCATGGTGGAGCACGTCGGCTCGAGCAATCTTGCGGCGTATTTCGAGGCGGCGCACCGCGCGCTCGTTCCGGGCGGCCTCTTTTTGAACCACGGCATCATCAGCCAAACGCCGCTTCCCACCGGATGGCGCGGCGTGATCGAGCGAGTTGCGCGACCGCGCTCGAACTTCATCGAGCGCTACGTCTTTCCGGAAAGCGATCTTCTTCGGTTGGACCGCGCAACTGCGGAGGCGGAGCGGGCCGGGTTTGAGATTCTGGACGCCGAGAATCTGCGGCCGCATTATCAACGTACGTTGCAACTGTGGGTGCGCGGTTTGGAAGCCAATCAAGCGGAAGCCCGGCGCATCGTGGGTGACGAGACCTACAACACCTGGCGCCTCTATATGGCGGGGTCCGCGCAAGGTTTCGGCTCCGGTCGCATGGGTGTCGTGCAGATGCTGCTCGCGAAATGCGAAGCGGACGGATCCCACCAGGCGCCGCACACGCGTGACGACATCTACGCTCCTGCATGACGTAATGCGATGAAATTCGGCGCCGCCCAAGTGCACGCGGTCGTGCCGTACGTCCATGTGGCCGACGTCGAACGGTCGATCGATTTCTACCGGCTACTGGGTTTCGAGGTGATCAGGCGATGGCCGTGCGACGGCCGACTCGGCGCCGCGTTCATCGAGAACTCTACATGTATGTCGCTGACGTCATCGCACTGCGCAAGCGACTGACGGCGGTCGGCATCACCGTCACCGACGTGACGTATCCGGATTATATGCCGAAGGGAGAGATCGGCGTCGTGGATCCCGATGGTTACTGCGTGCTCATCGGCCAGCTTCGGTAGGAGGTGCGAAATGGACATCTTTAAGCGCAAGTGCCCGCGTTGTCTGAAGGCGGTCCCATTTCGCGCGGGCGAAGAGCGCGCGGGCGGCACGCATCGCATCGTGACAGTCGCATGCACGTCGTGCGAAACGGTCATCGGTGTGTTGCCGTACATGAATTCCTTCGCCGACAAACGTGAACTGGCGTCGGTCGTGCGCGCGGTGGTGAAGACCCACGTGAACTCCGCCGTGAAGCGGTTGAAGCGCGCGCGCCGCAAGACAAAGCCGTAGCTAAGGTTACGATGCAACTCGCATATCACGTGGTCGACGTGTTCACACAGAAGCCGCTCGAAGGCAACGCGCTCGCGGTCTTTCCGGACAGCCGGCAGCTCGATGACGCGACGATGCAAGACATCGCCCGCGAAATGAACTTGTCCGAAACGACCTTTGTGCTTCCGTCGACGCGTGTCGATTGCGTTGCAAACGTGCGCATCTTCACACCGAACTACGAAATGGAATTCGCGGGTCACCCGACGATCGGCACTTCGCATGTCTTACAAGAAGAGAGGCTCGTGCCTCACGGCGAGACCGCTTTCACGCTTGAGGAGAAGGTCGGCGCTGTGCCGGTACGGATCGAAGCGGGTGACGATCCGCTCATCTGGCTGCAGACTCCGGCGATCTCGACCGGTGAGCGCTTCGACCGGGCCGCGTGTGCTGCGGCGCTCGGTCTGAACGCAAATGACTTGATCCCTGAAATTCCCTGCGAACTATGGACGGCCGGCAATCCAAATATCTTCGTCGCGGTGCGCGATCGGTCGATCGTCGATTGTGCGTGGCTGGACGCGACGCGATTCCGCGTGCTCAGTCCGAACGTCGATGCAAAGAATTGCGTGTTCGTCTTTGCGCCGACCCAGCAAGGCGCATACTCGCGGATGTTTGCGCCCGAGCATGGCATCGTCGAGGATCCCGCAACGGGCAGCGCCGCCGGGCCCCTTGCGGCATACATGATGAAGTACGGCCTTGTGCCTCGGGCGGACGGCACGCGGTTCGTCAGCGAGCAAGGAACGAAAATGCGACGGCGCAGCTTCTTGCACGTCCTCGTCCACGGCGAGGGCGGCAACAAGGGCATCGAAGTCGGAGGATACGTGACCGCGGTGACCCGCGCGACGATGACGCTTGATCGCGGATGATCCATCTGCCGAGGGAATGGATACGTAGAGGAGAATTATCCGCCTGCAAGCGGGAGTAGCTCAATTGGTAGAGCATCAGCTTCCCAAGTTGAGGGTTGCGGGTTCGAGACCCGTCTCCCGCTTTCAATGTTGACGCGGAAAAGCGCCGTTACATAAGGGATAGCGGCGTTTTTCGCGTTTCCCACTAGGTCCGTGAACGTCCGTAAAAGTCCGTGGGTGTAGGTGGACACATAGGTGGACACATAGACCGCTTGGTGAATGAAGTTGTGGGTCTCTAACTAACGCCCCGCCTAACCGAGATTCTAGCCGGCCGGATCGCTGCAGCGCGGACAGGCAGGCCGGCGTCAAATGGACTGCCGATGAGGAATAGCCCGCGGTCGGATACCATTCCCAATGCCACAATTAATCGCGGACGAACCGACCGGGATCGTATCAAACGACGGATTTCGATCGCGCGCGCGAGCGCGAGCACCGTCGCGCGGGCGAGCGCTGCGATCATCGCGGCGATGATCACGCCGAACACCAGACGACCGGCGGGAAGCGACAAACACGCGGCAGCAGCAGAGCCCCGCTCGCCAGGCCTGTGCTCGTCGAATGGCTCACTATTTCATGGATGACGGTGGAATCAGCGCTCTCATGAGCACGTCCATGTCGAGCGCCATTTCCCCGGCGCCGCCCTTGCGGTAGTATCCGAGCACCGACACCGTACGTTGCAGCGAATCGTGTTCGACCTATTTGCGAAGCGCGAGTCCTGTCGACGAAGACTTGCAACTCCGGTTGCTTGTCCGACGACGAGGCCGACACTTGAACCAACCCTGGCACACCGCGTGCGACCGAGGCGACCTGCTCGCCCAGACGGTGAAGTTCAGCGAGATTCGGGCCGTAGACAACCAATTCGAGCGGCGCAGCGGTCGTCGACATGACGTCGCTGCCCACTTCCTTGAGCGCGACCCGGCGCAGCCCGGGGATCGATCGCGAGGCTTGCGCGTAGGCGGCGTCCATGATCTGCCAGATCGCGCGCGCGCGTTCTCCCTTGGGCCGCCGCTAGGTCGATCGCTCTTTTCCGAAAATTGTAACTGATCTCTCGGGGAGCGGTCGAGATTCAGCTCGACCGCCTTAGCCTGCGTCGGGTTCGAGTATCGGCCTCGTCGTTTCGAGCGTATCGGCAGACAGGGCGGGAGCGTCCGATTCATCGGGTTCGGGGATGAAGTCTCGGTGCGTGATGGAGAGGTACGTCACTAGGCTGAGGATGACGAGCAAGAAGATAGCGCTCGTGGCGGTCGTGCCCAGGCCCAGGCCGCCGTCTTGATGCGTCTGCGAGAGCAAGTCGCCCATCGAGGCACCGAGCGGCCGAGTGAGCACGTACGCCGTCCAAAACGCGAGAATGCCGTTGACTTTGAGGACGTAGTACGCGAACGCCGTCACTGCGATGAGCCCGGCGAAGCCGAGCGCGGAGAGCCCGTAGCCGACGCCCGATGCCTCCGCGACCAAGTCGCCGGCTGACGTGCCGAGGGCAAATGTGAACAAGATCGCTGCCCAATAGAACAATTCGCGCTTGGTCGTGCGGATGCTATGGACGGACAACGTGCGCTCGCTCCACCACCATGCGGCGAAGACGACGGCGAGCGCGGAGCCGAAGGCTATCGTCGTCGTGCTCAGCG
>DATBOZ010000176.1:0-7804 GCA_036561585.1 Candidatus Eremiobacteraceae bacterium | reverse complement strand
ACGCATGTGATCACGGCGTAGTTGAGACCGAGCTCTTCGATCGATTTCGCGAGCTTGAACGCCTCCAGCGGATCGATCGCATTAGGGATGCCGGTCTTCACATTGCAAAACCGGCAGCCGCGCGTGCACGTATCGCCGAGGATCATGAACGTGCCTGTACCTACACCCCAGCACTCGGCGATGTTCGGGCACATGGCTTCCTGGCAGACGGTGTGCAGCCCGCGCTCTTTGACGATGCCGCGCAAGCGTTCGTAGTTTTCGCCGCTCGGCAGTTTTACTTTGAGCCACTCGGGCTTGCGGGCGATCATGTCGTTCTCTTAGGCGCCTTTGGCGAAAACCGCTTTTGGTTCCGCAGCTACTTCTTGTTGAGTTACTTCTTCGAAGTGCAGGCCGAAGACATCTTCAAATGCCGCACGGATGAGCGGTTTCACTTCGGATACTGTGACGTCCCGATTCGCTTCACGCGCGATCGTAGTCACGGCGACTTCAGGCATGCCGCACGGATTGATCAGCCGGTAGTAATTGAGATCGGTACAGACGTCGAGGGCGAACCCGTGCCACGTCACCGAGCGCCGAACCGCTGCGCCGATCGACGCTATTTTGGCGCCGCCGGCGAACACGCCGGGATGGTCGGAGCGTCGTTCGCCTACGAGACCAAATGCACCGAGAGCGCGGATGATGCTCTCTTCCATCTTGCGCACGAAACCTTGCACTTCGCGCAATCGCGCGAGTTTGAAGATCGGATAGCCCACCAATTGTCCGGGGCCATGATAGGTGAGGTCGCCGCCGCGCTCGACTTCGAAGTAATCGACGCCGCGCCGGCGCAGCTCATCGGCCGAGACGAGCAGGTTGTTTTTCTTTCCCGACTTGCCCATCGTGATGACCGGTGTGTGCTCGCAGAGCAGGAAGCGGTCGGCGATCAGGTCGTCCGCGCGCTGTTCCAAGAGCCGGCGCTGAAGTTGCCACGCGGGCTCGTATGGGATGACGCCGAGGTCTTGGATACAAGCGGTGGTCATGGGGATTGTGGGCGATCGTTGCTCGCCCTACTACTGGTCATGAGGTTGGCCGACCATAAAGGTCGGCACTACAGAGTCCGTTGGCCGACCATAAAGGTCGGCCCCACATTTTATAAATCATGCTTTGACCGGGGTGTTCGCGATATGGATGGCTTTGCCGTGGAGCGCTTCTGCGGCTTCCATGATCGACTCGCCGAAGGTCGGGTGCGCGTGAATCGAGAGGCCGATGTCTTCCACCGTCGCGCCCATCTCAATAGCGATCACGGCTTCCCCGATCATCGCTTCGGCCATCGGTGACACCGCATGCACGCCGAGCACGAGATCGGTCTTCTTGTCGCCGACGATTTTGACAATGCCGTCGGTCGCGCCGATGGTGCGCGCGCGGCCGAGCGCCGCAAGCCGGAATTTTCCGACCGTGATCTCGTAGCCCGCCGCCTTGGCTTGTTCCTCGGAAAGCCCGGCGGTCGCCACTTGCGGGTCGGTGTACACGCAGTTCGGCACCGCCATGGGATCGTACGCCGCCGGTAGTCCGGCGATGACTTCCGCTGCGACCACGCCTTCCTTCATCGCCTTGTGCGCGAGCAGCGGCCCACCAGCGCAGTCGCCGATCGCGAAGACGCCGGCAACGTTGGTCATGCGCTTGTCGTCGACTTTGATGAAACCGCGATCCATCTGAAGGCCGAGTTTATCGATGCCCTTCGGCGTGCGCGGCCGGCGGCCGACCGCCACCAACACCTTGTCGTACTCGCGCGTCTCGTTCAGCTCGCCTTCGAGCTTAGCCGATACCTTGGAGCCCTTCACCTCGACAGACGCGCACTTCGTCTTCAGGTGGACGTTGATGCCTTGCTTCTTGAGAATCCGAAGCAGCGCTTGCGAGATCTCGAGATCGGTGTCGCCGAGCGCGTGATCCATCATCTCCACGACGGTGACGTCCGCGCCGAGCCGCTTGTAGATCGTCGCGAATTCGAGTCCGATGACGCCGGCGCCCAAGATGAGGATGCTCTTCGGGAGATCGGTGAGCGAAACGGCATCGTCAGAATTCAAAATCGTCTTGCCGTTGCGCTCCATGTTCGGGAGCGGAATCGGTTCCGATCCAGAGGCGATCACGAGGTTGGAGCATGTGTAAGTCTCCGAGCCCACTTTCACCGTGTTCTTGTCGACGATTTCAGCCGTGCCCGCGATCGACTCAACCTTGTTCAATTTGAACAGCGTGCCGATGCCGCCGACCAAGTCGTCGATCATCTTGGACTTCCACTTGTTGAGCGTCGCAAGGTCGATCTTCGGTTCGCCGAACGTGATGCCCCGGTCTTTGAGCTCGCGGGCTTGCACCATCACTTCGCCGACGTGCAGCAGCGCTTTGCTCGGCATGCAGCCCCAGACGAGGCACACGCCACCGAGCCGCTCTTTTTCCACGCAAAGCATTTTCTTGCCGAGTTGGCCGAGCCGGATGGCGGCTGAATATCCGCCCGGGCCGCCGCCGATGACGATCGCGTCGTAGGTGTTCGCCACGAGATTACATCCCCTCCATCAACAGCATTTCGGGATTGGCGAGCAGATCCGCGATCTCTCGCAAGAAGCGCGCCGCAAGCGCACCGTCGACAACACGGTGATCGAATCCGAGCGACAGGTAGACCATGTTGCGGATGACGATCTGGCCGTCGCGCACCACCGGGCGCTCCTGGATGCTGTGCGTGCCCATGATCGCGACTTCCGGATGGTTGATGACGGGAAACGTGAAGAGCCCGCCCACCGAGCCGACGTTCGTGATCGTGAACGTGCCGCCGCTGATCTCGTCGTGCGAGAGCTTGCCGTTTCGTGCCTTGTCCGCCAGCGTGACGATCTCGCGCGCAAGATCGAAGATCGAGAGCCGGTCGGCATTATGGATGACCGGCACCACCAATCCGGCATCGGTATCCGCTGCGATGCCGATGTTGTAGTCTTTCTTGAGGATGATCTCGCCTGCCGCGTCGTCGAGCGATGCGTTGACATACGGATATTTCTTCAGCGCCGCGCTGGCCGCTTTGACGAAAAACGGCAAGTACGTGAGCTTGACGCCGCGTTCTGCTGCCTTTTCTTTGCTGCGGGTGCGCCAGCGGACGAGTTCCGTCATATCCGCTTCGTCCACTTGCAACGTGTGCGCGGCGGTGTGTTTGCTGTGCACCATGTGCTGCGCGATGTTGCGCCGCAGACCGCGAAGTGGGATGCGCTCGGGCGCGGTGGATGTCGCGGGCTGCCGCCCCCGACCGTCCGATGGCGCTGCGCTTCCCGGCTGCGCGCCTTTGCCTGCCTTGGCCACGCGCTCGACGTCTTCGCGTGCGATGCGCCCATTTTCGCCCGACCCGCGTACCTTCGTCAGCTCCACGCCGAGTTCGCGCGCGAGTTTGCGCACCGCCGGCGCCGCCATCGGTTTGCCGAACGAGTTGAGAATGGCGGACTCGGTCGCCGCCGGTTGCGATCGTGGCAGGTCAGCGGGCGCTTTGGCGGTGGGCGCGCTCGCGGCCGGCGCTTGCGCGGCCGGCGCCGCAGATGCCGCCGCGTCGATCTTCCCATTCGCCGCGACGTCGACTTTCGGTGTCACGTGCTCGAGCTTCGTCGTGTCGTCGATCTTCTCGCCGGGCTCGCCGAAAATCGCGATCGGCTTGCCGATCGGCACGACCTCGCCTTCCTTCGCCACTTGCTTGAGCAAGATGCCCGCGTACGGCGACGGCACTTCGACCGTCACCTTATCGGTCATGACCTCGACCAACAGCTGGTCCTGTTCGACGCGATCGCCTTCGTTGACCAACCATTTGACGATCTCGCCCTCGATAACGGATTCGGCGAGTTCGGGCATCTCGAGTTCGATTGCCATCTAGTGTTCCTTTAATGTGTCCGCTGCGGCCGCCCGTAGTAGGGTGAGCATCGCTCACCCAATTGGGCAAGCGATGCTTGCCCTAATACGAGAGCCTCAGAAGTTCAACGTCTTTTTGATCGCGCGGGTGATGCGGGTGACGTTGGGCATGTACGCCTTCTCGAGCGCATAGGGGAATGGCGTATCCCAACCGGCCACGCGCACGATCGGTCCTTCGAGATGTTCGATGGCTTCCTCGGCGATGAACGCCGCGATCTCGCCCATGAAGCCGCCGATGCGCGGGGCTTCCTGCAGCAAGACGACATGGCCGGTCTTCGCCACGGTGTTCATGATCGCGTCGACGTCGTAGGGCTGGAGCGTGCGCAGATCGATGACTTCGACTTCCACACCATCGGCCTTCATCTTCTCCGCGGCTTCGAGCGCTAGCGTCACCATCGCGCCGAACGTGATGATCGAGACGTGTTTACCTTCGCGCGCGACCGCCGCCTTGCCAATCGGCACCTCGTACGCGCCGTTCGGAATCTCTTGCTTCTGGAAGCGGTAGATCTTTTTCGGCTCCATGAAGACGACCGGATCGTCGTCGCGGATGGAGGCGATCAGCAGCCCCTTCGCGTCATACGGATTGCTCGGCGCGACCACTTTCAACCCCGGCGTGGCCACGAAGTACGCCTCGGGCGATTGCGAGTGGTAACCGCCGCCGCGCACGCCGCCGCCGTACGGCGAACGCACGACCATCGGACATGCGAATTGCCCAGCCGACCGGTAGCGCATCTTCGCCGCTTCCGACACGAGCATGTCGAAGCCGGGGAACAAAAAGTCGATGAACTGGATTTCGGCCACGGGCCGCAGGCCATAGACGGCCATGCCGATCGCCGCGCCGATGATGCCGAGCTCCGAAAGCGGTGTGTCGATCACGCGGTCCTTGCCGAATTTGTCGATCAGCCCTTCGGTGACCAAAAACACGCCGCCCCGCGGTCCGATGTCCTCGCCGAGCGTCACGACGTTTTGGTCGAGCGTCATCTCGTCGATCAACGCCGAGCGCACCGCCTGCACCATGGTGCTGAGCGTCGTCTGTTTTTCCGCAGCTGCTGTTGTTGCCATCATTTCCTCTAGACGCCGAGCTCGGCGGCGAGTTCTTTGCGCTCCCACTCGAGTTGCGGCGTGTACTTGGCATAGGTGTGGTCGAGAACGGTCATCATCTCGGGAACGGGGCTCGCTTCGGCCTCGGCAAGCGCGATCGCCAATTCCGCTTTGACGTCGGCGACCAACGCTTCTTCCTTCTTCTCATCCCAAAGTTTTTGGTTCACGAGGAAGCTGCGGAAGCGCGTGATCGGATCGCGTTGCGTGCGCCACATCTCGAGCTCGCCCTTGGGCCGGTAGCGCGTGTCGTCGTCGGCTGAGGAATGCGGACCGTAGCGATAGGTGTACGACTCGATGAGACTCGGACCGCGTCCGGCCCGCGCCTTATCGGCGCAATGCTTGGTGACGGCGTAGACGGCGAGGATGTCGTTGCCGTCGACCAGGTAGCCTTCCATTCCGTACGCCTTCGCTTTTTCGGCGATGGTCTTGGTGTGGGTCTGCTCTTCCAGCTTGACGCTGATCGCGTACTGATTGTTCTGACAGAACAGAATGACCGGCGAATTGTAGACCGCCGCGAAATTCATGCCGACGTGGAAGTCGCCTTCGCTGGTCGCGCCGTCGCCGAAATAGCAGATCGTGATGCCGTCGGATTTCTTGATGTATTGCGCCATTGCCGTGCCCACTGCTTCGGTGATCTGATTGCCGACCGTAGAGGACGGCGGCACCATGTTGAGATCGCGGCGCCCCGGCCCGTGCGGCATGAGCCGGCCCTGGCTTGGATCGAGCGAGCGGCCGAGCTGATGGGCGAACCACTCGGATGCCTTGAGGCCTTTGACCATGAGGCTGCCCTGCGATCGATGGTCGCCGTACATCCAATCTTGCTGACGCAGCGGCAGCGCGCTGCCGATCTGGCTTGCCTCCTGGCCTGCGATTTGGGCGAAGAATCCGGAGCGGCCCTGGCGCACGAGGATGTAGCAGCGATCGTCGACCGCGCGCGCGAAGACCAGCCAGCGATACATGCGCAGGTAGTCATCGCTCGACAGGCCGAGGTCTTTTATGTCGCTGAGCGGCTTGCCGTCGTACTCGAGATACTTGATCGGTGTGTCGGTGAATGGCTTGACCTGCATGGCGCCTCCAAAGGCAAAAGTCGCATTTTTTTTCGAAGGGTTCTTATTGTTACTTCGGCCATTCCCTCCGCTGTCCGGAAATACGACTGGACCCTGAGAAGTGCGGCCACCGCAAAGGGCCGCGCAGGTTTGAAGGCATATCCCTCTGTTGGATTGATGTTTTCGCCTCGCGGGAGCGCGAGCTGCGTGTAATCTGTAGGAGCAACAACATTAAACTCGCGCCATTCAACTTCTTCAAGATCACCGTTGGGCTCTATCGCATCGTTCCGGGACCGCCGCTCGACCCCGGCATGCAAGGCGAGCTGCTGAAGGAGCTCCACCGCGACTACCCGTCGCTGACGCAGATCCAAGGCGGCGTCCTGTTCTCGGACCCACCGAAAGGTCGAACGCTGATCATCGATCAGGCGCGCGTCGAATCCACCGAGACGAGTCCACGTTCGGCCAGTCAAGCCATCGAGCGGATCGGTGAGGAATTTCAGAAGACGCTGCGGATCGTCGCCTATCCCGCACCGTATCGGGTGAAAGTGGAAGCCGACGGCACGATCGCGGCGTGGGAAGGGCTCGACCCCGTCGCGGTCCTGAAGCGCCACGCGCCGCCGCGTCCGGAGTGGGATACGTTGGGGGGTGTGTGCCGCTACGCGTGCGTGCGCTATCTGTTCTCCACGCCGGACGGCGGCCAGCGCGACGTGCGCATCGAGCCGCTGTTCCAAGCGCCCGACCGCTTTTACACATCGGCCGTCTCCATGCCGGGCGCGGCCGCGAGCGATACGCTCGAAGCTGCCATGGCTCGTGCTCGCGAGGAAGCAGACACCATCGAACGCTTGAGCAATAGGCTCGTCGCTGACATCGCTGGGGAGAATTGAACGTTAATGACGCAGGGCATCATCAACATACTCATAGCCGCGGCTGTCGTCGGGCTCGTCGTCTTTCGCGTCTCTCGCGAGCGAAAATTTCCGATCGGCTCTTTGTGGGTGTTCCCGGCGATTCTCGTAGCGCTGGGAATTTTCGACATCGTGATGACCGGCGTATCTTCGCCGCTCGACATTTTGTACATGGTTCTCGCGTTCGCAGCCGGCGGCGCATTCGGCTGGTACCAAGGCATCCATAGCACCGTGCGTGTGGATAAGGCCGCGCGCGCTGTCTTCCTCAAGACGTCACCGATCGGTGTCGCGCTCTTTGTCGCGGCGTTAGCGTTTCGATTTGGCGCGCGCTACATGTCGGGTTCGTTTTCGTCCTCGGCGATGGACAGCGGTCATCTGCCTCCGGCCGTCGCGCTGACGAGCGCGATCACCCTCATCTTCGCCGTTGGTCTGATCACCGGACTTCGCTTCTACGTGAAGCAAAAATACGACGAAACCCCAGCGTGATATTTTGTCGTGCCGACCTTCAATGTGGGGCCGACCTTTACGGTCGGCCTGCGAATTTTTCGGCCCGGCTTTGACGCACACTCACCATTCAACCGTCAGTGGGGTTGCAGGGATTTCGAGGGGCGTGCTTCGGTCTAACCACGGTGATCCCGATGGCATTTGAGTACACATCTGCGATCGGCCGTTCACTTGGAAGCGGCAACGTCAAGTTCGCTAGGCGTATCGGCGACTCCAATTTCAACGAGTACGAGCCCGGCGCGATGTCGTACATCGTCGTGATGTCGATCGTTATGAGATAATCGGCGTTGTGATCGAGCTGCCAAGCATTGTAGCCCGCAATATTCAAGGTACATCGTAAACCGG
>DATBOZ010000175.1:0-9888 GCA_036561585.1 Candidatus Eremiobacteraceae bacterium | reverse complement strand
CCGTGCAGGCCGAATCCAGACGGCACTGCAACCGCGGGTATTCCGACGAGGTTGCACGCGGTGATGAACGGGCCGTCCGTAAACCCCGGATACACTTTGTCGAAGGTCATCGAGATCGGCGGCGCGACCGTCGAGAACGTCGGCGCCACGAGGACGTCGACGTCTTCAAAGATCTTCGCATATGCACGACGCATCGGGGCGCGCAGCCGCATCGAATCAACGTAGTCGACTGCAGCGGCGGTGAAATAGGAATAGCCGCCGCGCTTGCCCTCGGGCGATGAAAGCATCCGAACGCGGCCGTCGGAGATGATATCACGAAATGCGGCGCCGCCCTCCGCTGCGATGATGACGCCGACCATGTCGTCGTAGGGGAAGTCGGGCAACGTGATTTCCTTCACGTGCGCGCCGCCCGACACGGCTTCAAGCGCGGCGTGATAATTTTTGCGCACCTCCGGCTGCACTTTATC
The DNA here is from genome assembly GCA_036561585.1 of Candidatus Eremiobacteraceae bacterium. Classification (GTDB taxonomy): domain Bacteria; phylum Vulcanimicrobiota; class Vulcanimicrobiia; order Eremiobacterales; family Eremiobacteraceae; genus JABCYQ01. The sequence goes on along the minus strand of DATBOZ010000175.1, from coordinate 9,421 downwards.
GGCGGCGCCTTTGATGGTCGCGTAACGCAACGTCACGTGATCGATCACCAGGAAAGCCGGCGGCTGAAACTGCAGCGACGTCGCATCGAGCGGATCGTGACCCGAGATCGCGGCGAACACCAGCTCCGCATCGGCCGCATTGCGGCACAGCGGGCCGAGTTTGTCCATCGTCCACGAAAGCGCCATCGCCCCGTGGCGGCTCACGCGACCGTACGTCGGCCGCAATCCGGTGACGCCGCAATATGATGAAGGATTCGTGATCGAGCCGTCGGTCTCGGAACCGATCGCAAAGGGAACCAGTCCGGCGCTCACACTTGAGCCCGATCCGCTCGAGGATCCGCCGCTCCAACATTCCAGATTCCACGGCGTCTTGCACGGGCCGGTGAACGATGCATCGGCCTGATTGTAACCCATGCCGCCGGCAAGCTCGATCATCGCAAGTTTGCCGAGCAGCACCGCACCGGCCGTACGCAAACGCGTCACCACAGTTGCGTCGTAATCGAATACTTGTTGTTTGAACGGGGCGGCGCCCCACGTCGTCGGACCGCCGCGCGCCGCGATGAGATCTTTCACGCCGTAGGGTATGCCGTGCAGCGGACCGCGGTCGGTGCCCGATGCCAATTCGTGATCGGCGCTCGCAGCTTCCGCGAGCGCGCGCTCGTGCAAGAGCGTCACGACGCTGTTTAGCTTCGGTCCGAATTTCTCTAGGCGCGCGAGATAGAACTTCGCGAGCTCGACGGACGATATTGTTCGCGCCCGCAATGACGCGCCGAGCTCTGCGATGCTCGAGAACGCAAGTGTGGCGTCGCTCACGGCGTGAGGCCCTCCACCGCGGAGAACACCGAGTCCGGCTCGTCGCTGTTGTGCAATGCTTTGGCGCGAAATGCTTTGCCGAGGTCGAGATAGCCGTCGATGTCGCCGGCGATCTTTTCGGTGATGGCGTCGTCGAGCTTCGCGTCCTTCAGCGTCGCTTGCAGATGTTTGGCGAGACTGCGCGCTGTGGCGGACGGGGCCGGCGGCGGCGTTGGGGTGGGCGCCGGCGACGGCGAAGCGCTCGGCGATCCGACGGCCGAATCGGCGGCCATGAGGTCCACCGCGACGATGCCGGCGGTGGCGGCAAGAAACGAACGTCTCGTAGGCATGTATGGCATACCTCCTGAGCGCGCAAGTTAGGCGCCGCGCTGGCGCACCTTTTTCGCAGCGGAACGCGCGCGGCAAGAAATCGCACGAATCCCGGCTAACCGCCCTCAACTCGGTTTGTTTCTCTCACGGAGGCGCCATGCCCGATCACACGACCGACGCCATCGAGGCGCTGTTCGCTGAAAAGCGGACCTTCGCACCGCCGAAGGATTTCACCGCGAAGGCTTTCCGCAACGATGCGAGCATCTACGACCGTGCCGCTGCCGACTCACAAGGGTTTTGGGCCGACGAAGCGCGCCGGCTCGAATGGTTTTCGCCGTGGTCGTCGGTGCTGCAGTGGAACGACGCGGAGAAGAGCGCGCGCTGGTTCGATGGCGGCACGATCAACGCGTCGTTCAATTGCCTCGATCGGCACGTGCGCGACGGACACGGCTCGCAGGTCGCATACTATTGGGAAGGCGAGCCCGCGGACGAGCGGCGCATCACGTATGCGGACCTGCTTGCGGAGACGTGCCGGCTCGCGAACGCATTGAAGGAGCTTGGCGTTCGGCGTGGCGATCGCGTCGCGATCTACATGGGCATGGTGCCCGAGCTGCCGACCGCACTGCTCGCGTGCTCGCGCATCGGCGCCATCCATTCGGTGGTGTTCGGCGGATTTTCGGCAGATAGTCTGCGCGACCGCATCCAAGACGGCAAGTGCAAGGCGGTGATCACCCAAGATTTCGGCTGGCGACGTGGCGGCAAGATCGCGCTCAAGCAGATCGTCGACGACGCGCTTGCGGACGCGCCGAGCGTTGAAAAGGTCGTCGTCTTAAAGCGAATCGGCGATCCGGTCGGATGGGTCGACGGTCGCGATGTGTGGTACCACGACATCGTGCCGCGCCAAAGCGCGATGTGCGAACCCGAGCACATGGCGGCCGAAGACGTTCTCTACATCTTGTATTCGAGCGGCACCACCGCGAAACCAAAAGGCATCGTGCATACGACCGGCGGGTATCTCACCGGTGTCGCATCCACGCACAAATCGATCTTCGACATCCGCGAGGACTCGGACATATTCTGGTGCACGGCGGACATCGGCTGGGTGACCGGGCACTCGTATATCGTGTACGGTCCGCTCGCCAATCGCACCACCAGTGTGTTGTTCGAGGGCACCCCCGATTATCCTGACAAAGACCGGTTCTGGGCCGTGATCGCGAAGTACAACGTGACGATCTTGTACACGGCACCGACCGCCATCCGGACGTTCATGAAGTGGGGACCGGAATATCCGCAGCGCCACAAGATGTCATCGTTACGTTTACTTGGTTCGGTCGGCGAGCCGATCAATCCGGAAGCATGGATTTGGTATCACCACTTCATCGGCGGCGATCGCTGCCCGGTCGTGGACACCTGGTGGCAGACCGAAACCGGCATGATCCTCATTTCTCCCTTGCCCGGACTGACGACGACGAAGCCCGGTTCCGCGACATTTCCGTATCCTGGCGTTTTCGCCGACGTCGTCAACGAAAAGGGCGTCTCGGTGCCGCTCGGCGGCGGAGGCTATATCGTCATCACCAAACCGTGGCCGGCCATGCTTCGTTCGCTCTGGAACGATCACGAGCGTTATCTCAGCACCTACTGGAGCAAATTCCCCGAGCGCGATTACTACTTCCCCGCCGACGGCTGCAAGCGCGACGAAGAAGGCTACTACTGGCTGCTTGGCCGTGTTGACGATGTGATGAACGTCTCGGGACATCGCATCTCGACCACGGAAGTGGAGAGTGCCTTCGTCGACCATCCGAAAGTGGCCGAGGCCGCGGTGGTCTCCAAAAAAGATGAGATCACCGGCGAAGCCGTCGCGGCATTTGTCACGCTCAAGGGCGGCGGCATCGGTTCGCCGGCGGAGGCAGACGAGCTTCGCAAGCATGTCGCGTCGAAGATCGGCGCGTTCGCACGCCCGAAGTACATCACGTTCACACCGGATCTCCCGAAGACGCGATCGGGAAAGATCATGCGACGGTTGTTGCGCGACGTGATGGAGAATAGGCCGCTCGGCGATACCACGACGCTCGCCGACGCAAACGTCGTCAAGAACATCGCCGCGCTGGCAAAGACCGCCCCCGCCGAGGAGTGACCGACTCTGTAGTGCCGACTTTATGGTCGGCCATTTTTTCGTGTGGTGGGGCGAGCGTTGCTCGCCCTACTACATCTCAGGTCGGATAGGTGGTCATGCGCCGGCGACGTTGAGGATGAGGTCGGTGCCGAAGCCGGCCGCGAATCCGAGGAAGATGCCAAGCGTCGCCAACTCTTGGTGGCCGACTTTGCCGCCCACTTTGGTCATCTCACCGATCACGTAGATGATCGCGCCGGCAGCCAGCGTCAGAAAAACGACCGACAGCACCGGCGAGACGAAGTGATAGCCGACGAGCGTTCCGAGAAACGTCGGTGCGCCACCGATCAATCCAAGCCGGATGATCGTGCCGAGACCGGCGCCGCCGGTGCCGGCGAGCGGCGCTGCGATGCCAAAACCTTCGGTCATGTTGTGCAGGCCAAACCCGATGATGAGCAGCGCGGCGAGTTGCACCGCGCCGGTCGCGGACGATTGCCCAATCGCGAGCCCCTCGCTGAAATTATGCGAACCGATACCGACCGCGATCGCGGTCGCAAGCGCGAGCGGGCTGATCCCGCCGTCAGGACCCGATACCTTTGCGCGCCGGATAAGCCATCGCGAGAGGAAGACGAGCCCGACAAGGCCGACGAGCAAACCGCCGAGATAGATGGCGGTGAGGCCTGCGAATGTCGACGTCGGTGCGCCGAGCCGAACCGATTGCAGCGCAGCCGTCACGGGTTCGCCCGCCTGTCGCAAGATATCGAAGAGCAAGAAGTAGAGCACACCGATCGCGATCGCGTTGAGAAAGGCGATCCCGCGCTTGGAGATGCGCTTCATCGCCGCAAACGGCAGGCCGAAGAAGATGGTGAGGCCCGCGATCGTGCCCAAGATGAGCGTCGTGTTGAGGCCGAGCGGTGGTCCCGATGGTGCGCCGCCCGAGTCGCCGCCGCTACCGCCGCCGGGCGCCATCACCATCGTGTCGGCCATCGCGAGCGTCGAGAGCCGGTCGGGAGCGTTCTCGTACTGGATCGCGGTGACGAGACCACCGGGCCCCATCCCGCCGTTCATCATGTGATCGACCACATGGCAGTGGACCATCCACGTTCCGGGTTGCGCGTTTGCCACGAACGCTATGTCACGCGTCTCGCCGGGACCGATCGTCACCGTCACCATCTTCTGCCGGGCGGCCATGGGAACCGGTTGTCCGTCGACGTCGATGACCGTGAACTTGTGTCCGTGGATATGCATCGTGTGGAATTCGGTTCCGCTGATATTGATCTCGCGGATCCGCACGCGATCGCCGCTGCGCACGATGTACGGCTTTGTCAGCGGATAGCTCTTGCCGTTGATGCTGAAATAGTTCTCGGAACCGCTGAAGACGCGCCACGATGAAAGCAGCATGAGGTAGTCGCGATCGAATGGTTGCGGCGTCTTCTCGTCCACGACGACCGCGCCATACAGGCCGCGGTCAAGCTGATTGAAATCGTCGAAATGCGTGTGGTAGATGTACGTGCCCGGATCGCCGGCCGTGAATTCGTACGTGAATGTCGCGCCGGGTTGCACCGCCGATTGGCTCATGCCGGGCACGCCATCCATGTCTGGCGCCACGTCGATGCCGTGCCAGTGGATGGTGGTTGGCTCGGGCAAGTGATTGGTGAAGATCACACGGACGCGATCGCCTGCGCGGACATGAATGGTCGGACCGGGAACGGTGCCATTATACGTCCACGCCTGCACCACGATCCCCGGCGCGACCAACCACGGTTTCACTTCCGCGATGATGTGATACGTCTTGAGCTTGCCCGGAGCCACCGGCGGCAAATTCGGCAAGAGCGCATAGTCGGCTTGGGCTTGGGATTCAGCAGCGGTGACCACCGCTTGGGATACGTCGCCGGATTGCGATGCATCGGCGCGTGCCGGTTGCGCTCCGAACGCAAACGCGGCGGACACAAGAACGGTTGCGAGCGCAACGGCGATGCGCCGCAGGATGAATCGCATGACTGACGCTACTTTCGGCTTTTCGCTGCTGATGGTTGCCGGACGAGCACATCGCTCGCGAGCGGCACGCTCACCGTGTGTTGCGATCCGGCGACATCGATGGTCGCAAGTCCGACCACGCGCTCGAGCTTCTTGAGCGAGATGACAACACCGGGGCGCACGCCGATTTCGCCGAGAAAACGCAACAGCTCGGGAACTTCGTGTTGGACTTCGAGCACAGCTGTCGGTACATTGAGCGGCATATCGATGAGTTCGATGGCCGACTCATGGTGCCAGAGCGAACCATCCTCGCGGGGTATCGGATGACCGTGCGGGCACGTCGTCGGCTCCTTGAGAAATTTCGCCAACCGGCGCTCCACCATCGGTGATATCGCGTGCTCGAGGCGGCACGCTTCGGCACTTGCGGATTCCCAAGCGACCCCGAGATGATCCACGAGAAGTCGCTCGGCGAGCCGCTGGCGCCTCAGCGTGAGTGCGCCGATCAACGCACCGGATGTCGTTGGCGTGACTCCGTGCCTCCCTTCGTGCGTGACGTATCCCTCGGCGTCGAGCCGCTTCAGCATGGCGGACGCCGATGCCGCAGAAACGGCGAGTTCTTGCGCGATGGCAGACGTCGGCACCGGATCGGTGCCATCGTAGAGCCGAACAATGGATTTTAGGTACATCTCCACATTTGGACTGACTTCGTGTTCGTCCGGCTGCGCGGCCGGGGCAGATTTCAGGGCGGAGTGCGTCATGCTGCTTTCCGTATGCTCAGGATGGCCGTGCGATTTAGGCTTGTCTAACTTTAGGGGGTAGTCGGGATTATCCTCGGCCATTTGGGCAGACATACGGTGAGACTTCGCCGTGCCAAACCGCATAACGGAACGGCTCTATCCCTGGCAACTGGTATCTGCGCGACGATCTCCCTGAGCGCTAACACCTCCACCTGGTCGAGCACTCGAATCGAATCGCAAGCGCTTGTTGCGCGATGTTGTTCGCGCGTGGTTTACCGCAGTGATTGGCATCACGTCATCGGGACGCCCGGAAGAATAAGATTGCCGAAGCGCAACAGCGGGTATAACTATGGCGTTAGATAAGCGTGGAGGTACTCACCTAATGAACTTTTTGAAAAGAACTATCGCAGCGGCATTGGCGGCCTCGTTGCTCGTCGGTCTCGCGCCGTCCGGCCCGGTCAAGGCCGATGGCGCCGCCAGCACGCGCAATATCATTCTCGGCGCTGCCGCAGCGACATTGCTGATCGTCAATCACAACCGCAAGGTTCACGAAAAATACGCGCAGGATGCGCAGGCACAAGCCGCGCTTGCCGCCCAACGCAACGACGCGCAAGCCGCGTATGCTTCTGAAAAGAAGGCAAACGAAAACCTTCAGGTCGCAAACTCAGAATTGAAGCGTGAGGTTGCATACCAACACGACATCATCACCAAGCAAGATCAAAAGCTGGCTGCGGTGAAGTCAAGCACCCTGACGTCTCCAAACTACGCCTCGACGGCGAGCGTCGCATCGACACCCCGCAGACCGGGCGTCGACTCGAGTTCGAATCCGCAAACGGTAGCCGTCGTCTCGTACGGCTGGGGCACGATCTGAAGTCTAACGCACGCGGCGGGCATGAGCCCGCCGCTCGTGGGAGGCACAGGGCATGAATAGTAGTCGCGTCCTTCTCGCCGCGGCGCTTGCCGCGTTGCTCACCGGATGCTCGGCCGGATCTGCTTCCGACCGCGCACTCAAACTCGCGGACGATGCCACGAAGGCCGTCTACAACGACGATATGGCTGGGCTCACCGCGAACATGAACGCCGCGCTGGTGCCAACGGTCACGCGCGCACAACTCGGCGACCTCGCCGACAAAATGCATGCGATGGGCAATTATGATGGCCTGACGGCTGCCGGTTCGGACACGCTCAAGTCGGAATACGACTTCAAAGCAAAATTCGACAAAGGCGCCTGGACCGTGATGGTTCGGCTCGACGGTGATGGAAAAATCGCCGCGTATCGCGTGGCGCCGATGTCACCCGGCGGTTAGTTCCGATCGCTTGACGTAGTCATCAACCTCATCGGACCACGTCCGAATCTTTTCGCCGCCTGCAAACGAGGCGGCGAAACCATTTCTTGCTATCGCCGCTAACGTGCGGCGATCGAGGCCGAGCCTCGACGCCTTCAAATATTCATCGCTGACCGATGCGCCGAAGAACGCAGGATCATCCGAGCTCAAGCTCACGGATACGCCGGCCGCGATCCACTCCGGCAGTGGATGCTCGTCTCCGGCGGCCACGGCGCCGGTGAATTCGTTGCTCGTCGGGCATGCGTCGATGGTGACGCCGCGATCGCGAAGTAAGGTTTGCACGTCGGCGCGGCCGCGCGCCGCCACGCCGTGGCCGATGCGCTCGGCGTGCAATAACTCGACTGCGTCAACGATGCTTTGTGGGCCCGCGGCTTCGCCGGCGTGGGCAGTTCGCCGTAGACCTAGTTCTCGCGCTCTCGCGAATGCGCGCTGAAAGTCTCGAGCTGGGAATCGCGCTTCGTCGCCGCCGAGACCGACGCCGATGACGCCGAGATCTTTACATTCGTGGGCGAGCGCAATATCCCGATGCGCTTCTTCTTCCCCCAGGTTTCGCACCATATCGATGATGAGCAGCGAAGACACGCCGAGGTCGCGTTCTGCCTTTGCGGCCGCATCGCTGATCGATCTGATCACGGCGATGTAGTCGAGCCCCGGCACGAATTTGCGCTGGGTCGCCGGCGACACGAAAAGCTCGACATGCCGGACGCCATCAGCGGCCGCGCGGGCGAGATACTCAGAAGTCAGTTCGGCGAAATCTTGCGGAGTGCGCAACGCGTTGACAACGGTGAGGAAACACACGAGGAACGATTTGAAGTCATCGAAACGGTAGAGCGCGTCGGGATCGTCGGCTGCTTGAATACCGTTGCGTCGTGCGATTCGTGCATACGATTGCGGCAACATCGTGCCTTCAAGATGGACATGCAGCTCCGGTTTGGGAAGCGCGTGAATCCACGATCGCAACTCTTCGTCATGACATTTGTCTGCGCTGCTCTGCGTATCACTCACGTCGCGGGAGGTACGGTACCATGATGCGCCGTACCTAGTCTGCGCGGGGTGGAGCAGTCCGGTAGCTCGTCGGGCTCAAACACCGCAGAATCAAGCAGCGGCGTGCGCGAAGACTTCGGTCAACTGCTTACCGTAACGCAGAGAACTTGATTGCTGCATGGGCTCCATAGGAAGCAATTCTTATGGGAACACCTGTCAAATTCGGGGAAGCCGTTAGCAGGGTAATCCCGAGCCAAGTCCCGTCGGAATTCCCACGGGAAAGGTGTAGAGACTTGATGGCAGGCACCCGACTAAAGACGGTCGGGTGAAGGGAAAGTCCAGACTACGAATTCGCCTTAGTCGGCGGAGCGGCGAAAGCCGAAGTAGCAAGCATAACCCGAAGGTCGCGTGTTCAAATCACGCCCCCGCAAGAAGTCTATCGCGCAATCCTTTACCGTGTAAGGGATTGCGCGTTTTCTTACCCGTCTTGAAATTGTACACTTTGCGACGATGGGGTCACGTCGACGAAATGAGGAACCTAGTCTTAATTTGAAGTAATCGCTGTGTAGTAGTCGCGCAATCTCTGAGTATCCTACTTCTGGTAACCGCGGAGTCATTGGCATGAGTCGACGCCTTGCTTCGGTTTTATTCTCAGTTCTTTTCCTATCCCTTGCGACGACGAAAACCTTTGCTTACGATATTGCACCGACGCCAGCGCCGCTGCCAGTAACCGACATTCGCGAGATACGGCTTGAGCGTTGGGGCTGCCGAGAGTTCTGCCCGAGTTACACGCTCATTTTCCGCTCGGACGGCAGCGCGACTTTTATCGGAATGTTCTTCGTCCCCCGTGTCGGTCGTTATAGCGGAAAGGTCGATTTTCCGAGGGTTGCGGCGTGGCTGGAATCCGAACACATCGACAGGTTTGCCAATGGCTACGGTCTCAGTTGGCTAGATGCCGATGGTGGTCAGCTGACAGTCATTCGAAAAGACAGCACTAAGGTGATTCGAACAGCAAACACAGATTTTCTGCCAGTGGAGGTTACCGGCATAATGAGCGCTTTGGATGGATTTGCTAATCGCATCCAATGGCGGCCAGACAGTGCGATCGACTCATACCTTGGCAGATTTCTCGATCAAAGTAAGAC
>DATBOZ010000174.1:0-4843 GCA_036561585.1 Candidatus Eremiobacteraceae bacterium | reverse complement strand
CGATGCGGTGCAATTGGTCGGCGGCTACGGCTACATGACCGAGTACCCGGTGGAACGCATGATGCGCGACGCGAAGATCACGCAGATCTACGAAGGCACGCAGCAGATCCAGCGCATCGTGATCGGCCGCCACATCCTCGGGAAATAAACCGGATGGGATCCTGTAGTAGGGTGAGCAATGCTCACCCTCTTTTTTAGAATGTAGTGCCGATGTTTATCATCGGCCAGTCGACCATAAAGGTCGGCCCCACATTACCCGAGCGAGGCCGTCAGGACGCTTTCGCCGGCGCCGAGGGCGGAGAAGTATGTGGCTTCGGGGTGGTGGATGACGATCGCGACCGTGGATTGCTCCGGCACGAGTTGGCTCGCTTCGGTTATAGACAGACCGATTTTATCGCATGGCATGAAGCCGAAGAATATCCGGTGATCCTCGATATTCGGACACGCGGGATAGCCCCACGAATAGCGCTTGCCTTGGCCGGCGGCCAGACCCAGCTCGCGACGGATGTGGCGATGGACGAGCTCCGCCAGTCCTTCGGCGCACTCAACCGCGAGCCCGTGCACGTAGAGCGCTTCAGAATATTCCGCGGCGGCCTGCAACCGCGCGTAGCGCGCCGAGGCTTCCGCGCCCATCGTCACCGCCTGGAAGCCGACCACATCGCGGCGCTCTTCGTCGACGCCGCGGAAATAATCGCTGATGCACAGCCGCGGCATCATCGGCTGTCGTGGAAACGAAAAGCGCGCGAGCTCGATCGCCGGATCGTTCGGCTGGAACACGACGAGTTCGTCGCCGTCGGCGGCGGCGGGGAAATAACCGTAGATCGCACGCGGCTGCAGCCAGCCAGTTGAAAGTGCTTCGTTTTTCATGCGTTCGAAGCGTGGACGAAATTCATCGTGCAACAAAGCGCGCCACGCATCGCCTTTCGCGCTTTTCGCCCCCCATTGCAGGCGATACAACGAGCGCACGTCGAGCGTCCGGAACACGTCAGCTAAACTGATGTCGCGCAGTTCGCGCGCGCCCCAAAACGGCGGCTTGGGAATCGGCGCGTCTTTCGCCACTAACGACCGCGCAGGTAGGCCGGCGTCCGCCGGCGCCGCAACACGCGCGGCACGTTTCGCCACTGCAGCGCGCGCGACGGCTTCGGTCGAAGTCCTTAGTTCCTCGCGCCGCGCCGGATCTTGCAGCATGTCCATCAGCGCGAGCCCTTCGAACGCGTCCTTCGCGTAGAACACGCCTGGCTCGTAATACGTCTCGGGTTCGACGAAGCCGATGCGCTGGACGTACGCACGGTTGATGGCTGCGCCGCCGACGATGACCGGATACCGGTGCCCTTCGCGATGCAGGTCTTGCAAACAAAGCGGCATCTGCTTCGACGTGGAGACGAGCAACGCGGACAGGCCGATCGCATCGGCCTTCACGTCGACGGCCTTTTCGATGATCGAATGCACCGGCACTTGCTTGCCGAGGTCGTGCACGGTGTAGCCGTTGTTCGAAAGAATCGTGTGCACCAGATTTTTACCGATGTCATGGACGTCGCCGAACACCGTCGCAAGCACCACCACACCTTTGGTGTACGAGTCGTTCTTCTCTAGGAACTGCTCGACGTGCGAGACGGCCTTCTTCATCACTTCTGCCGATTGCAGCACGAACGGCAAGATCAGCTCGCCGGCACCGAACTTGTCGCCGACATCTTTCATCGCGCCCAACAGGACGCCGTTCAGCACCTCAACCGGCGTCTGCGTCTTCAACGCCTCATCCAGCAGCGCTTCGATGCCTTCTTTTTTGCGGTGCAGGATGCGGCGATGGATGCGTTCGTTGACCGGCAGATGCGAATCGTCATCGTCAACAGCCGCAGTCGACGCAGCGCTCACGCCTTCATACCGCGCGATGACCCGCTGCAGCGCTTCGGGATGGCGGTTGAAGATGAGATCTTCGACCAGCGTACGTTCGTCCTGCATGATCAAGGCATACGGCGTGATGTCCTTCGGATTGACGATGGCGAGATCCAGCCCAGCCTCCACGCAGTGATAGAGGAACACGCTATTGATCACCGCGCGCGCCGCCGGATTGAGACCGAACGAGATGTTTGACACACCCAGCACGGTCAACACGCCGGGTAGCGCGGCCTTCACCGCGCGGATGCCTTCGATCGTGTTGATGCCGGCGTCGAGATACTCGGGCTGCCCGGTCGCGAGCGTGAATGTCAACACGTCGAAGATGAGCCGCCCGCGCGGCAACCCGAACTCACCGCAACACATCGCCTCGATTTGGCGTGCCACCAAGACCTTGTCGTCGACGGTCTTCGCCATGCCGACCGACTTCTCGATGGTCAACGCCACCACGGCGGCGCCGTGTTCCACCGCCAACGGCAGCACGTCGTCGATCCGGCTGCGGCCGTTCTCCAGATTGACCGAGTTGATGATCGCGCGGCCCGGATTGGTCTCAAGCGCGCGCTTGATGACGCGCGCCTCGGTGCTGTCGATCATGAGCGGCGCCTCGACCGAAAGCTCGAGCCGTTTCACGACCTCGGCCATCGCCGTGTCTTCGCCTTCGCGCTCGGTCAAGGCCATGCAGACATCGAGCGCGTGCGCCCCGCCCGCGACTTGTTCGCGCGCGACCTCCACCAACGCATCGTATTCGTCGGCGAGGATCAGTCGTTTGACTTTGCGACTGCCCTGCGCGTTGAGGCGTTCGCCGACGATCAGCGGACGCGGCTCTTGCTCCAAAGCAATCGCCGTCATGCCGCTTGCGATCTCTTGCGATGGGTGCGGTTTGGGCGTGCGCGGCGGCAGGCCGACCGTGGCCGCGACCAACATGCGGATGTGCTCGGGGCCGGACCCGCAACAGCCGCCGACGACGTTGACGCCGAACTCATCGACGAACGCGCGCAGGTGATCGCGCATCCCTTCCGGCTCGAGCGGATAGATGGCGATGCCGCCATCGTTGCGCGGAATGCCAGCGTTGGGAATACATGAGATATACTTCGACGAGTGATTCGCCAAGTATCGCACGGCGTCGCGCATATACTCCGGTCCGGTGCTGCAATTCACGCCGATGACGTCGCACGGCAGCGCTTCCAAAATCGCATTCACCGCCGCGATATCGGTGCCGAGCAGCATCCGGCCCTGCGTGTCCAGCGAGACCGACGCCATGACCGCCGCTCGCGGGCTGCCGGTCGCCAATGCGTGCGCTTCAGCCGCGCGCGCGCACGCCGTGACCGCGGCGCGCGTCTCGAGGATATCTTGCTGCGTCTCCACGAGCAGTGCGTCGACGCCGCCTTCCAAGAGCGCGGCCGCCTGTTCGTGGTAGACCGCGTACAGATCCAAATACGTCAACTTCGAAAGCGACGGATCGTTGGCAGACGGCAGCATGCCGGTCGGTCCGAGCGACCCGACCACGAAGCGCGGCTTCGACGGATCGCGCGCCGTATACGCATCGCTGAGTTCGCGCGCCAGCCGCGCCGACGCGATGTTATGTTCGCGCGTCGTCTCGCCGAGCCCGTACTCCTCGAGCTTCAATCGCGACGCCTGAAACGTGTTGGTCTCGAGCGCATCGGCGCCGGCGTCCAAGAATGCGCGATGCAGCGCACGCACCGCATCGGGTTTGGTCAGCGACAGATGGTCGTTGCAGCCTTCCTTCCCACCGAAGTCGGCCGCGGTGAGATTCATCGATTGCAGCGAAGCGCCCATGGAGCCGTCGAAGACCAAGACGCGGTGCGCCAAGGCTTCGAGAAAAGTCGGTCTCCCCTCAGTGCGCGGCATCGATGGCCTCAAGTGATGCCGGATTCTCCAGCGCGGAGAGATCGCCAAGCGAAGCGTGCTTGAGATAGCGGCCGCGCGCGATGCGGCGCATCATCTTGCCGTTGCGCGTGTGCGGCAGGTCGGCGACGAAACGAACGGCCTTTGGTGCAAGTGCCTTCCCCAGACTCTGCGCGCACAGCGACACCAACGCGGCGCGAAGCTCGTCGGTCGGCGCGTGGCCGGATCGCAGCACCGCCAGACAGACGACCGATTCGCCTTTCACATCGTCGGGCACCGCCACCGCCGCCGCCTCTTTCACCGCCGGATGCGCCACGAGCGCGCTCTCGTATTCCGCCGGGCCGACCCGCTTGCCGGCCACGTTGATCGTGTCGTCCGAGCGGCCGTGAATGAACCAAAAGCCGTCGTCATCGATGCTGCACCAATCGCCATGCACCCAAACGCCGGGGATCCGCTTCCAGTACGTTTGCAGATAGCGTTCGTCGTCGTGCCAAAACGACTGCGTCATCCCCGGCCACGGCTGGCGGATGCAGAGCTCGCCGACGGTGCCACGCACCGGCGCGCCGCGTTCGTCCACGACGTCGGCGTCCATGCCGGGCACGGGCCCGTGGAACGCGCACGGCACCAAAGGCCGCACAGGGAAGCAACCGAGAATGCCGCCGCTGATCTCCGTGCCGCCCGAGTAGTTGATGATCGGGCAACGGTCGCCGCCGACATGATGCGCGAACCACTTGTACGGCTCGGGGTTCCACGCTTCGCCGCTCGATCCGAGAATACGCAAGCTCGAAAGATCGTGCCGGTGCGGATGCTCGTCGCCATGGGCAATGAGCGCGCGGATGGCCGTTGGCGCGATGCCGAGATGCGTCACCTTGTGCCGCGCGACAACTTCCCATAACCGCGCCGGCGTCGGATGGTCCGGCGTTCCGTCGAAGAGCACGATGGTGGCGCCTAACCCAAGCGCGCCGAGCACGAGAAACGGGCCCATCATCCAGCCCATGTCGGTGAACCACAGCATGCGGTCGCCCGGTTTCACATCGAAGCACAGGTATTGGTCGATCTGCACTTTGACGGGGAACCCCGCGTG
>DATBOZ010000173.1:0-17183 GCA_036561585.1 Candidatus Eremiobacteraceae bacterium | reverse complement strand
TGCTGCGCGGCCGTCCTCAAGGAAGGCTCAATTCGTGTACCGGTTTGCCTGCTTCACCCTCGACGACCGGAGTTCGGTCCTCTTCGCAAACGGCCGGCCGATGCCGCTCGCGCGCAAAGTGATCGATACGTTGACCATCCTCGTCGAGCACGCGGGCACCGTCGTCGCAAAAGAAGAGCTCTTGGCCCGCCTCTGGCCGGACGGATTCGTCGAAGAATCGAACATCACGCAGTACGTCTATCTCCTTCGACGGGCTTTCGGCACATACGGCGTGGAGTGCGCCATTGAAACCGTGCCGCGTCGCGGCTACCGGTTCGCGCTACCGCTGATCGTCGATGATTCACCAGTCGTCGAAGCGCGCCGAGCCGTCGTCACCCGGCGGCCGCTGTGGGCCCGCTCCGTGACGGCCGCTACGGTCGCACTCGCTCTCTTCACGATCGGCAGTGTCGAGGGAAGCGGTCTGATGCCACGTCCGTCAAGCCGCTCCACCGTCGATGCCCTACCGGCCAAGGACGCCCAGCTCTACGGCTTGGGCCGGTACTATTGGAGCCTACGGAATGTGCCCTCGCTGCAGCACAGCATCATGTACTTTGCACAAGTCGTGCACGACCAACCGCGGAGCGCACTTGGCTACGCCGGACTCTCCGACGCGTACGTCGGCCTCTACGACTATCAGTGCGAAAGCCACGGCTGCCTGGATATCGCGGACCGCGCGCAGCGCGCGGCCGTGCTGGCGGTCGCCGTCGATCCAGCATCGGCCGAAGGGCTGACGTCACGCGCAATGGTGCTGAACGTCTTCGCACATGACGTCACCGGATCCCGAGCGGCGTTCGAGCGCGCCATCGAGGCTGATCCCCGCTACGCCCTCGCGCATGAGTGGTACGGCAATCTGCTTCTCGTGCAAGGCCGCATCGCGCAAGCGCGCCGGCAACTCGAGATCGCGGCATCCTTAGACCCTGTGTCGCCGGCCACGTACGGGTGGCTCGCTCGTGCGGCGTATTTCGAGCACGACTATCGCGGCGCGATCGGATACGCGCAAAGAGCGCTATCGATCAATCCCGGCCGTGTAGAAACGCGCGCGGTCTTGGGGTTGGCATATCAACAGAGCGGCGACGATCAGCGTGCGCTGTCGGAGTTCCGGCAACTCATGCGGGGAAGCGACACCGAATTTGCACGCGCCTTGCTGGCCGGCGCGTACGCTCGTGCCGGACAGAAGACATCCGCAGACCGATTGCTCGCCTCGCTCGATCCTCGCGACGCTGCCGTCGCTTATGTCCACATCGCACTGCACCGCTACGATCTCGCGGCGGCAGACGTGAAGCGAGCGACGTTCCGCAATGGTCTCGAGCGAGCGTTCTTCTGGATGGATCCGAGACTCGATGCGATTCGGAGAACAGCCCGCCCAACGTCCCTCTAGGGGCCCTGATCGCGCGTGTCGGAGATGCGGTCGAAGTTGCTGACCGTCGAGATATTCGTCACCGACGAGGCGCTCGAGCGGCTGCCGTGCGTGACGATCCGCCCGGAGAGCGGCGCGAGCATCGCGGGCTTGTATTGCACATCCGCGGTCGTCACCGAGTCCAGGAGCGCGACGCTCTTGCTCTTCACCGTGGTCTGCTCGTGAATCTTCGCGATGGCTCCGTCGATCGTTCCCACCGTATAGACCGTGTCGAGATCGGCTGCGGTGCCTTTCGCCGTCCGCTCCCACCGTACGCCTTGCGCGGGTTGGTCGGTCATGAAGGCGGCGCCGAAGTATTCCAAGATCAAGGCCGTGCATTCATTCATCTGGCTGTCGCGGAAGTTGACGGTGCCGTCCGGTGCGACGTTGCCTTGGTACGTGCCCGCGGGAGTCGCGCCGTTCCAGTGTTCGGTCACGCGGATGCCGAGCGCATCGGCAGCGACCTGCATGACGTCGATCGTCACGGTGCCGGTGTCGGTCGCATCGGTTGACCTTTCGGCAAATGCCTGCGACGCCGAATTCGTGAGCATGCTGTTGGCCGGGGACCCACCCCCAAACGTTTCGTTCGAGACGTTCGCCTGCCGCGTGTACGAGACTTTATAGACGACTTCGCGCAGCGGCGCCGTAGCGGCCGGCGCCGGAGCACTCGATGTGGACGACGAGGCGCCGCCGGAAACCGCGAGCGCAGTCATAAGTGCTAGGATCATGACGAACCTCCTCAGGTGGCTACTACGGGTCTTTCGTATCGCTTACGCGTTGAAAATGAAGATTGTGCGTGACGGTCGCGTCTTCCGTGCCGTTCGAACTGCGAACCTTCGTGTTGAAATCACCGGAGATAGGCACGAGCCGGGACGGCCGGTAGACGATCGTATCCTGCTCGATCGAGGGGAACATCCCCATGCCGAATCCGGTCATCTTGCCGTCAACGGATATCGTGACGTCGGTCCCATCGATTTTCGTGATGGCGTAGTGATGCTCGTAGTGTACTTTGTCTGCGTCGGCGGAGAGATCCCACGACGTGCCGATCGACATGTCGTGCGAGCCGATGAATCCAGACGCGACGTACGGCAGCATCGTCTCCATGACGGCGCTATACGTTCCCGAGACGATGCTCAGGGTTCCGTCCGCCGCCACGTAGCCGGTGGCAGCAAACGGCTTGCCGCCAAGTTGGTTCCACGCTTCCGTCGCGCGGACAGCGAGCGTGTCGCCGGCGAGGACCTGCAGCACGTCGATCGTGAGCGTTCCCTGATCCCAACCGGTATCGGAGCCCGAAGTGGAGCCGCCATAGTCCGCCGATGATCCACTCGCCGAATCCGTTTGCGAAACCTTGTAGACGATTTCTCGCAGCGGGCCCGCGGGCGCACTCGCGGCAGCCGAGGCCGGGCTCGCCGCGACGGCGGCACTCGACCCACCATCGCCGGCGATCAACATCGCTGCGACCGCGATGAAATACATGAAGAGATCCTTTCGGAAGTCCGGGTCGGGGTATCCGCTTGAGAAGTTTGGCGCGGCCGGCCTTGGTTACTGCTCGCCCGCCGTCGACTGCCATAGGTGTGCCGCCCATTTCAGACCGCGGACCGGGCTGAAAGGATGTGCGGGGCTGATAACTAATTCTTTAGGTGATGTTCGCTTTGCGCGGAGGTCGTTCATTGACGCGATACGCTCGGATCATCATCGCATGCTCTGCAATCGCTGTGCTTGCTTCCTTTGCCGGACGCCCCGCGCAAGCGGATCCGGCGCAATTCACGCTCGCGATCGCGCGCGCGGCGGCGCCGCCGAAGATCGACGGCACCGTGAACGATCCGCAATGGAGTAAGGCGACGCACGCGCAGCTGACCTGGGACTACCAATTCCGCAGACCCGCGTCCGACGCGACCGACGTCTATCTGCTGGTCGACAAGACAAATCTCTACGTGGCGTTCGTCGCGCAACAATCGGAGCCGATCACCGCGACGCAGCACACGATGGACACGTCGCTGAGCGCCGACGACGTCGTGCGTGTCTACCTGTGGCCCGGCGGCGACCATGGTTTTGAATACTTCTTCGCGGCAAATCCGATCGGCACGCGTAACGAATACTCGGCGGAGAACTCCTCGTTCGCGCCGCGCTGGGCCGCAGTTGCCGGCCGCACCGCGAAGGGCTATACGGTCACGGAGCAGATCCCGCTCAACGTGATGCGCGGGGATGGGCGAGCGACGTGGCGGCTGCAATTCGACCGGTCGCTCCACGTGAGCGGACAGACGTTTGAGTGGGCGCACGATCCTGCGCAGCGCAGTACGGACAGTGTGACGTTCACCGGCTTTCTCACCGGGATGAACGTCACCACGTCGAGCACCCGCACGAAACCGCGCGTGGGGGTCTACACACTCGGCCAGCTCGGCACGCTCGCTGCCGGCGGCGACCACGCGCGGATGGGCGCGGACATCGCGCTGCCGATCACGGATACCGCATCGTTCTTCAGCACGCTCTACCCGGACTATTCCAACGTCGATCAGGATCAGCAGACCATTTCGCCGACGGCCTTCCAACGCCAGTATTCGGAAGTCCGGCCGTTCTTCACCCAAGGCCTGAATTTCTATAACAACTTCAATTGCAACGACTGCTTCGACGTGCCGTTCTTGTACACGCCCACGATCCCCACGCCGCGTGAAGGCTATGCCGTCGAGGGCGTGCAGGGCTTGGCGCAATTCGCGGCTTTCGACGCGCTTGGCGCGAGCGGCCGAAATGACAATGCGCAAACCCTGATCTGGACAACCGCCGACCGACGCGACATCTTCAACGCGCTCCGTTTTGTTTCAAATGCCGGCGGTGTGGACGACACCACGTCCATCTACCAACTCACCATGGGCAATCACCACAACTTCAGCATGTACGCGACGACCGGCGGCGAGAGCGGTTCGGATGTCACGGCTCCGACGCTTGGCCACTACAACGAGATAGGGCTCAACCTGTTCTCGCAGAAGTCCGGGTTCTTCCCCGCGTGGCACGATATCGGCCCGGAATACGCGCCGCCGGACGGATTCGTGCAGCTGAACGATCTCATGGGCCCTACCCTGTATGTCTCGCATGAATTCGACAACGCGCCGACGAGCTTCGTCCAGAGTTACACCCTTTCGCAGGATATCGAGCACTTCAAGAACAGCGCGGGTGCATTGCACCTTTCCGACGCGTTCACGAATTTGACGATCGCCACGAAGACGCAGTATCAACTGGCCATGTCGACGGGCTACCAATATCTGCTGCTGTCGAACAACTATGGCGCGATGATCGATCAGAACGGCGCGGTGTTGACCCACGGCGGCGGGACGTTGACGCCGTCATCGATCGGCTACAACGTGGGCCGGTTCGGGCCGGGCTTCTTGCGGACGACGACACGCCTCGCCACGCTGCCGGTCGGGTCGCGCGGCGCGTTCGCGCTCGAAGCCGATGACACGGACGACGCCACCGATGCGGGCACGAGAGACGTCCAGTGGCTCGAACGCGCGAGTCTCACCTATCAATTCAATTCAAGCGCGTCGCTCGCGATCGGACTGAGGCGGATCATCGGCACGTCGCCGCTCCTCGTTCCGCCCGCGCAGTTCACCGATGCGGCGAACGTGTCGGTCGCATTCCACCGGCGATCGGGGCCGAACGAATTCTATGTCGTGTACGGCGATCCGAACCAGCTCTCGACGTTTCCGGCGCTCATCGTCAAGTTCGTCCATTACATCGGCGCCGAAAAAGGCACGTGATTCCCGTCGTGTCGTACCGACCTTTTATGGGCGGCCGGCCTACGGCGCCGTGTTCACTTGTGCGGACAACGCCTGACCGGCGATGGCCTTGAGCGCGTCGAGATGCGCGGTCGTGAGCTCGTCGAGTCCGCCCCGGTTCACCGCGGCGCTCGCGTCGTGTTGCAGCGCGACGAGCTTCGCGTGCGCAAGCGCACGCGCGTCCTCCGGCGTGTTGGTCCTCGGTTTCACCCAAAGCTCGGCGAGGCGTCGCGCGAAGCGCGACTGAAGGTTACGAAGGACGACCCCGTCCGAGCCGGCTCGTCCTCGAGGGAGGTCGCCGAAGACGGAGGTCTGTGCCCAGTCGAAGAGGTCGGCGAGGTTCATCGTGCGGCCGGCCCCGTACTTGACGGAGAGATCGTCAATGCGCTGCAGCGTGAGCGGCGCGAACATCTCGCCGAGCGCGTTGTCTTGCGCAGTCGCGGCGAATTCGACGATCGGCACGTCGTGACGTTCTGAAGGACTGTACGCCCATGTGCCGCCACCGCTGAGAACGCTCGCCTCGGAGTACGTGAGGTGCGTCAGCACCGACGGATTGAAACGCCACGCTGCATCCGAAAAGAGGTAGCGGTCCATCTGCTGCCAAGCGCGCACTTCCTCCGACCGCGAAACGTACGAGAGCGGCGCAGAGGCGCCGGGGTCGCCCTGCCGGCTGCGCGATAGGTATTCGCCGCCGATGTAGTGCGCCGCCATGCTCGCGCAGCGTCCGTACTGCCGCAGAGGCACGAGGAACGCCTCACGCGCGTCGTCGTTCGGCCGCTCGAAGGATGGGAAGCGGCGACTCACGGCATCCATGAGCGCATGTTCGCCGGTCATCTCGACCGCGCACCAGCGCAGCGGATCGTTTGTCAGATCGAATTGCTGATTTCGCGGGTCGATCGCGTGGCCGCTGCCGAAGCTCACGTCCTCGTCGGATGCGAAACTGTATCGCGGGTCGCTCCAAGCAGATGCGATGCGGTGCAACGCCGTCAACTCGTCGCGCGGCGTGCGCGCGTTCGGGACGTAGCCATAGCCGTACTCGATCGCGTGATAGTCGTACGGCCCGATCGGGACTTGGGCGTAATCGCCTTGCGCCGTTCCTTTCGGCCACACGTTCAACGGCACGTATTCCATCACGGAGGTCGCGACGCCGTTGGCATCCGTGAATGCCTTGCTCTGCAACTGCGACGCGGTGTATGCGAACGAGCCCATGTAGTTGTGCTGCAGTCCCATATCGTGGCCGGACTCGTGCAGCACCGTTGCGCGAATGTTTTGCATCACGAACTGCCGGCGAGCCGACGGATCATCGGGCAGCCCGCGCATGGGTGCGATGAAATAGGTGTAAGACGTGTTGTCGCCGGTGCCCACCACCGCATCGACATTGATGCCGACGTTGATCTCCTCGCCCGTCCGGGGATCGTTCACGATGAGCGCTTCCGCGCCATATTGCGGCAGCGAGGTATCGATCCAACGCACCATGTTGTGTCGCAGATCTTCAGGATCCCACGCCGGATCGTCGGGCTGGTCTTGCACGCTGACCGCGTTCAAGATGCCCACGCGCCGGAACGCGTCGTTCCAGGCCAAGAGCGCATTTTTCACGGCCTGACGGTATTCGACCGGAACGTCCTTGCTGATCGTGAACACGAGCTGATGGGTTGCGGGCGACGGCGAGCCGGGCGTCGCAGGCGCGAAATTCCAGCGCGAGATATAGAGCGTCTGGCGCGCGTAGGTCTGGTCGCTGCCGAAATCGAGGTACGGCACTTCGAAATAGCCGACGCGATCGTCGGCGATGCGCGGCATGTAATTGTCGCTCGGCGGCTGGATGAGATTGTATTCCATGCGTACGGTGATGCTGCGCGGATCCGGCACGTTGTCGATGAGATTCGGATCCGAGCTCGCCCATGTCTGGGAGACCTCGAGAAGATCGTTCCCGGGGAACGCCACGGCCTTCGTGAAGAACGACCTGGACGAATCCAGGCGGTAGCCTTGCGACGGATTGTCGATCAATTGCCGGAAGTTCGCGTCCAGATCGGCGACGTCGCCGAGAAAGGCGCCGGCCGAGATCACCACGGTGCCGGAGGGATCGGCGGCCACGACCGGCTCGGTGGCGATCACGGAATTCGGAAACGACGAGGCGATGGAGTCCGCCTGCGGCGACCCGGAAGGTGCCAAGAAATTCGTGTTCGGCCAGAAGAGGACGATTTTGCCGCCGAATTTTGAGAATTCGATCATCCGTGCGGGCGCCACATACGGTTCACCTGGTGCGGGCCCAAAGCCGCCGAATCCGGTCGAGGGAACCGACGTTTCGATGAACTGCCGGTCGAGTTGATTCGCGGCGATCGCGATATAGGTCTTATCGTCCTTCGTGACGATCGGAAACAAGCCGTTCTGCACCTGCGCGTCTTTGATGAACTGGTCGTAGGCTTGCGGGCCGTTCGGATTTGCGGCATCGGAAGAGCTCGACGCCGGCGGCGGAGCGGCAAGCGCGCTGCCAACGCTTGAGCAGAAGAGCATGATGACGGCCAACGCGGAAATACGAACGGCGTGATGAAGCATCGCGGCCTCCTCGGCGTGGAGCGTGGTCTATCTCTAACGATTCGCGCTTTCTGTCGGGAATGCGGGCCGACCTCTGTCGCGCCGACCTTTATGGTCGGCCGCTAATTGTCGTAGGGCAAGCAGCGCTTGCACTCGTTTTTCCTATCGTTTTTTGGGTGAGCGCTGCTCGCCCGTCGACAACGGGGCTACGGCCCGAGCGACGTGCTCAGTCGCTCATCCGCGCGACGATCTCCTCGACGAAGCGATCGCATTGCGTCAGCAGCGCCGTCCGAAACGAGGCGCGCTTTGCGGGGGCGAGCAGCCAGCTCATTTCGTCGGACATCGCGCGCGCCATCGAATGACCAAGACGCACGACCCGATCGCCCGTGAGGCGCAACGCGACGAGCGCGCGTGCGACGTCGCGGACGACCGCGGCGGCGTGCATGATGTCCGTCTTCTTGCCCGAAGCGGTTTCAAGTCCGAGGCGCAAGAGCTCGAGTTTGAGCGTACGTACCTCCCGCGACTGCGACGACGGATTCGCGGGAAATCGCTCCTCGTGCGACTGTTGAACGGTCTCCAGCAGTGCATCGTCGATCGCGAGCGGCCCGCAATCGCGCTCGACGGAACCGGGTACCGCGAAGAGATCGAAGAGCGTTGTCTGATCGCCGATCCGGATGGATTCGGTCCAGCACGCCAACCACAATCTCTTCGCTTCGACCGAGTCGCCGGCGCTGTCAAGCGCTGCGGCGAGCGTCGCGCGCGCATAGAGCGTCGCGACCACGGCGTCCGTCGACTGCGAGCGCAGCAATGTCGCGCTCGCCAGCGCGACGGCATCCGCGTGCGCGGATCCGACCAATCTACGAGCCTCCACGCATTCGAGTTCGGTCAAGATCCACGAACCGGCGTGTCTATCCATCAACGACCGCGGCGGCGCCCAATTCTTCTCCAATTGCAACGCGCAGCGGCCGACGAACGCGGCTGAACGCAACGCATACGCTGCGTCGAATGCGGCGACGGTCGACGCCGCGGCGTTGAAGAGCGCATGCGCATCGTCCAGATGATGGTGCAGCATCGCAAGCGTTGCGCTCGCGTACGCCGCCCGCGCAAGCACATAGAGGTCCCGTCGCTCGATCGCGATGCGTTCTGCGTCGGCGATCGCGACGGCCGCCGTCGCGAGTTCGCCGAAAGAGCAAGCGGATTCGGCTTCTGCAAGCAAGGCGAGGGCGACGAGGCCCGAATCGTCGCGTGCGAGCTTGCGCATGCGTCCGACCAGATGCGCCTCATCCTGCATCGCGCCGCGCCGCCGAACCGCGCGCCGATCGAGTTCGGCGATCTCGAACGCGGCGGCGTCGTACAACGGCCCGGACGAGCCGGCGAGCGCAACGCGGATGGAGTCGGCGAGCGCTTCGGATTCGGCGCGCAAGCCGATCGACAGGAGGCGCCGAGCCTGCGTCGCTAGCGCGAGCAGTCGCCACGCGCCCTGGCACGCCGCGATGTGCGGCGTGGGATCGACGCCGGCCCAGATCGCGGCGCGCGCGATTTCGAAGGCGAGTTTCCCCGAGGGCGTTGGCGCGGCGCGCACATACATATCGAGCGCCGCGCGCGAATCGAACTCAGCCACCATCGCGGCCATGACAAGCTGTTTGCGCGACGAGTCGTCGGGCTGTCGAAGGCTCCGGCCGATCGATTGCGCCACCGCTTCGATCGCATCCGTGCGGTAACGAAAAAATTGACGTATGGAAAGATTCATGGCGATGGCTGCGGCGGCGGTCGTCTGACAATCGATATCGCAGCGCCGGATGACCTCTTTGAGCAAACGTCCACCCGGCGTCGACGTGTCGAATGCGGCATCGATGGCGACGACGACGGCTTTGAATGCGCTTGCGGCGTGCATCGCTTCGCGGAGCATGATCGCGAGCGGCTCGCGCTCGAGCGCATGCGGCCGCCGCAAGAGCCGCAAAAGGAGTCGGACTTCTCGATTGGTTGAGCGCATATGGTTGGAGATGCGCTTTCAATCCAACCAGCGCGGCGGCCTTGGCGGGCTGTGGCCGGCTACAAACGAACACTCAGAAGCGCGGGAGGCAAGCCGGCGCCCTTCAGTATCGGACGTCGACGGCACACTTGTGGCATTTGGAAGCGGTCTACGGGTCTGAATCGACGACTTCGGAGAACTTGTACCCCAACGTTCGTTTGGTCGTGACCCTGGCGCTGGCGCCGCTCAGGGCGAGCTTGCGCCGCAGCTCGAAGACGTGCACGGTCAATGCCCGCAGCGAGACGGCCGAGCCGACTTTGATGGACCGCGATAGCTCCCGAAGCGTGACGTACTGCCGCTGCGCGCGCGCGAGGCGCGCCAATATTGAAAGCTCGGTCGGAGACAATCGCAGGAACCGGCCGTCGACCGTCGCGCCCGGAGGCAGGTCAAACACGTGCACGTTGCCGACTCGATGCGATGAGCGCTCGGCGTGCCTGTTCGTTCGCGTCGACTGAATCGTCACCGAAAGGCGGCCGGTTGGTGCGGTCCACCGCTCCGCGTCGTCGTTTGCGTCGCTCTTCATGCCGAAGCCGAGATTCGCTAGCGTCGCTCGCAAGATGCGCATCGGAATCTGATCGGATTGAATAGAGCGGATCGCGTCACGCATGCCGGGCGCTTAGCGACTGTTCTATTCAATTCTTTTCCGATGGCATAACGTTGGCACGGCGTTTGTCTGCGCGAATATCGGCGATGTCGATGGTGACATTTATGTGTCGCCATCGTGCCGAGAATTCTCCAGTGCCTTGCGCGATTGCGAAGTTAAAACGCTGGCGCTCCATCACGATCGCGTCTTCGCGGCGTTGCTGTCTTGATATATTCCGAGAACGTTCCGGGCTGGATCGCTGAAGTGCGCGAAGATTTCGGGCGAATTGGGGTCGATCGCCCGGACGATTTCTCCGCCGGCATCGACGATCGCTTTGCATGCGGCCGCGGCATCAGCGACCATGATGTAAACGACCATCCCTGGCTCGGTCGCCGGCCGACGGTCGACGACCCACGCGCCGCTCACTTCGCCGACCGAATCGTCGAACGAGGTCGCGCCGTCGCCGCGCGTGCGGATGTTCCAGCCGAACACGGCGCGGTAGAATTCCGCGGATCGTCGTACGTCTACGGCAGGAAGTTCGATGTAACAGATCTTTCCGATGCCGAACGTCGGCGCCATGCACTCTCCCTCATCGAAAGGCCGAAGCGTTAGAGCGACACAGCTTTCGGCATCGGATCGATGCGAAACATTTCGACAAAACGTGTGAGGAGCGCCGGATCGCCCGTAAGCTTGACGCTGCCGTTGGCGATCGCTTCCGCTGGTGTGAGTTCGCCGGTCATGAGCGATTTGATCGCCGGCCCGGCTTCGACCACCAAGTCCGCGCCGGGTAGCGATCCTTCGGCGACGACGAGTTTTGCACCATCGATACGGAGGTTGATGATGATCTCGCCGAAGCGGAACTCGTAGCCCGCACGGACCTTGCGCGCGGCTTCGGGCCGGAACGTCGAGCGCATCGCCATGATGAGCGAATCGACGGTGATGATCTCCTCGTAGCGCGGATCGCCTAGCGACTTCGCGCCCCATCTGCCCAGATGGACGACGACGTCTTCGAGCTCCGCTCCGTATTCCGTGAGTTCATAGATGATCGACCCGGCCGGTCGCGGCAAAAGCCTGCGGCG
This sequence comes from Candidatus Eremiobacteraceae bacterium, assembly GCA_036561585.1. Classification (GTDB taxonomy): domain Bacteria; phylum Vulcanimicrobiota; class Vulcanimicrobiia; order Eremiobacterales; family Eremiobacteraceae; genus JABCYQ01. The sequence goes on along the minus strand of DATBOZ010000173.1, from coordinate 5,752 downwards.
AACCACCCCTCCCTGCTCGAGTTCCTTGAGCCGGGCGGTGAGAACGTTCGTCGGGATTCCGGCAAGCCCGCGATGCAAGTCGGTGAATCGCTTGGGACCGACGAGAAGGTCCCGCACGATTAGGAGCGCCCAGCGCTCCCCTACGACTTCGAGCGCTCGCGAGAATCCGCAGTATTGGCCGTAGACGCGTGTAGTCATACCCGCATTATACACGAAACTTGCATGTAAAGAAAGTACTTGCTTTTTACAAGTTCACATGTTATAGTGCATTTAACAGGCTCGACGGGTTACTTTGTCCCACAAAACGGGCCGCGTCAATGGAGCGAACAAGCGATGAAAACCGCATTCTTGGTATCCCGGATTCTTCTCGGACTTGTGTTCTTCGCAGCCGGCTTGAGCGGATTATTCTTGGCCGCCAATCCGCCGCCGATGCCGCTTGGACTGGCCGGCGTGTTTCAAGATGTGTTCTTCAAGTCTCACTGGGTTCTGTTCGTGGATGGCGTCGAGCTGGTGACCGGCGCGCTCTTGCTCGCAAACCGCTACGTTCCGCTTGCGTTGACGGCGCTCGCGGCGGTCATCTCGAACATCCTCGTCTTTCACATCGCGATGATGCCCTCTGGTCTGCCGGTCGCAGTCGTGGTGACGGTGTTATGGACGATCGTCGCGCTGCCGTTCCGCGCGACCTTCGCGCCGCTCTTCACGCAGCGGCCGGTGGCTCAACATCTCGATCTTGTCCCCTCGCATGTCTTGAGCGCGCTGAGCGAAGGTGCAAGAGCATGATGCGCATCGAAGTGACGCAACTTGGCAATGAGACCGATGCACGGGTGGCGTTAATAGGAGACCTGGATGACGCGGGCGGCAAAGTCGCGCGCCGCCAGCTCGCGCGCGAAGTCGAATCGGGGAAGGTCAACCTCACGATCGACCTCGATCGGGTCGGCGCGCTCGACTCGGGTGGGCTGGCCGCGCTCATCGCAACGCTACGCCGCGCTCGCGATCGCGGCGGCGATGTACGCGTCCAAACGTCGCAGCCGCACATACGCCGCGTGATGGAGCTGACCGGACTGTCTCGCGTCTTCCGCTTACAGGCGGCAGTCGCGGCAACGACGGCGACTGCCGCCTGATCCGCAGCATCCCGACCGGCTCCATGTCGGGATGAACACGAGATGGATGAAGTCGCCGCAGGTATCGCCGGAAAGAACGTCATGTTCGGCATCACACCTGCGGCGCTTCATATTTCGCAGCGCCATGACGATTCGAACACACGACACTGCGGGTTAATACTCTATTCACGAAAATCGAGTACGCTGATCGTCCGTGACACGAACAGCAATCATCGCTCTCATCGCATTCCTCGCAATCGCAGCCGTCGCAATATTTCTCGTCCGCGCAACCCGGTCGGTGAATAATGTCCAGTGGGCGAACCCCGCGGACAGCGGACGCCCCGCCACCGCATACGACGGCATTCATAAGATCAAGCACGTCGTCATCGTCATGCAAGAAAATCGCTCATTCGACAGCTACTTCGGCACGTTTCCCGGTGCCGACGGCATCAAGTTGCGTGACGGCGTTCCAGCGGCGTGCGTCCCCGATCCCAACGCGGGCACGTGCGTGCGTCCCTATCACGACGTACAAGACGTGAATCACGGTTCGGCGCACAGCCATCCGTACGCCGTCGCCGACATCGACAACGGCAAGATGGACGGTTTTATCGCTGCTGCAGAACGGCGCGGACAGTCGTGCAACGGTCCTAACGATCCGAATTGCCCGGGAGGCGATCATTCCGACGTCATGGGCTATCACGATGGCCGCGACATCCCGAACTATTGGTCCTACGCGCACGGTTTTGTGCTTCAAGACCGCATGTTCGAACCTGTATCCTCGTGGAGCTTGCCGTCACATCTCTTCATGGTGTCCGAATGGTCGGCGAAGTGCAGATTGCCGGGCGTCGCCTTGAGCTGCACGAATCAACCGAACGAACCTTCGCGGCCGGTCGATCACTTCCGGCGCAAGACGCCCGACACAATTCCACCTATCCAACCATCGTACGCATGGACCGACCTCACGTATCTGCTGCATGCGCACCAGATCTCGTGGGCGTACTATGTGTATCCGGGGACGGAGCCCGACTGTGATGATGCGGCGGCGACTTGCGCGCCGAAGATGCAGCGCGCGGACACGCCCGGCATCTGGAACCCGTTGCCGGACTTCTCAACGGTCAAGAACGACCGCGAACTCAAGAACGTACAGGACATCGCGAAGTTCTACCAAGCCGCAGCCGCCGGAACGCTGCCGTCCGTGGTATGGCTCGCGCCCAACGGCATCGTGAGCGAACATCCGCCGGGGCGCGTGAGCGCGGGGCAGACGTACGTCACCGGCGTCGTCAACGCCATCATGCGCGGTCCGGACTGGCAGAGCACGGCGATCTTCATCGCCTGGGATGACTGGGGCGGCTTTTACGACCACGTTCCGCCGCCCGCTATCGACGCGAACGGATACGGGTTGCGGGTGCCGGCGCTCGTGATCAGTCCGTTCGCCAAGAGCGGTTACATCGATCACCAAACGCTGAGCTTCGATGCGTACGTCAAGTTCATCGAAGACGATTTCCTGGACGGTGCGCGGCTCGATCCGAGGACCGACGGCAGACCAGACCTCCGGCCGGATGTCCGCGAGAATGCACGCGCGCTCGGCGACCTTCGTAACGACTTCGACTTCGATCAGACGCCGCTGCCGCCGCTCATCCTGCCGGAGCATCCGCACACCGACTTACATTAGAAGCCCGCCTTCCCTAAGGCCCCGTTTCCCTAATGTGAAAGCGACGCCCGGGGATCGATTGCCACGCCGTAAGGCCAGACGTTGCCGTTCCATCCGTCGGTGATCGTATCGACAAGCGAGCCGGTCTTCACATCGTAGCCGAGGATCTCCGGTGTATTCGGATTGGCGAGCGCGACCCAGATCTTCCCTTCAGTGCGGTTGAACGTGGGCTCGTTGCCGAACGCTGGAATCGTTTTCACCGGACCGCCCGCGTATGGAGTCGGCCAGACTCCGACGCCACCGAAGTTGTCCTCCATCAGCAAGTCGGCGCTATCGTCAAAGATGACGTCGCTGATCTGCTCGCCGCTGATGTTGACCTGCTGACCGGTCTGGGAGCCCTTCGGAAACTCCATGACCGAAGGACCGAAACCGCCGATGTACGACACGAAAACATTGCCGCCTGGGTCGACGCCGATACCAAGGACGAGGTTGAAGTCGGCATACGTGAGGACGATCGGGTTCGTCGAGCCGGGCGTATACATGACGACGTTTCCAGGTGGACCCGTCGTGCTCTCAGCATTTGCCGCGTAGACATTTCCGCTCTCGTCGACCGCAACGGAGATCGGGAACTCATTCGTATCCTGAAGTGTGCGGAACGGCGTGGTCGCGCCCCGGTCGAAGCCGACGATGTTGCCGGCATTGGTGTTGGCGACCCATAGCCGATGATGCGCGTCGACCACGATGCCTTGCGGGCTGACCAAACTATTGGTGAGCTGGCCGACCACCGTTTGGTTGTTTCCCTTCAGCGCGTACATGTTGATGACCGCGCCATTATAGGAAGCGCCGTATATGATGCCTGCGTGCGCGGCGCTCGGGGAGATCCATCCACCGCCGCGGTGCGCGGGTGCGGTGACGTACGGTCCGAATGCGACGTGCATGCCTTGCTGCGCGGCAAGATTCTGGTTTCCGCTTCGCTGTAGGGTCGCGTTCACCGGATTGGCGCCCGCTGAGCAGCCCGCGATCGCTGCAGCGGCGCCGAGCGCGGCAAAAAACGTATAGAGCCGACGGGACATCGAAACACCCTCCATGCTATGAGCGATTGACTTCGCGTTTCGATTCGGCCGCCGCACGACTGGACCTCGCGGATGATTTGATATTGCGACGTTGTGCCCACACGCAGCACACGTTTGCCCTATGGCGTGTGAGAATTGGTCTTCTGCGTGAGAATATGTGAGGACGGTTCGAACGGTCCCGCGATGGCTCTACGAACCGGTCTCTGAGGCACGTTGAGACATCCGGGCATCACGAAGAATGCGTGAGGCCGCGCGATATGTGCGGCGCAATTCCAACAGATCGGCGCCGGATTCGGCGATGTGAAGCGACGACCGGATGCACGCGCGCGCGTCGTCAACACGACCGCTCGCGTATAACGATAGCGCGTACTCGCGCAACGCCATCCCCTGACGCCGCGGTATCTGCAACGCTCGCGACCCTTCCACCGCCTGAGAGAGCGGCGCGAGCGCCTCCTGATGGCGGCCGCGTCGCGCGAGCAGCGCTCCCTGCGACAACTTCACGTTGGTCCACAGATCGGTCATCGGCACCGCGGCGCTTTCGATCTCGAACAGAAGAGGGTCCAGATGTTCCCAGCGTCTGAGGTGAAGGCATGCCGGCGCGAGACTCGCGATCGCAAAAAGGAGACTCTGTCGGCCTTCCATCGAGCCCGCGATGTGCATCGCTTGGTCGGCATAGGAGCGCGACTCCCGCTCGTCGCGAAGCGCCAAACACTGGTAGGCAAGGCCGATCGAAGCGAAGAGCACGCCCATCGCTGAGCCGACGGAGAATGCGAGCGTCCGCGCGTCGTTCAGACGAACAAAGCGCGAACCCGGGTCGGCATTTCCATCCTGCCCGAATGTGGCAGTCAACACGGCGATCTCGACTCGCTGCGCGGGCGGCGCACCCGGATTGCGCCGGACCATCTTTGCGGCGAGATCGACGGCCGAGCTCGCCGCCTTCAGGCGTCCGGTGTACGCCGCAAAGCGAGAAGCATCGAGAAGGATCTCCGTGTGAATCTCATCTCGATCGCCGTACTCGCCTCGATGCGTCTCCACTTCATGGGTCAGACCTGCGATGGTCCGGGAAGCATGCCGATGCTGCCCATTGTGCATGTCGAGGCGGAAATCGATGAGACGCGAGGTCATCGTCAGCTCATCTGTCTCGGCGCCGGGTAGCTGCTCGATGAATCGCCGCGCGGCGCCGGTCGCATCGCTAGCTAGCGATGCATCACCAAGTCTCAGGGCGGCGTCGCCGAGTCGTAGTAGGGTGAGCGCTTTGGCGCGGGGACCCGCAGTCTCAGCGATAATGCGTTGGCATTCGGCGACCGCGCGCAAGGCAAGGCCCTGTTCGGCGAGAGCAGCGACCCGCCACAGTCCGAATCGAAGCGCCTCGGTCAGACGCGCCGCACCGCGGCCGAATTGCTGACGGCCGAGCAAGACCCGCGTCACCCGCTCGCAGATCGTACGGCGGTCGCGATACAGCTGCGGCAGCGAAATGCGTAAGTGGCGCGCGATTTCCTTCGCGCTTTGCCGCGCGCAAAGAGCACGAAGTATGGCGCGTTGCCGCTGCGCATGATCGCTTCGCCCCGCCGCGACGTCCTCGGCGTGACAGATGCGTCCGCCGTCGAGCAGTATCGATCGAATCGTCGCCTGCGTCACCGCATCGCTCGTGGCCGCACGATCGTCGTTCAGGTTGAAGAGTGCGCGCGCCAGAGGATTTCGGCGAAGCGCGGACAGATCGTCAAGATGGCGGAACAGATGGCGGACGGCAACGCCGAATGATCGAGCCGTGTCTGCGTGCGGCATGCATGTGGTTTTGCCTTTTCGCGCGGGCGCGACCTTGCGGCCAAGGCTGCGAATTTCGCCGGTGCGCGAGGTCCGCAAAAGGTGAAGCGCAAATGACCCGCGGTCGCACTTTAGCCAACGCGGGGAACGCACTTTCGCCTGCA
>DATBOZ010000172.1:0-7665 GCA_036561585.1 Candidatus Eremiobacteraceae bacterium | reverse complement strand
CGCGATGAAGATCACGGAGCGGCATCGGACGCGCGACGGCCGCACGATCGTCTGCGAGTGGCACCACACGCCGCTCATCGACTTTTCGGGCAAGATCGTCGGCATCGGCTCGATCGCGCAGGACGTGACCGAGGCTGTTCGCGCATCGCCGCCAGTCGCGGCGCGCGATTCGGAAAGCATCGTCGACCGGCTGAAACGCGCGTGCGACGCAGTCGCCGGCACGCCGGCGCTAGTGGCGGTATTGCTCGCCGACGTGGACGGACTGCGCAGCATCAACGAAGGCTTCGGCATCCGCGCGGGCGATCGTCTGCTGGCCGAGGCGGCGACACGGCTGACGCTTGCCGTGCCCGACGCGCACCTCATCACGCGCTTGGGCGGCGACGAGTTCGTCGTGGTCGCCTCGGTGGCGGACCGCGATGCAGCGGCGCAGCTGGCGAATCGGATCGTCGCGTCGTTCGCCGAGCCGTTTGCGTTCGAACAATCGACGTTTGTCGCGACGGCGAGCGTCGGCGTCGCCCTCTTTCCTACCGACGGCACCGGCGAGGCGCTGTTAGCGGGAGCGTCGCGCGCGCGCGATACTGCGAAGAAGCAGGGCCGCGATTGCCACGCGTTCTTCGTGCGGCGCGCTGTCGCCACGGCCGAAGCCGTGGAGCAGTTATACCTGGAAACGGCCCTTCGGCTGGCGGTGGCGCGCGACGAACTCGAGCTGTTCTTCCAACCGCAGATCGACTTCGCCAATGGTCGCGTCTATGGCGCAGAGGCGCTTGTCCGGTGGCATCATCCCGAGCGCGGGCTGATCATGCCGAACGTCTTCATCCCCGTTGCCGAACGCACAGGACTGATCGTGCCGATCGGCACATGGGTGTTGCGCAATGCGTGCGAGGCGCTGGATTCGTGGCATGCGGCGGGCTTTCCGCACCTGCGCGTGAGCGTCAATGTCTCCGGCGGGGAGCTGCGGCCGCGCATCGTCGACGACATCGCGGCGGTGTTGTGCGCGGCGAACGTCGACCCGCGCAACGTCGAGCTGGAGCTCACGGAGACTGTGGCGATGCGGACCGGCGACGCGACCACGGAATTGCTGCAGAAGCTCAAGTCGTACGGCGTGCAGATCTCGGTCGACGACTTCGGGATCGGGTACTCTTCGCTCGCCTACTTGCACCGGTTTCCGATCGACACGCTGAAGATCGATCGCACGTTCGTCCTCGACTGCTGCACCAATCGCGTCAACGCGGCGATCGTCGATGCGATCATCGCGATGGGGCATGGACTAGACGTGAAGGTCGTTGCCGAAGGGGTGGAGTCGAGCGAACAGGCGACGCACTTGAAGTCGCGCGGCTGTCAGGGCGCCCAGGGGTATCATTACGGCCGGCCGATGCGCAGCGAGGATTTCATCCAGTTGATGCGCGGCGGGCCGGTGTTCGATATCTAGTTTTTTTCGGTGCCTTCACGCCGGCCGGTGACAACTCGCGCCAATACCCTGCTTTTCGAAATACCGCTGATGGTATTCCTCAGCGCGATAGAACGTGGTCGCCGGCACGATCTGCGTGACGATCTTGCGCCCGGCGCGACCCGACGCCGCGAGCGCATCGCGCGATGCCGTGGCCTGCGCGGCTTGCTCGGGTGAGTGCGTGAAGATCGCCGAGCGGTATTGCGAGCCGACGTCCGGTCCTTGACGGTTCAACGTCGTCGGGTCGTGCATGTGCCAAAACGCGTCGAGCAGTTTTCCGTAGGACACTTTCGCGGGATCGAAGGTGACCTGCGCGACCTCGGCGTGGTTGGTGTTGCCCTCGCAGACTTCTCGATACGTGGGATTTGCGGTGCGGCCACCCATGAAGCCGACCGCAACGTCCATCACGCCGGGAATTTCGCGAAATGCCGACTCCACGCCCCAAAAGCAGCCGGCGCCAAATGTTGCCTGTTCCATATCTTCTCCTACGTATCGGGGCCTTATTCGGATGCGTTAGGCGGCGTGCTCGACCGACGTGAGCACGTTCCACAGGCCGTCGGTTGCGGCAAACGCAGCGGTCGAGGCGTCGTCGTCGGTGGTCGCACACCGGCCCGCCATGACCATTTCGAGGTCGGCCGTGTGTTCGATATCGAGGTGCTCATGCAGCGCGAAGTACTCTCCGCCGCTGCGCGCATCGATGCCGTAGTGCTTCTCTAAGCCGCAGATCTTTTCTCTCGATACCGCGGGCGTCTGCACTTCGAGCGCCCAGGCGACGGCGGCCGCATTGCCTCCCGCGGCGTGTTTCTTGCAATCGACGAGCATGGCTTGTGTCGCTCGATTCGGCTTCGACGAACGGAGCGACTCGGTCGAAACGCCGCACGCCCCCGCGAAGCGCTCCCACAACTGCACGTGCGCGGTTTCTTCTACGGCGTGTGCGAGCAGCGTCTTGCCGTGCGATGGGTGCTGCGCCGCGGCGGTTTCCAGCAGCGCCGGCAGCAGCTTGACGACGTGATAGTACTGAGCTGCATAATCGGCGAGTTCGGATTTCGTCAGCTCGCCTGCGAGCCACCGCTTGTAGAACGAGTGTTCAAGCAGATTGCGGTCGCGTATCGCGTCGAGCATTATTTTCGTGATCGTCTGAGTCGCCACTGCAGGTCTCCTCATCGCGGCGGACGCCCGGCGGGGTCGCCGGATCGAGCGTAGTACGGCGGGCCAGTTCAACGCCGCGACCTGATATCATGCCGGCCCCGCAATACTGTGGTACTCGATCGCTTGGGCTTCGGCGCTTGGTTCTATCGCCTGACGCTCTCGTCTTCGTGCGCGAGCCGGGCAGCAAGTTCGGTCCGCGAGGTCACGCCGAATTTCTTCAACGCCGACGTCACATGATTTTCGACGGTCCGTTCGCTTATCGACAGCTCGGCCGCGATCGTTTTATTCGACTTTCCGAGAGTGACGAGTCGGGCCACATCTCGTTCGCGTCCGCTGAGACCCGCGGCGCGTCTTCCGCGCCGCCCTTTCGGCGCAAGCATTGCGTCGAGCCGATGGGCGTCTCGCGACGCTCCGATCTGGCGATAGAGGTCGAGTGCCGCGCTCGTCTCGCCGGCGAGTTCCAGCGACAGTGCTTGCGGAAATGGATGTTCGATCACCGCGAATAGTTGTGCTGCGTCGAGAGCGTGCCGTATGGCCGCTTGACGGTCTCCTCGTCGTACCGCGCGATGGCCATCGAGATATGCGAGATAGGCTTGGCCTCGGCTCGTCACTTGCGCCGCTGCCCACGGCTCGATGAAAGTCCGAAGACGCTCGACATCCGCCGCACGTGCGAATTGCGCCGCATACACCAACAGGTACGTCGCGCGCGTCGGCGCTCGAAGCGTGTCGAGCGCGCGTGAAAAGACCGAATGCGCTTCTTCCATCCTGTTCAACCGCCCGAAATACTCGGCGAAGACGCCGCCGGCAGAAATGGAGTACGGCTGGCCGATCTGCATCGCATTGTCGATCGCGCTTTCGTCCGCCCTATAGTCGGCAAGTGCAGCCTTCCCGGCGCGCAGCGCGGAGAGGATGTTCAGGTGCTCGATCAAGACCTGCACGAGCGGCAGGTCGAGCCGACGGCTCGCGGCATACGCCTTCGATACCGCCTGGGCCGCCGCCGCCACATCCCCCACAAGAAACAAGGCGTATGCGCGATTGAGCAGGGCGATCGTCGCCGGCACAGCGAGCAAGGATTCCGTCGCGCGGCTCGCCGCCCGATCGTACATCTCGATAGCGGTGAAGAGATTGCCCGCTTCGTCGTTGATGATGCCCGCGCAGAGCAACGCGTTCACGATCGCTTGATCCTCGGCGGTGTCGTTTGCCGCTGCAAGAGATTCTTCCGCGGCTTGCTGCGCGAGCACAAGCTTGCCGGTGAGCGCGAGCCCGATACCGCGCTGCGCGAGCATGTTGGCGCGTAAGCGCGAACCGGCCGATGCAGCCGTGGCCAGCGCCTCGTCGAGGTAGCCGAGCGCTCTCGGCCACTCCTCGCGCAGGCCGCACGTCAGCCCAAATCCATAGAGTACGCGGATGCGCACCGGGCTGTCGAGCGCGTCGCCGAGGATATCGAGCGCGGTTTCGCTCGTCGCGATCGACGCATCGAGGTCGCCAAGCAAGGCCTGTTGGCGCCCGAATCCATTGAGCATCTCCGCGAGCTTTTCCGACATACCCACCGCGCGATAGTGTTCGATCGCCTGATCGTACGCCCGCGCGGCGCGTTCGGCGAGGCCCGAACTATCCAGACATCCGGCGAGTTTTTCGTAGAGTCTCGCTTGGTCCGCGCTCGCGCCATGCTCGAATTCGAGCGCGCGCTCGAAAAATGCGGCGGCGTCTTCGTGCGCGCCCGCCAGTTGCGCGGCGTTACCGGCCGCCTCGCTATAGCGCGCGGCGCCGGCTTGGTCCCGGGCTTCCCAAAAGTGGTGTGCGAGTTCCACCGGACGCGTCGCGGCATCGGGCCGAAGCTCCAGCGCCGCAGCGATGCGGGCATGCAGCGACCGCGCCTCGGGCGCAAGCAGTTCGCGATAGAATATCTCGCGCATCAGCGCGTGGCGGAATCGAAGCGAGTCGTTTCCGGCGTCTTGCACGACGAGCCCGAGATCGCGGGCTCGTCGCAGCACTTCGAGCACGTCCGCGACTGGACGGCGCAAAGCCTCGGCGACGATGTCCGGATCGAAGCGCTCGCCGACGACCGCAGCGACGACCAGCACGAGCCGGGCGTCTCTTGGCAATGGCCGCAATCGCTCGAGGACGGCTTCGCGCAGCGTGAGCGGCAGCTCGGCGGCCGGGCCCCCAACCGCATGGGTGATCAGCTCCTCCGCGAAAAGCGGATTGCCTTCGGCGAGATGTCTGGCTTGCTGCAATGCTTCGCGCGAGAGCCGCGGATTGGCGATCGCGATCTCGCCGAGCCATTCGTCCATCTCTTCGTCGTCGAATCGTTCGACGCGCGTCTGGAAGACCGCGCTCTTGCGAGCGATCTTAGCGATGGCCGGCACGAGCCGGTGATTACGGTCGAGCTCGTCGGAGCGATGGGTCACGATCAAGAGGAGCGGAAGATCCGGCACGGCGCCGACGAGATGCTGCAGCAGTCCAAGTGTGCCTTCATCGGCCCAGTGAACATCTTCGATGACGATGACGGCGCCGGCCGGTCCGAGCAGACGCTCGAGTGCCTCGACGTATGCGTCGAATTGCTGACGGCGATTCACCTCAAGCGGCGGCGCCCCCGCGGTGGCATATTCTGGGATGAGCGGTGCGAGAATACGCCGCACGGCGAGCGCATCGCGAAGCGCGTCAGGTCGCAAGGCGTTGAGGGCACGCAAGACTTCCACAAACGGCGCGAATGGGCCGCGCGCATATTCGAGGCACTCGCCGAATGCGACGGCGTGGTTTTCGCCGACCGTGGAATCGCAGAACTCTCGGACCAACCGGGACTTTCCAAGACCAGCGTCGCCGGCGACGAGGACGGTCGCACCGCGCCCGGCACGGCTCGCGCGCCACTGCGTTTTGAGCAGTTCGAGTTGCGGTCGCCGGCCCACAAACCGGCGGCACGTGATTGGCGACGAGATCATCGCACGACTCCGTAATCCGTTCCCGGCTCCGCGTTTTCAGCATTGGCGCCCGGCGGCCTGTCTGCCGGCGAAACGTCTCGTCGCGTGCCGCGTACCGGCTTTAGCGTTGCGTGGTTTCCCGGATAGAATCGGTGGTGTTTCGGCGCTACCATATTCGTAGGCGGGCACGCTCCCGCGATTCCTAGGCGGGCACGCTCCCGCGGAAAGGTGGATATATGAAGATCGCACTGCTCACGCTCTTGGCAGCGTCGATGCTTGCATCCGGCTGCAGCGCCGGGGCGTTGACCGGCCTTATCGGGATACCTAAGCCGACGCCGACGCCCCAACTCATCATCGCGCCCTCAAGCCTGGCGATGAAAACATCCGGACCGACCCAGACTCAGACAATCACCGCAAGCGAATCGGGCAACACCTTCTTCACCGCACAAAGCAGTGACGTCACGGTTGCGACCGTGGCACCGGTGCCGAACACGACGAACGCGTTCTCGGTGTCGGCTGTGAAGATCGGAACCTGTTCGATCGACGTCACGGATGGCATCGGACAAACCGTGCATGTCCAAGTAACGGTGAGTCCATAGCGGCGCGGGGGCGCGGAGCCGGCCATGAACGACCCGACATCGCGGCGCCGCGCACCGCTCATTCCGACGATCTCGACGCTTGACGACGAAAAGCCGGTAGCGCCGGAGGTTCCGGCGTCAGAGATCTGTCAGAGGGTCTGCGTGGTCGTCGTCACCATCATCGACATTGGTTCTGAACCGCTCAAGCCATCGTAGTCGCCGGCTGCTATGGCTTGGGCGCTATCCGATGCTCACCGAAATACAACGTGTGCCCTTGATCGTCGTTGATGACGAACTCTCTTGTTCCCCAGGCGGTTTCGTGCACATCTTTAATGAGGCAAATGCCATTTTTCTTCAGTGCGTCTGCAACGGCTACTGCATCATCTGTTTCTAGATAGAGGTGGAAGTGCTCGCCCTTGTCCACGAATTCGATCGAAGGGTCCTTATGGTCCACAAGTTTTAAATGAAAAAGCTGATTCCCGGCCCGGATACCCGCGTAGAAGTCTTCGTACTGAAACTCAAGCGTCAATCCCACCTTCGTTGTGTAAAAGCGTATTGACTCCGAGAGGTCGGTCGTCCGCAGCTGCGCGATAGCGCTCGTTATCTGCATCTTGCCTCCGGCGAATTGTTCGTTCGTGGGATTGTGTGAGGCGGTCAGATTATCGCTGGCGCCGTTGAGTCCTTCGAAGTGTTTTCAGCGGCGGAGACAAACTAATGAGCCGGCCGCGATTTCTCGCGACCGGCTCATTCGAGTAATCCGGCGCCTTCCTACTCTCCCAACAACCCTGCGGTTGCAGTACCATCGGCGTTAGTGGGCTTAACTGCCGTGTTCGGAATGGGAACGGGTGTGGCCCCACCACCATCGGCACCGGAAACTTTGCAGCGAGCATTGCATGCTCCCTGAAAGCTGCATAGCGGGAAATCGTTTTGAGTGTGGTGTGTATCTTGCAACTTCATTCGCAACTATGATGATTGCGAGTGAATAACTCTCCGACTGATTAGTACCGGTCAGCTGCACGCATTACTGCGCTTCTACCTCCGGCCTATTACCTGGTGGTCTACCAGGAGTCTTCACCTTGCGGTTCCAGACCTTATCTTGGAGTCTGCTTCACGCTTAGATGCTTTCAGCGTTTATCAGATCCGAACGTGGCTACCCGGCTCTGCCACTGGCGTGACAACCGGTTCACTAGCGGTTCGTCCAACCCGGTCCTCTCGTACTAGGGTCAGCGCTCCTCAAGTCTGTGACGCCCACAGCGGATAGGGACCGAACTGTCTCACGCATGTTGATTCCGCCATTCCTGACGGCATAGACTATATCTTCATCCCGTTTCCGGGAGTCGGCGTGTGATCATGGTGGTAAATTTATCGCCTTGCGGCGATAGTCACGCACGATCTCGAGGCGTTCCCGCCTCTCAGTCGTTACAGGGATCGATCATTCCGTGCGTTTCCGTGTAGGAAATTGATCGATCTTCCCTCGGTATTACCCCGCTAGCTTCGGTCAAAGCTGGCGTCGGGTTTCACCGATATAGCCGATTTGCATCCTCCAATTGCTCGGAGGAGACGCAGTGTA
>DATBOZ010000171.1:0-4457 GCA_036561585.1 Candidatus Eremiobacteraceae bacterium | reverse complement strand
ACGACTACAACACGACCCACTCGCATAGCTCGCTCGGCTACCACACACCCGGCCGAACGGTTCGAAAAAGCGCTTTCTAAGATGGCGAAGGCGTGAAAGTGTGTAAAAAGTGTGTAATTTAGGGTTTCGGCCCTTTTGACGCGGTAATGCAAAACGCCGCAATCCCTTGCGGCGTAAGACTTTGCGATGGTGGGCACGAGAGGTCTCGAACCTCTGACCCCTACAGTGTCAATGTAGTGCTCTACCCCTGAGCTACGCGCCCGTAGCCTCAATAATACGTCATTGCCGCAAATCCGCCCTGCGCCAACGCGGCGCAGGGGCACACCTTCAGACCGCCGTAGGCCGCGCATATGGCCCTCGCTGCCGCGACTGCGTATGCCGTCTCACTGGTGGTCGCGATTTCACCGCAAGCAATCCACACCGGCACCGGATTCGCGGTGAAGTCGGACAGTCACACGACGCAATTCGTGACCGCCGCACACGTCGTCGCCGGTGCAAGCCGCGTCGTCGTCATTCTCCAAGATGGATCGAGCAACACGGCGACGGTCCTCGCGCGCGATCGCGTCCGAGATGCCGCAGTGGTATCCATCGACGTCGGCAATCGCCAGACACTCACATTGTCGCACCAACCGCCGGTCGCAGATGACGCCATTGTCGTGATCGGATATCCGGGAAGACACGACCTTGCCGTTTCCGGCTACGATCTGAGCGTGGTCGGCGGCGCGCAGCAGATCGTGGCTGACGGGAAGGTTGCAGCCGTGGAGCAGCGCGGCGAGTCGATCATCTTCAAAGCCGATGTCGGCCACGGCGACAGCGGAGCGCCGATCATCGACCGCGCCACAAACGCGGTGGTCGGCGTCACCACCGGAACATTTCTCGCTGCGGGCGACATGCTCGCGTACAACGGCATGGACTTCGGCCTGAGCAGCGCCGGTCTTAGTGCCCTGCTGCATCCGGCGCTGCCGGTAAGCGGTGCACGTCCGCCGCAATACGTTGTGGCCATCGCACCCGCCGCAGCACCAGCCGCGCAGACAGCGATCGCGATGTTCGTCCATACGACCTTCGTGCAAAACCTCGCCGAACAGGCGGACTTCATCGCCGTCGATGCACCGTGGGCAAAAGACACATCGTCGATTTGCCATGCCGCGAACGCGCACGCCATCGCGTCCGTGAGCGCGTCGTCCGACGGCGCGTTAGTCGCGACCGGAATATCGGTCACCGATTGCATCGGCAATCCGTTCTTTGCAGAATCGCAATCGCTCTTGGCCGATCAGCCGACTGTCGAGAGCGAACACACGCAAGCCGTGTTGCTTTCGAACCAACTCGAGGCGGATTTCAACGGCTGGGCCGACAGTCAGCGCGGCGCGTGGCTGAGTCTGCTGCGCTACGGTATTGCCGTTGCGCCCGATGACGCGCACAACTACGCGCTTTTCAGATTGGGCTCGGGCGCCCTCGACGCCAATCGCGTCCTCGCCGTGATGCCGGGCGGCCCGGCTTCGATCGCGGGCGTGCGCACCGGCGACGTCATCATGGCGATCGACGGCACGAGCACGCAGACCATGTTGCCGCCGGATATCCGCGCGGCGCTCGACCGTACGAGCGTCGCGCTCACCGTCGAGCGTGCGAAGCGGTCGCTGGCACTCACGCTGCGGCCGCGCCGATATCCCGAGCTTCTTCGCATGCTCGGCTATACGCAGTAAGCGCGGCCGCGTCCGTCTAGGAAGCTACCGCTTCGGTGCTGCGCGAAAAGCGTCCACCATCTTGTCGAAGATGGGCGTCGGCTCGAGGTTGTCGCCAAACGGTAGCCCGCGCAGGCGCTCGCCGCTCTTCGGATTTGCACCACTCGGATCCCATTGGTTGAGCCAGCTGTATTTGTCGGCGAGGGACCAGTTGATCACGGTCGTGACGTTCTTGTTGGCCAGCGCGGTGGAGAGATAACCGCTATACTCCTTTGCCGTCGTCGCATCGCGATCGGTGGTGGCCATACTGGCGTAATGGCCGTCGGCGACGTCGAGCTCGCTGAGGAAGATTTTGAGGCCTAGGGACGAGACTTCGTTGAGGAAACTCGCGTAGCCCGGCGCGCTAAAGCCTACCGTCCGGCTGCCAAGGTGCGATTCGACGCCTAACGCGTGGACGGGAACGCCGCGCGAGACCATGCCGCTCAGCAGCGCCAAGACGGCTTTCCGCTTCGCATACTGGTACGTGTCGTCGTTCTCCATGCCGTCATCGTTGTAGACGAGAATCGCGTGCGGATCGGCTTGCGCCGCCGCATGGAAAGCGTCGTCGATGTACGATGGGCCGATGTTGCGCAGCCAAACCGTGTCGCGCAATCCGTCGGGCCGCCCATCGGCCACTTTTATGGCCTCATTCACGACGACCCATGAGTACATCTTGCCCGCGTAGCGCCCCGCGAGGCCTGAGATGTGATTGGTAAGAACGTCCTTTGCGTTTTGCGGCGTGACGTGCGACCGCACCCACTTCGGGTTGGCCATGTGCCAGACGAGATGACACTCTGCGCATTTGAATCCGTTGCCGGTGGCCCACGACATCCATGCGTCCGTGCTCGAGAAATCGAACGATGACGGATCGGGTCGCGTGCGCGCCATCTGGAAGTCGCGGCCGGACTCGACCAGCGCGCATTGCTGCACCATGAGCGATGCGAGATCGGGGTATTGCTGAATGAGTGCGATGTCGCGTGCGTTCGCGCCGTAGACAATGCCCGCCGAAGCGGCCGCCGATTTCAGTGTCGACGAGTCGCCGAGCGCGGCCTTTGCGAGAAACGGAGCCGCCGCGGCGCCCGCGAGAAATGCCTGTCTATTCATGCTTGTCCTGCCCTTCTGGGGTACTGTATCCGTAAATAAAACGCTCGGAAGTGTGAGAGTCGTTTCACCGATGCTGCGGGTACTCCGCTCAAACCAACCTTTCGGTACCGTGCACCGCGCAGATACTCATGTGGCCTTAATCTGGGATACGGTTACCCAAGGATTGTGGCCGTGAATCAGTTGGCGCTCTCGCACGACAGAGGGGCAGTTCGGAAACACTTCTCGGACTTGCTCGCGCACGATGAACCGCGCTTCTGGATGATTTGCGGTGAGGGTACTCGCCTCAACCTCGCGAAACATGTCGCGACCGCGAACGGAAAGTGATCGTCAAAGTATGCGCTCGCGTATGCAAACGTTACCAATCCTTGTCGCTATGATAGCGATCCTTACCGCGTGCGCCGGCGGTGCCGGAACGGCCTTGCGTCCAGGCGCGACCCCGACTCCGACCCCGCTTTCGTCCGCCAGCCCGACTCCGAGTCCTAGCCCGACAGCGATACCCACCATCGCTGCGAACCAGCACCTGTTGTCGACCGGATTTCAGCCGGGCTCGTTCAACGGGCATGGAGCGATCGTGACGGGTCCCGACGGCAACCTTTGGTTCACCGAATGCCTCAACGAAGCCAATCCAGGTTTTGGTCGCATCGGAAAGATCACCACGTCCGGCGTTCTTACGGAATACCCATTGACCGGTGGCGTTGAGCGTTGCCCAAGTCAGATAGCGACGGGCCCCGACGGCGCCATGTGGTTCACCGAGTATGCCTGGATCAATGCGAACCCGCCGCCGGCGCTCGGACGCATCGACATGACGGGCAAGATCACTGAGTATCCGTTGCCGGCGAGTGATGTCAATGGCGACTCCATCGTCCGCGGCAGCAACGGCAACCTTTGGTACGACGCGCAGGGCGTCAGCAGCGGCAGCGCGATCCGCGAATATTCTACGCTAGTACACGCGGTTATCGACAGCGTCATCATTCCGCCGCCGATGGTTCCGGGAACACTCGTCGTGAATCCGGTGGACGGCTCTATACTTGCCGGCACATTGGTGCAAGGTGGCGGACTCTCGGATATCTTGCAAGTCGTTCCGGGGACATCTGGGACGTACGTCGTCAAGTACATTCCTTCACCGGCCAATTCCGGCGACTGGTCAAATTTGGCCGTCGGGCGCGATGGTAACATCTATGTGCAGTTCGTGCCGAGCGACGCCTCGGGTTCGCCTGCTGGATTGGCGCAGATGAATGAATCAACGTACAACGTCACCCTCATCACCGAGCCCCAATTCACTCACGCCTTCGGAAATCAGGTCAGAACACATTTCCGCGGACCGATCATCTACGGTCCGGATGCGAACATCTATGTTTGGGATGAAGGTCAACAAGACGACTTCATCGGTCTCGCGGCGCTGACAAAAACAGGATCGTTGCTCGCGCAACAGGATGACGGCAGCGGATTTCACGATGTCGCGGACGGTATCACGATCGGCCAGGACGGTAAGATTTGGATCGCGACGATGAACCAATTAGCGTCGGAAGGTTCGATCTTTCAGCTTACTCCCGTTCACTGAGGGACTTGTTGGATCGGAATCCTTGAGACATTTGCAGGACGCAGGCTTGAATGATGGTGGGCGAAGCAGGGATC
>DATBOZ010000170.1:0-5418 GCA_036561585.1 Candidatus Eremiobacteraceae bacterium | reverse complement strand
ATCCGGCCGCGCGGCGAATCGGCTTCGACGCCGAGCAGACGAAACGTCGGACACGCTTGCTCGCACAGACCGCAACGGGTGCACGTGTCCAAATCGACCGTCGCAGGCTTATCCGACCCGATATATCCGTTCACGTCACGCGGCCATCGTCAGATTCCGCCCGGCATGCGGCCGGGATCTAAGACGCCTTCGGGATCGAACGCGTCTTTGAGACGCCGCAGCAGACGGTATGGTGCGTACGCGCGCGGCGGCAGCGCGTCGTCGCGCACGTCGTCCGGCGCCGACGTGCACACTGCGTGTCCTGCGGCTGCATCGACCGCCGTCCACAAGCGTGCGTGGTCGAGAGCGGATTCGTCATGCGATAGCGCGACCACCGGGAGATGCAGGAACAGCGCGCCGAGCGCTGGATGAGCGGAGATCTCCAGTCCAGGCCACGCGTGCAACGCAGCATCGATGACGGCCGGCACGCCGGACGGCAAGCATGAGATGCGATACGAGGTCCACTGTGACGGCGGATAGGCTGCGCCGCCGGCCAATTCCACCACGTCGGTCCACGCTCGCCGCACGCCGCTCCGGTCGATCGTCTCCGTCGCCAAAGCGCCGTTGCGCTCACAGATCCGCGCGATATCGTCGAGTTGTTTGCTCAGAGCCCGGCGCAACCCGCCGCACCTGTAGATCGCTAGCCACTCGCCGGCGCGCGTCGCACCCGCGAGGGCCGAGATACGCTCGGCGGTCTGCGGATCGTGCAACGTCGCGGCAAACGGAAAGACCGGTGCGGCGGCAACGTCGAGTGCGGCGGCGGTTGCGTCGTTCGGGTTGCGAAAACGAGCGATCAACGCCCGCTCGTCCGGCGGCACCGGCGCGAGCTTCACGATCGCCTCGCCGATCAGCCCGAGCGTGCCGCGCGAACCGATGAACAATTTGTGGGAATCGTAACCGGCCACGCTCTTCACAACGTGCGAGCCCGCGAAGGCCACCGAGCCGTCCGCGAGTGCGATGCGGAGGCCGAGCACGTTGTCGCGCAGCGCGCCGAACCGCTGAGCAAGTGACCCATTGCGGCCGGCCGCGATCGCGCCGCCGACCGATGCGCCGGCCGCGAACGGTACGTCGCACGGAAAGAAGCGCTCTTGCGCAGCGAGCGCCGCTTCGAGATCGGCGATACGCGTGCCGGCAGAGACGCGCGCCGTGAGGTCATCGGTTTGGATATCGATCGTCTTGCCGCATCCGCTCACATCGAGCACGACGTCGAGGGCTCGCGGCCGCGGCGGCATGGCCGACTTTGTGCCGCGACCGCGTATCGCGATCCGGGCGCGTTCCGCGGCGGCGGCACGGAGCGCGGCCGCCGCCTGATCGAACGACTTCGGGGACGCGACGACGGTGGGCACGCAGCCGGCGATCGCGTATGCCGCGCAATCGTCGGGATGTACGGTGAGCCGGTCGGCGACCGCCTCGCGCAGGCTCGAATCGAACGGCACGGGGCCGATGCCCTTTGGTTTCGGACTCAAAACGCATCCCCAGCGGCTCGCGCCGCGCTAGGATCTACTTCACCGCGATCGACCGCACGCGCGCTTTCGCCGCACCGCCGTGCGGTCGGGAAGAGTTTTCCCGGATTGCACAAGCCGCGTGCATCGAACACGTGGCGCACCCGCGCCATAAGTTCGAGATCCGCGGGACTGAATTGCAGGCTCATACAATCGCGCTTTTCTATGCCGACGCCGTGCTCGCCGGTGATGCTGCCGCCGGCGCGCACGCACGCCTCCAAGATCTCGGCGCCCGCTTTCACCGTCCGCTCGAGGTCGCCTTCGATGCGGTCGTCGAATAAGATCAATGGATGAAGGTTGCCGTCGCCGGCGTGGAACACGTTCGCGATGCGCACGCGGTTGCGCTTGGCGGTGGCGGCGACTTCGCGCAGGATCTCCGGCAAGCGGCTGCGCGGTATGACGCCGTCTTGGACGTAATAATTGGGGCTGAGCCGCCCCATCGCGCCAAAGGCGCTCTTGCGGCCCTTCCAGATGCGCTCCGCAGCGGCGGCATCGGCGGCGACGCGCACTTCTCGGGCGCCGTTGCGCACGCAGACGTCGCGCACTGCCGCAGCGATCTCATCGGCGGTTTCCGGCCCGCCGTCCGCTTCGATCATCAAGATCGCCGCTGCGTCCACGGGAAATCCGGCATGCGCGAATGCCTCGATCGCGGCGGCGGCGGTCGCATCCATCATCTCGAGTGCGCCGGGAACGATGCCGGACGCGATGATCTCCGAAACGGCGCGCGAAGCGCCGTCGACGTCGTCGAAGACGCAAAGCATCGTCTTCGAACCGGCGGGGACCGGCGTCAGTCGAACGCAGATCTTGGTCGCGATGCCGCAGGTGCCCTCGGAGCCGATGAATGCGCCGAGCAGATCGTAGGCATATGAATCGCGGGTCTTGCCGCCAAGCCAGACGATGTCCCCATCCGGTGTGACGATCTCGACGCCGAGCACATGCTGCGATGTGACCCCATAGGCGAGGCAATGCAATCCGCCGGAGTTCTCCGCGACGTTGCCGCCCACGGTGCAAGCGGCCATGCTTGACGGGTCGGGAACGAATCGCAATCCATGCGGGGCGACCGCCGCGTTGAGCGCGGCATTCACAACGCCGGGTTCGACGACCGCGATCAAGTCGCGTGTGTCGACTTCGAGTATCCGATTCAAGCGCGATGTCGCGATGACGACGCCGCCGCGTTCGGCGATCGCGCCACCCGACAGGCCCGTGCCGGCTCCTCGCGCGACGAACGATACGCCCGCATCGCGGCATGCCGTGACGATGGCCGCGACTTCTTGTGCGGTGTTTGGAAGGAGGACGAGTTCGGGCAATGCCCGCTCGATCGACGCATCGTAGCTGTACGATCGGAGGTCACCCGGCGAGGACAGCGCGTTGCTCGCGCCGACGAGCGTGCCGAGGCGATCGCGAAGGGTCGCATCCATCGCAAGCGCCTTCTCTGGCGGCACAAGGGCATCCCGGTGCAGACGCGAACAGTGGGTGCCGTCATGGAGTCGACCGTGGATCGAGTGCTGATCAGCCCCATAAAAGAGGTCTATTCACCAGGCGACGTATTGACGGTCGCGATTTTCTTTCGCAAGCCGTGGGTGGGTGAGGTCGAGGTCGGCCTTGCGACGGACGCGCAGCCGGCCGGGACGTTTCCGCTGACCGTGTTCGCGCGCAGCAACGCGGCTTTGTATGAGGGCCAAGTGCACGTTCGCAGGGAGCATGTCGGCGCGTGCCGGATGCTCGCGAAGTTCAGCGGCGTGGACGGGACGACCGTCACCAATCCTTTGTCCGAAAAACCCATTCAAGTCCGCCCCATCTATCCGTGACCTATCGAGGGAAGTGCCATGCCTTTGATGCCCGGCGACCGGCTGCCGAAGATCGTCTGCGAAACGCAATCGGGCCCGATCGATTTGGACGACTATCGGGGTACAAAAGTGCTTGTCATCTGGACGTATCCTAAAGACGACACCGCCGGCTGAACGATAGAAGCACGCGACTTCAGCCGGCGGTCTGCCGACTTCACGAGCGCCGGCGCGGTCATCGCCGGAATTTCCACCGACAGCGTAGCGTCGCATCAGCGCTTCGCCGAAAAGTTCGGACTCGTCACGCCGCTGCTCGCCGATACCGACGGCGCCGTCTGCCGACTGCTCGGCGTGCCCGTCGGCAAGTCCGGATCAGCCGCTCGCATGACCTTCGTCATCGGCGGTGACGGCGTTGTTCGCAAGACGTACGAAAAAGTCGACATACTCGGTCACGCCGAACGTGTATTGTCCGAGGTCAAGGAGCTCGGCGCCGCCACGCCCCCTGCAGGAGAGTGAAGCGCCGCCCGACAATCGCCGCGCAACCTGAAGCGACTACGGCATCCGGAGGGCCGATCATGGCAACGAAAAAGAAGGCGAAAAAGAAAGCCAAACCGGTGAAAGCGAGCGCGAAACGCGCCGCCGCCGCGCGCAAGCCGGCCAAGAAGAAAGCCGCAAAACGGGCCTCCCTCAAGAAAAAGGCGCCGGCCAAGAAGGCTGCCGCCAAGAAAAAAGCGCCGGTAAAAAAGAAGGCGCCCGCGAAGAAAGCCGCCGCAAGAAAAGTGACGGCCAAGAAGCCGGCGGCAGTGAAGACGAGTGCGAAGAAAGCGGCGCCGGCCGGCGCGGCGCCCGCTGCAGCGCAATCGAAGGCAGTCGTGCACAAGCCGGCGCCCGCGCCGAAGGTGCGCGACCTCACGCTCCCGCGGCCCGAGAAGCCGCTGTTCGATGAGATCGACGTCACAGAGACCGATGAATTCGAAGACGAAGACGAATTCGAGGATGGCTACGGCGAGGAAGAAGAGGAAGAAGAGATCCACACGGACGATCACGACAGCGAATTCTAAAAGCACCGCTCGAGCCGGCCGGCGCGATGATCGCGCCCAGGCCATGCTCACGGTCCTCGAAGGAGCGGCGGCGCTCATGTGGGGCATCGCGGCGGTGTGGGCGGTGCTCGATGCCCGCGAGGCCCGACGGTATCCATTGCGACCAGTTCCAAGCACGCGGCCCCCTTCGAGGCCGCGCGTCTCCATCATCGCGCCCATGCGCAATGAGGCTCGCAACGTCGAGGATTGGCTTGCGTGCGCGCGCGCGCAGGACCCGTGCGTTATCGAGATCATCGTTTCGGACGACGCGTCGGAAGACGCAACCGCGGCCATCGCGCAAAGCGCCGCTCGTGCCGATCCCCGCGTGCGCCTGGTGCGCGGCGCCCCGCCGCGCGGTTGGGTGGGCAAGACCGCGGCGGCCGATCGGGGCGCGCGCGCGGCATCCGGTGAATGGTTCCTGTTCAGCGACGCCGATATGCGCATGGCGCCGGAGACCGTCGCCGCGGCGATCGACGCAAGTCTCGAATATGGTGGCGACGCGTGTTCGCTGACCGCAACCCTCGAGTGCGACGATCTGATGGAAGCGATCATCATGCCGGCCATGGCGGCGGTCGTGATGTCCGGCCATCCGCTCGTGTTAGTGCATGACGTCCGGTCGCCGGTCGGCTTGGTCTGGGGTGGGTTCGTTTTGATCAAGCGAGAGGCATACTGGAGGGTCGGCGGACACGCGAGCGTCCGCGGCGAGATTGCGGAAGATCGCGCGCTCGCGGAACGCTTGAAAGGATTTGGATACGCCGTCCGTCTGCTCGACGGCCACGACTTGGTCCGCGTTCGCATGTATCGCGGTCTGACCGAGATGTGGGAAGGGTGGCGCAAGAACGTCTACGAGGGCACGCGCCGCAATCCGTTCGCGGCGACGATCTTCATCGTCGCCGCGATCGCGATGTTCGTCATTCCCCTTCCTGCGCTCGCCGCGCTCGGCATGACTGCATTGCGACGGCCGCTCGTGCGGTCCGAGCGCGCCCTCGCCGTGTGGTGCGCGTTGAACGCGGC
>DATBOZ010000169.1:0-21168 GCA_036561585.1 Candidatus Eremiobacteraceae bacterium | reverse complement strand
CTAAAAAAGCGCCCCGCGGAAGCACGGGCTGTGCGCGCATCTCCACGATCTCGTCGACGGGTATCCCGGTCTGTTCAGACGAGAGATAGGCCGCGTGCGCCCGGCGGAGTGCGCTGGTGAGGGGTGAGTGAGCCATCGGATTAGAGTTTGAACGACATTTCAAGCGTCGCCTGAAGTGGGATCTTCTGACCTTCGGCACCGACCTGTTGATTGTAGTACCAGTTGCCGTACGGATACTTCAACTGCGCCGGCGGATTTGCGACGAAGTTCCCGGCCGGCGCGAGGAGGTTCGATGCGAGCTGCGCGTAGATGCACGTGTTCGACGCATCCCATGGCTCGCCGCGCTGCGAGCAGCTGTCGATCAAGTTCGCCAGCGTCAGCGTCGCTTTGACGCGAGGCGTCACGTCGTAGCCGAGCGCGAGGTTTGCGGTGATGCGCGACGGTTCGCGAAATGCGCCCATGTTGTCGAACACGCCGGTGTATTTGTCGGGAATGAATATGAAGCTGGAGCAGGTCGTCGTGTCGGCGGTGGTTCCGCTGATCACGCCGGTGCACGAGGTCGGATCGTACCCCGGCCAGGTGAGCGGTGAGCCATACCACGTGCCGGCGCTGTACGTGAACGTCGGGGTTGCCGTGAACTTGTGCGCCTTGAAGCCGATGACGACCGAGGCTGTGAACGGCACGTCGTACCCGATGGCGCCGTTGAACGGCGACGGGATCAAATCGTACGGCGTGTACAGGCCGTTGCGATCGAAGAGCGGTTGCGGTTTGTCGTTGAAATACGGATTGGCGACCGCAGGGCAGCCGGAGCAGTTGACATACGTCGCTGATCCGCCCCCGGCTGACGTGAACGAGTTGTAGATCCGGATAGGATTGTTGAGCAAGTCGATGACATTCTTGCCGTTCGGGAAATTACCGTACTGGACGGTGGTATGGGTCCACGTCGCGGCGATCTGCAGCGCTATTCCGTCGTGGTCGAAACTCCCCTTGTTGAACGCGAACTCGAGCCCAGTCGATTTGGCCAGCCCGGTATTGATGCCCGCATCGACGCCTTGACCGTTGATGGCGATGTTCTGCAGCTGGTTCTGCGTCGACCGGAAGAACGGCGTGAGCTTGAACGCGATGTCGGTTCCGCGGAGATGCTGTTCGAGCGAAAAATCGAAATTGTTCGAGGTATCCGGATAGACCGGGTGCACAGGCGAGTTGTAGCCGAAGCCGACGAATTGTCCGATGAATCCCGGCAAGTTTTGGGCAAACGTGTTGAACTCTTGGTACGACGTGGATGGCGGTCGCGCATAGCGGCCGTACGATCCACGCACGACGGTATCAGGCGAAAACTGATACGAAAAGGCAAAGCGCGGCTGCGGCACCGTGAATGATTCACGCGCGCCGGCTGTGTTATGCAGCGTGGATGGCGACGTCCCCGCCGGACACGGCGATTCTGCGCCAGTGTTCGGGTCGAATGACCGTTGGATCGCACCCAAACCCGGCTCCGTGCAGAATTCGTTGTCGAACGCCTGAAACCAGAATGCTCGCGCCGGATAGCCGGCTTCCAAGTTCTGCAGTTGGAATTGATAGTTCTCGACGCGCAATCCAAGGTTGATGCTCAACTTCTCGTTCGGCCGCCAATTGTCGCTCGCGGAAAGGCCGATTGTGTACGGGATGACGTTATCGACCTGGGCGTTCTTGCCGCCTTCCGTCACGATCCACTGCGCATTGGCGAGCGCCGCAGGCGATCCGGCCGGCGGGTTTCCGGGCGTCAATCCTTGCGCTTGTCCGTTGACGATGCCCGTTATATTGCCGAACGTCTGGTTGCCGAGGCCGTCGGTCGAGTTGAAACAGCTCGTGCGAAAACCGGTCATAAAGCTATAGCAGTTGCCGCCGTTGTCGATGAGATTTGTCTGCGCGTTCCAGAAATTATTGAAGTTGTAGAAGTTCGCGTTGTACGTCTGGAGCTTGCCGGTCGAGTATGACCCGGTCAGATTGATCAGATGCTTGTCGCTCAGCTGCTTCGAAAACGTCAGGTTGCCGCCGTATGTGTGGTCGATCACTTCGTAGTCCGGCAACTGACCGCCGAAGGTCTGCTGCGCGCTCACCGGACCGCTGATGAACCACCAGGCGTACCGCGAGTAGGCGAAGGCCCGCACGTAGGTCTTGCTGTCGATATTGCGCTGGTACTGCAGTTTCGTGAGGCCGAGTCCGTTATCCGATCCTTCGCGCGCGGTCGGCGGCAGCAGGTCGGTGAAGCCCGAGCGGTTCTGCGGCGAGTTGGGAAACAGCACGACGGACCCTTTGCTCGTATCCGGCGCGGCGAAGAGCGGCCCGTTGTAGGCAAAGCCGTCGAAGAAAGGTATCGGACCGCCAAACGTGGTGCTCGCAAAGCCGTTGGTGAGCAATCCAAGATCATTTTCAGATCCGTAGAATTTTTGTAAGATGTCACCATACATATATAGCAATTGAACGTCGTCTCGGCCGGTGTCGAAGCGGTGCTGGGGCCGGTAGTGGAAATTGAGCAAAGTCTCGCGATCGATCGTCTGTCCGATCGCGTTTGAGTTACCGGGCGCGAAGATCGGGCCGGTTCCCGAGCCGTCATACACGCACGGCGCGACGGCGCAGAACGAGTTGCCGTTCACGTCGATCGCGTCGTTGCCGTTGTGCGACGGGATATAGAGTGGATAGAAGAACAATGGATTGTTGACGCCATTGTTTTGATCGCCGTAGCGGTAGTCTTGACTGACGATCGAATTCGCGATGTAGTAACTCAAATTTCTGTCGGGCGTGGCGCCGCCGTACTCGATGACCGCCTTATTGTACAGCGTTGGGCCGCCGAGTCCGGCAGTGAAAGTTCCATAGCCGGGGTACGTGCCGCTCTTGATGACTTGGTTGACATAGCCGGCGAGACCCGATGCGTCCGCCGATGCCGGGGTGCCGCCAGTATAGACTTGTACTTCTTGATTGCCGAGACTCGTGAGCGTCGCGACCGCCGCCGAGTCGGATTGGCGTGTGACCGGAATGCCGTCGACTTCGTACGCGACTTGGTCATAGTCGCCGCCGCGGATGAAGACGCTCTGATTCCAGCCTTGCTGACCTTGTGGATAGACGACGCCGGGCGCGCTCGCGATCGAACTGTATGCTTGGTTGAGTCCGCCGGAGCCGGCAAGTGAAGCCGATGCTCGTTGCGCCGCAGCGTTGATCGAGTACACGTCGCTCGTCGTTCCCGGTCGAACGAGCGACCCTGCCGCCCGCGAGGTCACCGTCGCAAGCGTGTGCACTTTCGACTGCATGTTGAGCGTGACGCTGCGCGACTGATCGGAAATGACGGTGACGCCTTGCAAAGTCGCGACGTCATAGCCGTCTTTGCTTCCCGTCACGGCGTACGTATCCGGCGAAAGCGATATAAAACTGAAGAACCCGCCCGCGTCGGACACGACCGATTCCGACTGACTCGGCGAGGCGGCGGTGACTTTCACGCCTGCGATGGGAGCGCCTGAAGAGACGTCCAGCGTTCTGCCACGCAGTGTACCCGTGGTGCCGGCGGTGACGGGAATCGCCTGCGCGACGAACAGCGCGCACAGCGAAATGGCGATGGTCAGTCGTTTTAACAGCACAAAGAATCCCCCGGCGAGCGTGAAGGCGGAGTGTGATGCAGAGAGTACGCGCATTCCCTTTCCTCGCCTATGTCCCATCCCGACAAATTTTCCCCTAGTTGTTATGGAGAAAGTCTAAGATTCTGGTCGCAAGCTGGAAGCGGAAGCGTATCTCGGAGTCGTCGAGCTGGATTTTCAAGATCTCGACCGCGCGGTTCAACCGATATCGCAGCGTATTTGGATGAATGCCGAGCGTGTCGGCCGTCTGTCGGAAGTTGAATCCCGTCCGCGCGTAGGTCAGCAGCACGCGCTTCAGCATTTCGCCGTTTTTGTGGTTCTGGAGCGGGCCGAGCAGGTCGTCGATAAACGCGGTTCGCGCTCCTGGATCTCCCATGAGCACACGCGGCACGAGCGCGTCTTCGAAGCGCCGGATCTTCGACGCATCCTGATAGCTCAAGAGCGATTGCGCCTCGCGATAGCTTCGCCGCGCACCCTGCGCGCCGGCGTAGGTGCGGCCGAGCACGACGGTGATCGATTCGTCGCCTAGCGCGCGCCAGATGGCCGCGATGTCGACGTCCTCGGGCAAAAGAAATGCCACAAAATTGAGCGACGTCGTCAGCAGCGGGCGATGCCTGCCCGTTTGTAGACGATGTCTGAGGATCGTGGCCGCCCGTTCGCGACGCAAAAAACCTTCCCGCGTCAGCGGCAGCGGTTCGGGGATGACCGCGATACCGATGCGGTGCAGTCCGCTCGGGTCAAATCCGAGCAGCCGCGCGCGCTCGACCGCTTGCGCATCGTCGTCTTCTGCTTCCAGCAAGGAAAGGAATGACGCGTACCCGAGCCGCGACTCCATACTCGCGAGTTCGCGTTGGTGCGCGACGTGAAGCGCGGCGACAAGCGCCGCGTGTTCG
The DNA here is from genome assembly GCA_036561585.1 of Candidatus Eremiobacteraceae bacterium. Taxonomy (GTDB): domain Bacteria; phylum Vulcanimicrobiota; class Vulcanimicrobiia; order Eremiobacterales; family Eremiobacteraceae; genus JABCYQ01. The sequence goes on along the minus strand of DATBOZ010000169.1, from coordinate 16,670 downwards.
GCAGCGCGATTGTCGAGTTCCGACAGTTTTGCTTCGCCTTCGATGATCCACACAAGCCCGACCAGCTCATCCCCGAGCCGGATCGGACACACAACGCGCGCGCTCAAGCCGATCTCCGGCATGGCGGGTACGCGCACAGGCCCGGCGCCTGAGACGACCTCGGTCAACAGGCCGGTCCGTTCCATCGTCTCTTGCATGATCGCGGGGCTTTGCGCGCGTTCGAGCGTCTCGCGGCGCACCGCGTCGTCTTCCGTGCCGTGCTCGTAAAACGCGAGTAGTTTCCCCGCCGGATCTTCAAACGTCACGGAACGATTGATCAACTCGCCGAGCGAGCGTGCGAGGTCGTTGAGATTGGTGCCGCTCGCCGCGCCTCGCGTGAGCGCGCGATGGATCTCTTCGGATCGTTCGAGCAGCGTGTACTGTTCGGCGATGATCGCCCGGTGCAGCTCTTCCGTGATCTGTGCAAAGGGAACTTCAAACGGAATTTCGAGCAGCGGCAAACCGCGGCGATCGGCTTCGTCTCGAGCTGCATCGGTGAAGTGCTCGAGATAGCGGGGCACGGCGAGCGCCATCGCGGCAAGACCGCGATCGGTCAGCGAGCGGATCTGGTTGCGCTGTGCAACCTCGCTCGGAGGCCACGCAAAGCCGGTCGTCAGAAGTAATTGCCCGGGCCGGACCCAAGGCGCAGGTTCGGGCATGTCGATGACGTGGGCCCACCGTACGTCTCGATCAAGGCCCGATTCCCCGGCGACCACTCGGGCCGACGCCAAGGACGACATCTGCAGGGCCTCGCGTACGTTCACGGCGCTCCTTGGGCATCAGGCACGAACTTTTCGCCGAATTTTGTGCGTCAACGACGTGGCGTTTCCCTGCCCGGGATTGTAGTGTAGTAAGGCGAGCATCGCTCGCCCATGTGGGGCCCGTCAATGTGGGGCCGACCTTTATGGTCGGCCAGGCTCCGAGGCGCGGCCGACGATAAACGCCGGCAGACAATAACTGAGAGGACCCTGAAGTGGCGGTAGTATCGTCGCGGACCGAATTTCTCCTCGAGCTGCGCGCGGCCGAAGTCGCGCGCGGTGTCGGGAATACGCATCCGATCTTCATCGAGCGCGCGTCGGGCGCACGTATCTGGGATGTCGACGGCAACGAGTATTTCGATTTCGTCGGCGGTATCGGCGTGCTCAACGTCGGCCACGCGCATCCGAAGATCCGGGCGGCGGTCGTCGCGCAGCTCGAGCGCTTTAGCCATACGTGCTTCCAAGTCGCGATGTACGACTCGTATGTCCTCTTGGCCGAACGATTGAACAGCCTTGTGCCGGGAGCGAGCAAGAAAAAGACACTGCTGCTGTCGACCGGAGCCGAAGCGACGGAGAACGCGGTGAAGATCGCGCGCGAATTCACCGGGCGGCCTGCGGTCGTCGCGTTTCATCACGGATTTCACGGCAGGACGCTGCTCGCATTGACGATGACCGGCAAAAACAGTCCGTACAAGCAGCACTTCGGGCCGTTCTGCAGCGAAGTCTACCATGCGCCGTATCCGTATGAGTACCACGGCTGGACGACGGAGCGCGCGCTGGCCGCGCTGGAGCAGCTTTTCGAATCCGAAGTTTCACCCGACCGGGTTGCGGCGATCATCATCGAACCCGTGCTCGGCGAAGGTGGGTTTGTTCCGGCGCCCATCGAGTACTTGCAAGAACTGCGGCGTATCGCCACGCATCACGGCATCGTGCTCATCGCCGACGAGATCCAATCCGGCTTCGGCAGAACCGGCAAGATGTTCGCCGTCGAACACGCGGAGATCGAGCCGGATATCGTGACGATCGCGAAGAGTCTCGCCGCTGGATTGCCGCTCGCCGCGGTCGTCGGGCGCGCAGACATCATGGATGCACCTTCGCCTGGAGGCTTGGGAGGCACGTATGCCGGGAATCCGCTCGCCTGCGCGGCGGCGCTTGCCGCACTCGACATCTTCGAAGAGGACCACCTGGTCGAACGAGCCGTCACGATCGGGGCGCAGGTTGAGGCCGCACTGCGCGCCTTGCAGCGTCGCTTCCCCCGCGTCGGCGATGTTCGCGGACGCGGCGCGATGATGGCAGCCGAATTCACCGACGATCCGGCGTCCGATCAGCCGACGATCGCCAAGCGCATCGTCGCGGAGGCCCGCAGCCGCGGACTGCTGCTCATGGCAGCCGGCGCGAAAGGCGATATCATCCGCGTCCTCGTGCCGCTTGTCATCGACGATGAAGAGCTGCAGGCGGCGCTCGAACGACTGACGCAGAGTTGCGAAGCGGTGCTGAAGGAAATGTAGTGCCGACCTTACGGTCGGCCGGGCAAGCGATGCTTGCCCTAGTACAGACCAGCCGACCATAAATGTCGGCACTACATCGATGAGGTGAAAAAATTCCGAACGAATCGAACGCGCAAGCGCTAGCATACACGCAGCGGGTGTTGGATCTGATCGCCAAGCCGAAGATCGACTCTGACGACGCCGCGTGGATCACCTCGGAGACCGTAAACGGTTTTCGGGATCACGTCAACCCGGGGTTCCTCGAGTACCGCAAGGCGCTCTCGGTGGACCATGCGGCCGCGGCGGTCGAATGGGAAGACGCCGGGCCGAACGCGTTTCGTGACGTCAACGGCAAGGAGTACATCGACTGTCTCGGCGGATTCGGTATCTTCAACGTCGGTCACCGCCATCCCAAAGTGGTGAAGGCCGTCACCGATCAGCTCAAGCGCCAAGCCCTGCACAGTCAGGATCTGCTCGATCCGCTGCGCGCCATGCTCGCAAAAACGCTTTCGATGGTGACACCCGGTAATTTGGAATACGCCTTCTTCTGCAACAGCGGCACAGAGGCGGTCGAAGCAGCGCTCAAACTTGCGCGCGCGTACGATCCGAAGAAGCCGACGATCGTCGCGGCCACGAAGGGCTTCCACGGCAAGAGCTTCGGTGCGTTGTCCGTGAGCGCAAAGGCCGAGTTCCGCATGCCGTTCGGAGCCATGCTTCCGAACGTCGAACACGTGCCGTTCAACGATCTCGAAGAACTGCGCACCGAACTCCACACGCTGCGCATGGTCGGCGAGGAGGCCGCCGCGGTTGTGCTCGAGCCGATCCAAGGCGAGGGCGGCGTCAATCTCCCAGACGACGATTACCTTCCCGGCGTGCGCAAGCTCTGCGATGAATACGGCGCGTTGCTCGTGCTCGACGAAGTCCAGACCGGGATGGGTCGCACCGGCAAGATGTTCTGCTGCGAGCATTATGGCGTGACGCCCGATCTCATCTGTCTCGCAAAGGCGTTCGGCGGCGGCGTTATGCCTGCCGGCGCAGTCGTCGGAAGCAAGGCCGTCTTCTCCCGGCTCTTCAAGAACCCGTTCTTGCACACGACGACGTTCGGCGGCAATCCGCTGGCCTGTGCCGCTGCGCTTGCGACCATCAACGTCTTGATCGAAGAACGGCTGCCGGAACGGGCTGCGGTGATGGGCGCGCGCTTCATCGCCGGATTGCGCGCTGCGGTTCAGGGCTACGACGCCATCGTCGGTGACGTGCGCGGCATGGGCCTCTTGATCGCCATCGAATTCGTGACCAACGAACTCGGGTTCGAGCTTGGAAAGCAGATGCTCAAACGCGGCGTCTTAGTGTCCGGCACATTGGTCAACGCGCGAACGATCCGCTTCGAACCGCCGCTGACCATCACGGAGGACCAAATCGCGTACGTCTGCAAGGCGCTGGTTGAGTCGCTCGCGGCCATGTCGAACAAATCCGTCGTCGCCTAATCCCAGGCCACGGACAAATGAGGAACCGATCATGTTGACCATGCAGGACGACCTGCTCAAGAATCTCCGATGCGACAATGGCGTCGCGCTCATGTTCATCGATGGCGAGTTCACCGCCGCGTCGGACGGCGGCGCACGCGATTGCCATAACCCGGCGAGCGGAGAAGTCATCGTTCGCGTCGCCGAAGGGACGGTCGCAGACGCCGAACGCGCGATCCTCGCCGCGCACGGCGCATTTCACAAAGGACCCTGGGGCGAATCTCTCGCGCAAGATCGGGCGCGGCTGCTGAATCTGCTCGCCGATAGCATCGACGAACATGCCGAGGAACTGTCGCGGCTCGAAACGCTCAACAACGGCAAGCCGTTGCGCGAGACCCAATACGATATGGCCGACGCCGCGAATTGCTTCCGCTATTACGCCGGCTTTGCCACCAAACCACATGGCCAGTCGTTCGACGTGCCGGCCGCGTCGCAGACGTTCACCGTGCGCGAACCGATCGGCGTCTGCGGTCAGATCATCCCCTGGAACTATCCGCTGCTGATGGCGGCGTGGAAACTGGCGCCCGCGCTCGCGGCCGGCAACACCTGTATCCTAAAACCGTCCGAAATCACGCCGCTCAGCGCGTTGCGCTTGGCCTCGCTCGTCAAGAAGGCCGGCTTCCCGAACGGCGTCGTGAACATTCTCACCGGAGCGGGGCCGGTCGTCGGGCACGCGCTCGCTGCGTCGGACCGGGTCGACAAGATCGCATTCACCGGCGGCACGAAGACGGGCCGTTCCATCATGCAAGCGGCGACCGGGAATCTCAAGAAGATCTCGCTCGAGCTCGGCGGTAAGTCACCGAACATCGTGTTCGCCGATGCCGAGTTCGACACCGCGATCGATTACGCGCTCTTCGGCATCTACGCCAACGCAGGTCAGGTCTGCTCCGCAGGGTCCAGGCTCATCGTGCAAGACACGCTGCACGACCGTTTTGTGAAGCGGCTCGTCGAGCGCGCGAAAAAGATCGTCGTCGGCGACGGCTTCGATCCGGCCGTCGAGATGGGGCCACTCGTCAGCCGCGCTCATCGGGAAAAGGTCGAATCGTACATCAAGCTCGGTCTGGAAGAGGGTGCCAAACTCGAATGCGGCGGCGAGCGGTTGGGCGGCGAACTCGGCTCAAACGGCAATTTCATCGTGCCCACGATTTTCTCGGCGACAAAGCCGTCCATGCGCATCGTCCAAGAAGAGATCTTCGGCCCCGTGCTCGTGATCCAGAAGTTCAAAGACGAAGCCGAAGCGATCGAACTCGCCAACGACACGATTTATGGTCTTGCCGGAGCGGTCTTCACGAGCGATATCGCGCGCGCGCACCGCGTGATCCGCAAACTGCGCGCCGGAATCACGTGGATCAACACGTATCATCCTACCTACAATGAAGCGCCATGGGGCGGCTATAAGCAGTCCGGGATCGGGCGCGAACTGGGCACATACGGCTACGACGCGTACACCGAGGTCAAGCAGATCAACGTGAATCTGAACGTCGAGCCGAGCGGCTGGTTCGCCGACCGGTGAGCTCGAGCGCGACGTCGCCGACCGTCGTCCATCATCCGTTGCCGGTCGCCGGTGAACGACGCCCCACGGCGACTGCAGAGCCGGTGCTCAATCCCTTCGACGGAAGCGTTGTCGCGACGATTGGCGTCGGGACGGCCAAAGATATGGACGACGCGATCGCCGCTGCGGTCGGTGCGTTTGACGCCTTTCGCCGTTGGCCGCGCCACAAACGCAAGGCGCTGCTGCTCGGCGTCGCTGCGCGGCTGCGTGACCAGCGCGCGGAATTCGTGGATCTCATGATCGCCGAGAGCGGCAAGCCGCGGCCGTACGCCGGCGTTGAAGTCGATCGCGCGATCTCCACGTTCACGCTCGCCGCCGAGGAATCCACACGATTCGGCGGTGACGTAGTGCCGCTCGACATCGCGCCCGCAACCGAAGGCTACACCGCGATCGTCGAGCGCTTCCCCATCGGCGTCATCGGCGCGATCGCGCCGTTCAATTTTCCGCTGAATCTCGTGGCACATAAACTCGCGCCGGCGATCGCCGTCGGCAACACCGTGGTGCTCAAACCGCCGCCGCAAGCGCCGCTCAGCGCGTTGCTGCTCGCCGACGTCTGCTACGACGCGGGTCTTCCGGCTGCCGCGCTGTCGGTCGTGCATTGTCCGGTGGAGGTCGCGCAGGCGCTCGCCGAGGACGCGCGCATCGCCATGCTCTCCTTCACGGGCTCCGCAAAAGTGGGCTGGCATCTGAAAACGGTCGCCGGCAAGAAAAAAGTCGTGCTCGAACTCGGCGGCAACGCTGCGGCGGTGGTGCTGCGCGATGCCGACCTCGCGTGGGCGGCCAGGCGCTGCGCACTCGGGTCGTTTGCGCAAGCCGGTCAAGTCTGCATCAAAGTGCAACGCATCTTCGTCGAGCGGCCCGTGTTCGACGCTTTCCTCGCGCTCTTCCGTCAGGAGACGAAAGCGTTGCGAGTCGGAGACCCAAGCGATGTCGAGACGATCGTCGGTCCGATGATCGACACCGCGAACGCCGATCGCGTTTCGGCCTGGGTCGATGATGCCGTGAAGGCGGGCGCCGCGCGCCTGACGGGCGGCGGGCGCCGCAACAACGTGCTCGAGCCCACGATCCTCACCGGAACGACGCCGGCGATGAAGGTCGAAGCCGAGGAGGTATTCGGGCCGGTCTCGACCGTCGCGCCGGTCGATTCCGTCGACGAGGCGTTTGCGCGCGTCAACGAGTCGCGCTACGGTCTGCAAGCGGGCGTCTTCACGTTCGACGTGCGCAACATCGCAAAAGCGTTCCAAGAGCTCAATGTCGGCGGCGTGATCGCAAATGACTACCCCACGCTGCGCGTCGACAATTTTCCGTACGGCGGCGTCAAGGACAGCGGATTCGGCCGCGAAGGCGTCCGCTATGCGATGGAAGAGATGACCGAACTCAAAACGCTCGTCGTGAAGTACCGATAGGCTTTGAGCGGGTGCGATCCTTGGTGAACTTCCTCAAGCGGTTGGCGGCATGCCAGCCGCTTGACCGTGTACGTTCCGATCACGAGGGCCCCAAACTGCGGCGGGTGTTAGGCGTCTGGGGATTGATCGGCATCGGCCTCGGCACAATGCTCGGCGGCATCTTTCCCACGGTCGGCGTCGGCATTCAGACCGCCGGATCCGGAGTGATCCTCGCGTTCGGGATATCCGGCCTTGCTTGTGTGTTCGTCGCGTTGTGCTACGCCGAATTCGCGGCCATGGTCCCGGTGGCGGGAAGCGCCTACACGTACGCCTACGCCACGCTCGGAGAATTCATCGCGTGGGTCATCGGCTGGGATCTCGTCCTCGAGTACGGTATCAGCGCCGCGCCGGTCGCCTCCTCGTTTTCCGGATACTTCCAGGAATTGCTCGGGTACTTCCATCTCGCGCTGCCCTCGGCACTGCAAACGGCTGCGCTCGTCTCGCATCCGTTGCCGGTCGCCATCGGCTCGTGGCACATGCAGTGGCCCCAGCTCGACCTCGTACACTCCCAGTACGATGTCTTCGCCGCACTGTCCGTGCTCGTGGTGAGCGCGCTGCTTGCGATCGGCATCAAAGAATCGGCCACGACCAATTCGATCTTCGTCGTCGTGCAGATCGCATCGTTCATCATCTTCATCGTCGTGTGTCTCGGATTCATCCATCCCGGGAATTTCAGCGGCGGCCCCGCGCCGCTCGGCTTTCACAGCGTCGTCGCGAGCGCGGCACTCGTCTTCTTCGCGTACATCGGTTTTGATACGGTGACGGTCGCCTCGGAGGAATCGCGCAATCCGCAGCGCGACGTGCCGATCGCGATCGTCGGTTCGCTGATCATCGGTGGACTGCTGTTCGTTGCGATCGCGGCGGTGACGGCCGGCATCGTGCCGTATAGCAAAATCGCGGCCGATTCGGGAATGAGCCAGGCCGTGCGCCTTGCGGGTAATCAATTCTTCCCCGTCGTCTCGGTCACGATCGGCGCGATGGTCGGCAACATCAGCGTGATGCTGACGTCGCTGCTCGGTCAATCGCGCATCTTCTACGTGATGTCTCGCGACCGGTTGCTGCCGCCGGCCGTAGCGGCACTGCATCCGCGCTTCCTCACCCCCGCGCGTACGACCATGATCACGGGCGTCGTCGTGGCTTTTCTTGCCTTGATCGTGCCGCTGGCGGATCTGCTCAAACTGGTGAATATCGGAACGCTTTCCGCATTCGCGATCGTCAGCATCGGCGTCGTGATCCTGCGCGTCGTCGCGCCAAATGCAAAGCGGCCGTTCCGAGCACCGGCCGGTCCGCTCATCGGCGTCTTAGGTTTTCTTATGTGCATGGGGCTGATACTCTACGGGCTCTCCCTGCCGACGTGGATCCGGTTCCTGGTCTGGTTCGCCGTCGGCGCCGCGATCTACGGTTTTTACGGCTACCACAAGAGCATGCTGCACCCGAAGAACGCAAACAGATCGATGGACTAGGCTGCCGAAAATGTGGGGCCGACCTTTATGGTCGGCCACGCGCTTCGCTTACAAAGTCTAGCGCGTTTTCGGTTCCAGCAGCTCAACCGGGATGCCGTTCGGGTCCTCGACGAAGGCTATCCAACGCGTGCCGCTCGGCGCCTTCTTCGGCCCCTTGATGATCTTCACGCCTTCGTTTTTCAATTTTTGGCAAAGTGCCGGTAGATCGCCGTCGACTTCCAGCGCGAGATGCTCGTACCGATTACCGAGCGCGTACGGTTCGTGCGCCTCCAAATCGAAGACGAGTTCGATGTACGCATCCCAGTCGCGGCCGACGAATGCCATGTCGGCGTTGCCTTCGTAGTGCGCTTGGTCGAGGAGTTTGAGTCCGAGCTTCTCGGTATAAAACCTGATCGATTCGGCCATATTATTGACGAAAATCGACGTGTGCAGATAGCGCGACATTGGATGCCCTCCGGAGACTTTGATTTCGATGACCGTCCGGTGCGACGGTTGGATTGTCCTGCGAACGATGCCGTCAAGTCGGTTGCGCAGGGGAATTACTGCCTCCACGAAACTTCGGACGCGCCGGTCGGAGGAACGAAGAGATGATGAAATGGTCTGCTAAGGTTACGTGCTTCGTGCTCTTCCTTGCATGCTTCGCAACGTCGGTTGCCTTCGGCGCGGCGGCGCCGGCGCCGACGCCCGCGATGATGGCGCCGATCAAACGCATCGCAACGTTCGTCAACACCGGGTCAGCGATCCCGGTTGGGACGTACGCCACCGCCGCGACGATCACCGACGAGTTTGCGCCTTTCCACTGGAAGACAGGCGACGTCGGCCGGCAATGGAGTGACGGATTCACCGCGTACAACGCCGCGTCAAAGATCACAAAGCCGCGCTTCGTGCTGGGCACCCCGACCGAATTCGCGAGTTCGGCCGCCCGCGCGTATATCGTGCTGCCGGGAACGTTCACGCCGCTCCTGAACGGCAAGCCGTTCACCGAAACCGGATTCTGGACGTTTGTGGTGGTTCGAGAGGGATCGGTTTGGCGCGTGCTATCACAAGCTTGGGCTGGGGTGACCTTCAAGTAGCTCGCACGCGCCCGCCGGTTGTGACGTAGGGCGAGCAACGCTCGCCCGTTCGGAATAATGTAGGGTGAGCGTTGCTCACCCTACGACAGAAGTACGACCGACCGTAAAGGTCGGCACGACAGATTAGTAGTCGACGGGGCGCAGATAGAATTCGTTGATCGCGGTCGTGGAGAGCATCGCCGTCGTCGCGAGATGACGTTTCCAGTGCGTCGCATCGACGCGCTTCTTCACGAGCCTCACTTCGCGGGCGCTGAAGCCTTGGGCCACGATGTCGGCGGGCGCGTATCCCTGCAGAATCGCGTTGAGTATGCGATCCGCTCGCGCATAGGTGATGCCGAGATCGTCCTCATCGGTCTGACCGCGGATCAGATCGGCGGTCGCGGGTTTATCGATGATCAGCGATGGCACGCCGAGATGGCGCGCGAGGACCCACACCTGCGACTTGAACAGATCGCCGATGGGATTGATCGGCGGCGAGTCGTCGCCGTGCCACGTGAAGTAGCCGAACAGCCGCTCCGATTTATTTCCGGTGCCGATCGGCAATCCGCCGACCTTCGCCGATTGGTCGAACAACGCGAGCATGCGGATGCGCGCCATCACGTTGCCGCGGCGCTGTCCATCGGCCTCTCGCTCGAACTTGAGGTAACCGTCGACGGCCGCAGAGATGTCGATGAGGCGATCGCGGATACCCGCACCCCGGATGACGAGCGCACCGTGCGCCAGACTCTCCTTGCTGGAGGTACGATACGGCATGCGGACGCCGTGCACGTTTTTCGGTCCCAGCGCGCGTGCGCAGAGGTAGGCGACGACAGCGGAGTCCACGCCGCCTGAAATGCCGATGACCGCCTGCGTGATCCCGCGGCGGTGCGTGAGCTCGTCGCGCAGAAATCGTACCAGCCAGCGCTCGACGAGCGCCGGATCGATGTCCAGCGGATTGCTCGCGCGCGGCGCGTGGACGACGGAAAACGGAACAGCCGCGCTCATCGCCGTATCGGCGGCTGCAACTGCGCCGCGAGTTCGGCGAGATTTGCCTCAAGGTCGCCGAGCATCGGAAGCGCGGCTCGCGCGACGTTGATGTCTTCCATCTGAATCTTGGTTCGCAATATAGCCGGCTCGTCGAACGGCGCCTCGGCGCGCAGATCGCCCAACGGTCCGACCACGCGCGATGCGCCCGTAAATCCTTTGCCGCCCTCGAAACCGAGCAGACCGGCGTACGCGATGAAGATCCCATGCTCGGCCGCGGTCACGCGCATGATGTCGCGCCACATCCGGACGTTTGCAGGTTCCGCATCCTCGAGACCGCGTCCGGGCGAAGCGCTCGGGATGAAGAGGACCTGCGCGCCGTTCAGCGCAGCGACGGTTGTGGCTAGTGAGTGGCACGCGTCTTCGCAGATGAGGATCGCAGCGCGGCCGTAAGGCAAATCGAAGGCCGCGACGCTGCCGCCGCGCGATACGAAACGCTCTTCGTCAAACACGCCGTACGTCGGCAAGAACATCTTGCGATGCACGTGATGCAGTTTCGGCTTCGATCCGAGCGTGGCGTAGAGCGCGCTGTTGTACAGTTTGCCGCCGTCGATCTCGTAAAATCCGACGACGACATCGAATGGCCGGTGGGTCTTGCCGCACGCTTTGGCTGCACCGGCGTTGACCAAACGAAGCGCTTCATCCGCGGAGAGCGCCAGCTCGCGCACGCCGCCCTCCACGAAGTAACCGGAAAGGCACGTTTCGGGGAAGACGACGACGTCTGCCAACCCCGCGCGATCGCGCTTGAGCGTTGCGAATGCGTCGGCGAGCGCCGAAAGGTTGGCTTTCAGATCACCTTTTCGCGGCGCGAACTGCACCAGCGCGAGGTCGAGCGTTTTCGAGCTCATCGAAAATCCCGTTCGACCAGGCCGCGAATAAGCCCCGCGGCGTGTGCGGCGCGTACGTCGGCCGATGCGACGAAAGCGCTAGAAAAGACGAGTTCCGGCTGCCACCATCGCCACCGCCATCGTGACGCGCAACCATGCGGTCTGCATCTTCCGGCAAAGCCACGCGCCGATCAACACACCCGGAACAGAGCCTATGATCAGCGCGAACACCATCGGCCAGTTGACGTTGCCGAGCGCCACGTGCCCGAGGGCGGCGACCGGAACGATCAGCGCCGCGAAGGCGACATCGGATCCGACAAGATCGCGCAGACGTACGATCGGCAAGAGCAGGCAAAGCGCCGTCATGGTGATCGAACCTGCGCCGATCGAGGTGATGGCGACAAGGTAGCCGACGATGGCGCCGACGACGACGACCCGCCATCGCGATTTCTCGACGGTTTCATACGGGTCCGGATTGTGCGCTTTGAGGATAAGCGGGGTGACGAGGACGACCAAGGCCACAAGGAATAGGAGAATGCCGAGACCGTGCTTGAGGTCGGTGTTCAGCGCGGCGAGCCCGATGTGCGCCTCGACCCATCGCAACGTGAGGACGCCAAGAATGGCCGCAGGGACACCGCCGAGCGCCAGAAATAGGACGATCCGCTTGTTGCCGGTCTTCTGCCGACCGTGCATGAGCGCGCCGACAATTTTCGTGGGTACGCTGTATGCAAGATCCGTGCCGACCGCGAGGAGCGGCGTCACGCCGAGAAAGAGCACGAGTATCGGCATCATCAGCGCGCTCGAACCGACACCCGTCAAACCGACAAGAATGCCGACGACAAAGCCCGCGATGGAAAAGTGAAAATCCATGTGCCTACGCTACCAGAGTGGCAAGCCCCGCGCATAGGGACCAAACGGCTATTTCCACCAATTCTCTGGACATAGTCAAGTTGGTCCCGCGGTCGGAATTTTGGTCCGGGAATTTCACAAGCCGGAAGATCTCAAGTTCTCCACAATGTGCAGAACCGGTGTACAAAATCGGCGGAAAAGCCCGCCAAATAAGCGGTGGCGGGGCGTCGGCATGTGGACAAACGGCTGTTCGAAAAATCTATTGCATATCACGTTCGGCCGCTATATAATGGGGGATATCGCCCCGCTGACCACTATACGTAGGGGCGAATAAACGTTCGTCGAACATGCGTTGCCAATAGTTTCCCAGCCAGAAGCCGTCATTGGCTTCGGCGATTTCAGCACCCCTACCGCAATTTGCGGAGGGCATGATTTAGAGAGAAAGGACTAGGAAGGTCCATGAAAATCCAGCGGCGTTTCACCAAGCAGGGCTCCGATCCGCTCGACACATTGGAATGGGATCACCGCGAGTCGGTCATCCGGGAGCCGGACGGCACCGTCGTCTTCGAGATGCGGGAAGTTGAGGTGCCCAAAGCGTGGTCGCAAGTGGCTACCGACATCCTCGCGCAGAAATATTTTCGCAAGGCTGGCGTGCCGCAAGCCGACGGATCGCTTGGCGCTGAGACATCGGCGCGACAGGTGGTGCGCAGGCTCGCCGGATGCTGGACCGATTGGGGACGCCGTTACAAGTATTTCGACACCGACGAAGACGCGGCGGCGTTCGATGCCGAGATCACGCACATGCTCATCAATCAGATGGCCGCGCCGAATTCGCCGCAGTGGTTCAACACCGGCCTTGCCTATGCGTACGGCATCACCGGCACGCCGCAGGGTCACTACTATGTCGACCCTGACACGCAAGAACTTGTGCGTTCGGCGGATGCATATACGCGCGTGCAGGCGCATGCTTGTTTTATCCAGTCGGTCGAGGACGATCTCGTCAACGAGAATGGCATCATGGATCTGTGGGTTCGTGAGGCGCGTCTGTTCAAGATGGGCTCAGGCACCGGCAGCAATTTCTCGAAGATCCGCGCCGAAGGCGAAAAGCTCGGCGGCGGCGGCACCTCAAGCGGTCTCATGTCGTTTCTCAAAGTCGGCGACCGCGCGGCGGGCGCCATCAAGAGCGGCGGCACCACGCGGCGCGCCGCGAAAATGGTCATCTTGGATATGGACCATCCGGACATCGACAAGTTCATCAACTGGAAGGTTCAGGAAGAGAAGAAAGTCGCCGCGCTGATGGCCGCCGGCTACGATAGTTCGTACGAAGGCGAAGCGTATCAGACCGTCTCCGGCCAGAACTCGAATAATTCGGTCCGAGTGCCCGACAAGTTCATCGATGCCGTGCGCAACGACGGCTCATGGGATCTTCTCTGGCGCAACGATCGCACCGTGGCGCGCACCGTCCGAGCGCGCGATTTGTGGGATCAGATCGGCCGCGCCGCTTGGGCGTGCGCAGATCCTGGCGTGCAGTACGACGACATCATCAACTCGTGGCACACGTCGCCTAAGGGCGGACGCATCCGGGCCACAAACCCCTGCGTCACCGGCGACACGCTTGTAGCGACGTCCGATGGCCTTCGGCGCATCGATTCACTCGTCGGCAAGTCGGCATTCGTCATCGGCTCCGACGAGAAGCCGCACTTCGTCACGCGCATCTTCCCGACGGGGACGAAGCAGGTTTTCCGGCTCAAGACCAAAGCGGGCTATTCGCTCAGTTTGACCGCCGACCACAAGGTGCTCACGCATTCCGGCCGCGACGTCGCTGCGAACGAACTGCGCAAAGGCGATGTCATCACGCTCGCCGGTTCCGGATTTGGCGCAATCAAGCTCGCCGACGACATCGCCCTTGGCGTCGGCGCCGCTGTCGGCGACGGCTACCTCGGTCGTTCGACAATCGCCGGTCACACACGCGAAAATGTTGTCCTGGTCATGGCCGCAGAGGAGCAGCCCATACTCGAAAAGATCGCGGTCGCGGTCAATGATGAAAAGCGCGCGCGGAAGCCGGTCGGATCAGTTGGACGAAACGATGGCGTTGAAGTGACGGCGTATACTGCCGGTACATCGAGATTGGCGTTCGGCTCTCAGCCGGTCGTCGATATCTTCAAACGCTATGCCGTGCTTGATCAAGGCAGCCACCGAAAGCGCTTTACAGAGTCGATCTACGAACTTGACCAAATGTCAACGAGCCTCGTGCTTCGCGGTCTCTTCTCCGCCGACGGCACAGTCGGAAATTCCGGCGAAAAGAGCCAATACGTATCGCTCGATTCGACTTCGCTTGAATTGCTCGAGCAAGTGCAGCTCCTTCTTCTCTCGTTCGGGATCAAAGCAAAGATCTATTCAGGTCGCCGAAACGGTAAATTCGAAGCGTTGCTGCCGGATGGCCGCGGCGGGCAACGCGCCTATGATGTCAAGGAAATGCATTCGCTTCGCGTGAGCCGCGAGTCGCGTGTGGTATTCGAACATAACATCGGGTTTGATCCGGATTCACATAAAGCCGATGCGCTTGCGGTGCTCAACTGCGACGTTTCGACTTATGCAGATCCGCTTATCGATCAAATCGAGAGCATCGAACCGCTCGGGTTTGAACCCGTGTATGATCTCACCGAATCTGACACGCACCACTTCGTTGCAAACGGCGTTGTTGTGCATAATTGTTCCGAGTACGTCTTCCTTGACGATACTGCGTGCTTCGCCCCCGAGACGCGCATCAGCACGCCCGACGGCTTGCGAACGGTTTCGGAGCTTTTCCAAGCGCAGTCTGAGGGCAAGCCGGTTGTCGTCACGACTGAACTACATTCCGAGGACGACCACCGCCGGCTGACAGCGCACCGTCCGGCTCTCGTCACCGAAGTCGGACGCCGACCGGTATTTCAGATGTCGCTCAATGACGGACGATCGATTCGGGCGACCGGCGACCACAAGTTCCTGACGCTCGAAGGCGAATGGAAGCGGCTCGATCATCTGCGTCCGGGTCACGACCGCGTGCAAATCCGCACGACGGCCGACACGATCAGCTATACGTCTCCGGCTACTGAGGTCAAGCGTTGGCAGACGTTGGGTTGGCTCACGGGCGACGGTGTGTTCAACAAGGATACTGTCGCGCTCGTGTTCGGTCCGAGTGAAGTCGATACAGCGCTCGAAATGACGCACGAACTGAACGATCTAAAGCTTGAAGCGGCAACGGGCACCGATGGACTCTCGCCTGCGATCAGACAATCAGCCGTCAGCACACAAGCCAACGGCGTGATGCAATCGTCGACCAAACAATCATCGTTCGTCCGACACCTCGAACACCGCTACGGTTTCAAGCAAGGGACGGCGATCACTAAGGACGTGCCGTCCGCGATCCATCACGTCGCCGACGATCTCAAGGTTGCATACCTCCAGGGATTGTTCTCGGCCGACGGTTGCATCCTCGACAAGAATCCGGGAGGCACTGAGCGCCAAGTCATGCTGGCGTCGTCGTCGCCGCAACTGTTACGTTCAGTGCAACTGGTTCTCTCCGATCTCGGCATCACGACTCGTGTTGCGTGGTTCCATCCCAAAGGCCGAGCGAATCCGCAGGGCCAACTGCATGCGCACAATCAGGCGGCGCGCAGATTCCTCACCCTTGTTGGCTTCCCGTGCTCGACCGAGAAAGATGCTCTCGCGCAACACGTGCTCTCGAATCCGTTCTCGGATGCGCTGAAGAACCCGCGCGCGCCGAAGGTCCTCGACATCGTAGCGGACGGTGAAGAGATTGTCTACGACATCACCGAGCCCGTTACGCACTCGGTCATCGCCGAGGGCATGATCGCGCACAACTGCAACCTCGCAAGCATCAATTTGATGAAGTTCTACGACGCCGAGAAGAACACGTTCGACGTCGAAGCGTATCGACACGCCATCCGGCTTTGGACTGTCGTCCTCGAGATATCCGTACTCATGGCGCATTTCCCGAGCGAGACAATCGCACGTAAATCATACGAATACCGAACCCTCGGACTCGGCTACGCAAATCTCGGCACTATGCTGATGGTGGCCGGCATACCGTACGACTCACCTCGCGCGCTCGCGATTTCGGGTGCTATATCTGCAATGCTTACTGGCGAATCGTACGCGGCGTCGGCCGAGATGGCCGGGGAGCTCGGCCCATTTGCGCGCTACAGAGAAAACTCCGAAGACATGCTTCGCGTTATCCGCAATCACCGCCGTGCTGCATACAATGCACCGGGAGCGGAATACGAAGAAGTCTCCGTCGTTCCGATGGGCATCGATCAAACGTTGTGCCCGCCTTATTTGTTGGCTGGTGCGCGCGCGGCGTGGGATCGTGCGCTCGAACTTGGCGAGAAAAATGGATACCGCAATGCGCAAGCCAGTGCAGTGGCGCCTACCGGCACAATTGGCCTCCTAATGGACTGCGACACCACCGGCATCGAACCCGACTTCGCATTGGTGAAATTCAAGAAGTTGTCCGGCGGCGGCTACTTCAAGATCATCAACCAGTCGATCCCGATCGCGTTGCGCAACAATGGTTATACGCAAGCGCAGATCGACGACATCATCCGCTACGCCAAAGGCGCGGGCACATT
>DATBOZ010000168.1:0-35134 GCA_036561585.1 Candidatus Eremiobacteraceae bacterium | reverse complement strand
TTCCCGAAACCGCGCTCTTCCAGACCGCGCAGGTTCTGCAGGCGTGCGGCGAAGGTGCGGTCGGGCTCGAGTTGCTTGCGGCCGCCCACGCAGAAGTGGAGCGGCGAACGGCTTCGTTCCACGATGCGGCGTCTCGCGAAGGCTACGCGTCGATTCCGTTCGTCGCCGCCATCAAAAACGCGTACGCCGAATCCGTCGCTACCCCCGTCGTCCGACGATAGCGTGGCAAAACCCGCTCCCTCGGAGCTCATGATCTGGACGGCGCTCGCGATCGTCTACGTGGTGTGGGGATCAACGTACCTCGCGATCAGGATAGCGGTCGAATCGATGCCGCCGCTTGCGATGGCGGGAGTCCGCTTCTTGATCGCGGGCGGCGTGCTGGTCGCTTGGCGTATGGCGGTGCTGAGAGATGCGCGGCCGCGGATCACGCTCGGCCACTGGCGTTCGGCAGCGATCGTCGGCGCGGCCCTCATGCTGGGCGGAAACGGCGGCGTCGCGCTCGCTGAGAAAAGCGTGCCGTCGGGCATCACCGCATTGATCGTAGCGACGGTTCCGTTGTGGATCGCACTGGTCGATCGCGTCTGGTTTCGGCGCGCATTACCCGTGCGCCGGTTTGCCGGACTCGTGATAGGTTTCGGCGCGGTCGCAGCGCTCGTCTGGCGGCCGGACGCAAGCGGCCTCGACATTACCGGCGCGGCCCTCGCCGTCGCCGCCGCGATGACATGGGCGGTAGGTTCGGTCTATGCGCGCGGTGCGAAATTGCCGGATGACGCGTCGACCGCTATCGGGATGGAGATGCTCGCCGGCGGAGTCTTGCTCGTGGCCGCTGCGGCGCTTTCCGGCGAGTTTGCCGATCCCGCGATCCTGCACCCAACCGCAGCATCGCTTTGGGCTTTCGCCTATCTTGTAGTGTTCGGTGCGCTGGTGGGCTTCAGCGCATATCTCTGGCTTTTGCGCGTCGCACCGATCGCGCGGGTCTCGACCTACGCGTACGTCAACCCGGTGGTGGCGGTGATGCTCGGGTCGTTGATCCTGCGCGAGCCGATCGGCACGCATACGGTCGCAGCCGGTGCGGCGATTCTCGCCTCCGTCGCACTCATCGCCTGGGAACCGAAGGCACCTTCGCTCGTGTAGTGCCGACCTTTATGGTCGGCCAATTTTTAAACAACACGGCCGACCATAAAGGTCGGCACTACAGAGAAAAGGGCCGACCATAAAGGTCGGCCCCACAGAGTAGGTCAGCGCGGCGTATCTTTCGGCGCGGGCGTGCCCCGGCGTCGCAAAGCGATGAAGATCCCGAATGCGATGAGCTCGAGCATGCACATGCCGCCCGCGAGCATGAGGCCGAGCGCGTTGCCTTGCGATTGCACAGATGGATTCGAATCTGTCGGAACCGTACGGTAGCCGTCGCCAACGAGCGTGACCTGACCGCGTAGTGTCTGGATCAAGACGCGATCGCCGCCTTGTATCCCATCCCAAAGCTCTTGGGCCTTGCCGCCGTCGAGCGTGACGACCGAATCATTCCCCGAATCCGAGCGGAGCCCGAGCGCGTAATGCGTGGTTCCGATCGAACCGCTGGAGAGGGTATCCTTTTCGGCAACGATGGCGCCGGAGATCGCACACGGCGTTCCGTTGCGCAATGCGTCGGGAATCGGATTCGCCGGGGACTGCACGGCCGCGCGCGCTGTGGCAACGCACGTCGCGTTTCCTTCGTATGCGGCCGCAGCCGCGGCGAGCGGTGCGCGCGCCAGAGCGAGCGCGACAAACACGACCGGTGCGAGCAGCAGGACGCAGGCGGCGAGCACCGCCAGCACGACGACGACGGCCTTCCTAATCATCCTTCTCTATCACACGTCGCGCCGCTTGAATGCCGCCACAGCCGCCGCAAGGACTGCGACGATCCACGCCGCCGTCCAGATGAGGTAGGCTTGCGTCGGCGGCGATGTCACAGTGATCGGATTGACGCTCACTTGCGCGCTCACCGCCGCCAGCATCGCGGGTTCGAGGTTGTAGATCGCTCCGCGCCACATGCCGCCGGAGGGGATGAGCAGACTGACGATCGTGCACGCGGTTCGAATCGCACCATTGTGATATGCGGCGGCTACCGCGTCGGCGACCTGCCCGATCCACGACACGCCGTACAGCGCGACCGCGACGATGCCCACCGCAATGGGCGAAAATCGCGTGCTTCCGGCGAGCGCGAGCGTGAGGAGCACGATTGCGCCGGCCGAGATGTATGAAAGCGCTTCGATCGGATGCGGCGGCGAATATCCGGTGACCGCATGCACGACGGCGAACTCCACGCCGCCGGTCAGGAAGACGAAACCGATCGTGACTGCGGCCAGACCGAAAAATTTGCCGAGCAGCAGATCGATGCGGCGGACCGGGCGCGGCAAGATCGCAAGCGCGACGCCGCTCTCCACGTCGCTCGCGATGGCGGGCGCCGCGAGAAATGCAGCGCCGACGGCGAGCACCATGCCGAACATGTGCGCGAGCAAGATCACCTGCATCGAATTTGCCATCGCCTCGTCGCCGCGCGAGATCGTCGCCGCGTGGGCGAGCGCGTACTGGTGAAGTTTGGAGAATGCCCAGCCCGTCAAGGCGATGCATGCCGCCGTCAGCACGGCGACCGCGGCGATGACGCGCCGGCGGACGAGTTCTGCGATTGCCAGATTAGCGAAGATCAGAATCGGCATCGTCCGGCTTTCGCAGAATGGAGAGGAAGCGGTCTTCAAGGGTCTGCGACTCCGGTGCGACGGAGACGATGCGGGCGCCGGTTGCGATGAGCGCGGCGACGACGTCCGGAATATCGCCTGCGACGACACCGCTCACCACGATCGACGTGCCGTCCGCCTGCTCCACATCACCGAAGCGTGTTGCCGCCGCGGCGAATCCCGCCGTCATCGATTCGAGACCGATGCGCACGCGTTTCGGACCGCCGATGAGTTCGGCGAGCGTTCCAAGCGCGACGACACGGCCGCTGTCGACGACCGCGACCCGGTCGCAGACCTGCTCGACCTCGCTGAGCATATGGGAATTGAGGAAGACGGTCGCGCCGCGCGCCTTGAGCGATCTGAGCACTTCGCGCACATCGTGACGACCTACCGGATCGAGTGCCGACGTGGGTTCGTCCAAAAAGACGACTTCAGGCTCGGCGACCAGCGCGACTGCGAGTCCCAGCCGTTGCTGCATCCCCTTTGAAAACGATCCGACGCGATCGCCGCTTCGCGCGGCGAGGCCGACCAGTGCGAGTGAATCACCGATCGCGTCGCGCCTTCGCGCACGGGCCACGCCTGCGAGCGCGCAGTGCAACGCGAGCACCTCGCGCGCGCTCAGCCAGTCTTGATAGCGGAAAAGTTCGGGCAGATAACCGATGCGGCGGCGCATGTCGAGGTCGTCCGGCGGAGCGCCCAAAACGCGAGCTTCGCCCGAAGTCGCCCGCGCGAGCCCGAGCAGCAATTTGACCGCCGTCGTCTTACCCGCGCCGTTCGGGCCCAGAAAACCGAAGATCTCGCCGCGCGGAACCGACATGGTCAGGCCCGCGAGGGCAGTCACAGGCCCGTAGATCTTCGTGAGCGCGTCGGTGTACACCGCCGGCTGCGCTCCACGGAGTCCGTCCGGAGGGCCGCGCTCCGCAGTCCGGTCGCGAGCGTTCGCGATCGCGCTCAGCGCAAACTCTCCGCGATCGCCATGATATCGCGCTGGGGCAATTGGCCGGCGACCGCGTAGATGATGCCGGCGCGCTGCCAAACGACGACGCCGCCGACGCCGGTGTTGTCGCCGATGCCGAGCCCGCTCACGCCTTGAACGGTCACGCGCTGGCCGAACGCGCGCTCGATCGGTATTGGAATCGGCATCGTGGTTTCGGGATCGCCGATGGATCGAATTTCGGCGGCGAGCGACGGTGAGACGCCTGGTTGACGCAAGAGGTAGTCCTCGATCTGCGCGACCGTTGCTCCTGTTGACGTCACGTTGGGGACCGGCGCTTGGACGATGACGAGCGGCGGCAACGACCTCGGCCCGTCGTCGTCGTTGGACTGCCGTCGCGATCCTTCCGCGCGCGGTGCAGAACGAAGCGGAGGAAGCTTCGATCCAAACGCGATGATCACCGCAGGATGCGTCGCGACTTCAAGCATCGCGCCGTCGAGATTGCGCGGCATGGCGAGCATGCTGCGTGATTGCGTCGGCGTATTCGCACGAGCGATCGCAGCGCTGAAGGTAAAGGTTGTGTCGGACCCTGAGGTCACCGCGTACCGCGCGGTATGGGGCACATCCGCCGGCAGCCAGTGCGGCACGGCGACGCGCATCCGGGCCAGCGTGCCGGCTTGCACGGGCCCGGTCACTTCGCGCATCTGCGGCGTGGCGCGCGCGACGACCGTTCCGAAGCGCTGCAAATCCGGTAGCGAGCCGAGGTCGGCGCGCGAGACCGGAACCGCGACGAACTGCTGCGGTTCGAAGATGGTGAGAAAACTTTGTGCGAGCGTGCCGACCGGTGTGAAGACGAAGACACAGACGATTGCGGCGGCGGCAGCGGCAGCCGCGAGCAACGGACCGTACGCGACCCTCTGCAGCGGGCGGCCGACGCGTCCGCGTACGCGCGACCAAGCGCGGCCGATCTCAAGCGGCGAGGTCGAGTCGGTCGCACCCAACGATTGCGGGTTCAGCGCGGCAGCGGCGAAAGCCGCGTCGGCGCGGGTCGCCGACAGGCGGGCGGTGCAGACCGGGCAGGATGTCAGATGCCCCCGTTGATCGGTGTCCAGAGCGTCGTCGTCGTCGCAGAAGCGGCGCAGTGCGCCGTCGTCAAGATGGGTCATGGCGGTGCTCCTTTTTGAATGCTGCTTCGGCGCGCCGAAGCATCGTGCCGACGTGATTGGCGCTGACGCCAAGTGCGTCAGCGACTTCGGCATACGAGAGGCCTGCGTAGCGCATCGCGAGCACGGCCGCGTACTTCGGGTTGATGCGGCCGAGCGTTTGCGCAACCGCGGTGCGCAGCTCGACGGACGCGACGGTCTCGAGCGGGTCGCCTGTGCGCGATGCAGCCTGATCCGCCGCGGCGTCGGCGATTTCGCGCCGTACGCGCCGCTTCCGACCGCGCACCGCGTTGAGGGCGGAGTGTACCGCGGCGGTGTGCAGCCACTTCGACGCGAACGGCGCATCGGGCGCATGCAGACGGTGAAACGAGACGAAGACGTCTTGCGCGACGTCTTCGGCTGCATGCGCGTCGAAGAGGATGCGCCGGGCGATCGCCGCGACCTTCGCATATTCCGAACGGAAGAGACGTTCGAACGCGCTGTCCGCTCCGTCCGCTTGCGTCATCGCCGCTCCGATTCGCGCCGCGAAAGCCAAGGGCGCCTCCGTCTTCGCTGTTTGGCCGATCTCAAATGTTGAGCACCATGCTTCGTGGTGATGTGACAACACTATACTTTGCATGGCAAAGTTAATCCTGCGCCGTCGTGACGCCCGTCACCGGAATCGCCGAACAAATCCGCGCCCTAGCGGTATATAATCAATTCGGAGGTGTCAGGTGCGAAAGCTCTCGTACTTCGCGATCACGTGCGTGCTCGCGCTCGCGGTCTCGGTCGCGTCGTGCGGCGGCGGCGGCTCGTCCGCGACGCCGTCGCTTCCCGGCCCGGGTCCAAGCGCTGCGCCGTCACCGCTGCCGAGCTCGTCCCCCGGTCAGGCACCGACTATCGCTGGATGCCAAGTATTCCCAAGCGACAATCCGTGGAATCAGGACGTCTCAGGATTGCCGGTCGATCCGAATTCGAGCACGTACCTCGCAAGCATGAACGCGCCGACGACCCATCTGCATCCGGACTTCGGCAGCAATCCCACGTACGGCATCCCGTACGTCGTCGTGCCGGGTTCGCAGCCGTTGGTGCCGATGACGTTTCAATACGCGAGCGAAAGCGATCCGGGTCCATATCCATTTCCGGCGAACGCGCCGGTGGAATCGGGCAGCGACCGGCACGTGCTCGTCATCGATTCCGGCAACTGTCATCTCTACGAAACGTTTGCTTCGCAATACGTCGGACCCGGATGGAACGCCGGCTCAGGAGCAGTGTTCGATTTCTCCTCCAACGCGCTCCGCCCTGACGGTTGGACGTCCGCCGACGCTGCCGGACTGCCGATCTTCGCCGGGCTCGTCAGATACTATGAGGTGCAGGCCGGCGCGATCGATCACGCGCTGCGATTCACCGTGCACGCAACCCAAGACGCGTTCGTTCATCCCGCGACGCACGAAGCCGGCATTGCGAACGCGGCGCTGCCGCCGATGGGATTGCGCGTCCGTCTCAAGGCGAGCTACGACCTGTCGGGTTTCACGGGCGAAGCCAAAGTCGTCTTGACGGCGCTCAAAAAATACGGCATGTTCGTGGCGGACAACGGATCGGATTGGTATATCACCGGAGAGACCAACACCGCCTGGAACGACAACGACCTCGATCAGATAAAAACGGTGCCCGCGTCGCAGTTCGAAGTGGTCGAGCTCGGTCCGATCTTGCACTGACGTCGGGAAGGTGGGCGACGGGGGTCGCCGAAATTTCCGGTCACCGGTCGATTCCAACAAAATGGTCCCCCACCGGGCGACATAGCCAAGTGGTAAGGCAGGGCTCTGCAAAAGCCCGATCCCCAGTTCGACTCTGGGTGTCGCCTCCAGCGTAACGGAGTTCATGGCGCGCGCGACGACACAAGACCGGCAAGCTCCCGGCTCGCCGCTCGCGAAAGCTGTGCGCGAGCTGACCGGCGTGACGCCGGCCACCGCGCAGCTATTCGAGCGCATGGGCGTCGAGACGGTCGAAGACCTGATCCGTCACTACCCGTACCGGTACGATGATCTCCGCGACGTGATCGCGATCGCCGATTTGCGCAGGTTGATGACGGCGCAAAGCGGCGAGCAAAACGTGTGCGGCATCATCCGCCAGTGCAAGCACGTCCGTCTTCGCGGTCGCGTGCGATCCAAGACCACGGCGATCATCGACGACGGCACCGGCCTGCTCGAGGCGACGTGGTTCGGGCGGCCGTACTTGGGCGCACAGCTCAAGGCCGGATTGAAGATCTTTGTCCGCGGCCGCGTCGAGGCGACGCTCACCGGCGCGCGAATGGCCGTCGCGCAGCACCGCCTCGTGCCGGCCGGCGAAACATTCGACGGCGAACTCCTGCCGGTGTACCCGCTCACCGCGGGCCTGCGCAACGCGGTGATTCGCAGACTGGTGACGCGCGAGCTCGGCAGAGTGCTCGTAGATCGCGAAGCCTCGCACGAATTGGATCCGCTTCCGGCGAGCGTGAACGCGGCGCACAAATTCAGCGATGCGCGCTGGGCGTTGCGCGCCATCCATCAACCTTCGACGCCGGAAGAAGGGCTCGAAGCGCGCCGCCGGCTCGTCTTCGAAGAATTCTTCTTGCTTGCGGCGCAGGCCGCGTTGCGCCGCGCGGCACGGACGACCGAACGCGCGCCCGATTTCGGCGCCGCGCTCTCAGGCGCGGCGTTGTCGCAATTCGACACCGACCTGGAGACGTTATTTCCATTTGCCCTGACCGGCGCGCAGCGGCGCTGCATCGGCGAGATCAGAAGCGATTTGCTTCGACCGGCGCCCATGAACCGGCTCCTGCAAGGCGATGTCGGCTCGGGGAAGACGGCGGTCGCCGCTGCCGCGATTCTCCTGAGTGCGCGCGCCGGCTATCAATCCGCGTTCATGGCGCCGACCGAAATCCTCGCACAGCAGCACTTCCAAAAACTCGAGCCCTTGCTGCGCACGGTCGGCGTCGAGAGCGCATTGTTGACCGGCGGGCTGAAGAAGCAAACGCGAGAGACGTTGCGTGCACAACTGCGCCGCGGCGAGATCCACCTCATGGTGGGCACGCACGCACTGCTGACCGAAGATGTGGAATTCGCCGCATTGGGGCTGGCCGTGATCGACGAGCAACATCGCTTCGGTGTTTTGCAACGCGCAGAGCTGCGCGCGAAGGCGCGTGGCTACACGCCCCACACGCTCGTCATGACGGCGACGCCCATCCCGCGGACGCTCGCGCAGTCGCTGTACGCAGATCTCGATCTCAGCCTCATCGACGAACTGCCGCCCGGCCGCACCGCGGTGAAGACCTATCTCCGTGAGGCCGACGACAAACCGAAGATCTTCGAATTCGTGCGCAAGCAAGTCGCACTCGGCAGACAGGCCTACATCGTCTGCCCGGCGATCGACGATTCGGAGCGTGCGCTCCACTCCGCCGTCGAGCAGGCGGAGTCGCTCCGCAACGGCGACCTCAAAGGATTACGCGTCGCGCTGCTGCACGGCAAGATGACCGGTAAGCAAAAAGATGAGATCATGCGATTGTTCGGCGATGGCTTCATCCAAGTGCTCATCTCGACAACGGTCGTTGAAGTGGGCGTCGACGTGGCGAATGCGTCCGTCATGATCGTGCTCGACGCGGATCACTACGGCCTCGCGCAGCTGCATCAGTTGCGAGGCAGGGTCGGCCGGGGCGTTGCGAAGTCGTACTGCATTCTCGTGGCATCGGAGCGGGGCTCGGAGGAGTCTGCCAGGCTCGGCATTCTCGCGGCCACGAACGACGGCTTTGCGATCGCCGAGGAGGACTATCGCCTGCGTGGAAGCGGCGATGTGGCGGGCACACGGCAGCACGGCGTGCCGGAATTCAGGCTTGCGAATCTTATCAGGGATCTCCCGGTCTTCGAGGTGGCGAAGCGGGAGGCGGACGCCTTAGTCGCGGCGGATCCCGGCTTGACCAGGGCGGAAAACGCAAGGCTGAAACGCACACTCGCGATCCGCGAACAATCCCGGGGCTTGCGCTTCACTTCGTAAAATGAACCGGGCGCAGGACCGTCCAACTATGCCGCCATGCGTCTATCAGGCGGCGCCAAAGCGCGCCGGTCGCTTGCCGCACCGAAGGGCGCGAAGACGCGACCGACGTCGGCGAAAGTCCGCGAGGCGCTCTTCGCTGTGTTGGGCAAGCGCATCGAAGAAGCGCGCGTGCTCGACCTGTTCGCCGGCTCCGGCGCGCTAGGACTCGAAGCCATGTCGCGCGGCGCCGGATCGGTGGTCTTCGTCGATAGCGATGCGGATGCGGTCATGGCGGTCCGGCGGAATGCGGTCCGCGTCATCGAACAAAAAGAACGGTTTCGCATCATGCCGATGCCGGCGGTCCGCGCGCTGCGCGTATTGCGCGGCACGTTCGACGTCGTCCTCGTCGACCCGCCGTACGAGCGCGGTGCGCGCGAAGAACTGGCGACGCTCATGCAGCGAGGTCTGGTCGCGGCGGACGGCGTCGTGGTCGTCGAGCATCGCACCGGCGAAGACGCCCCGCTGCCGGGCTCGCTCAAGATCGTGAAGTCGTCGAAGTACGGAGATACCACGTTGACGTTCGCGGCGGTGCGGCCCGCGCGAGAGTCCGTACCGGAAGACCGGGCGGCTGAAATCTCGCTTGCGCCGAAAACGCGTCAGCCCGCGCGGCGCGAGAAGAGCCGGCGTTGAGCGATCCCGTATTAGGGCAAGCATCGCTTGCCCAATCGCTTGCCCACTCTCAAGCGATTGCCGTCTATCCCGGCAGTTTTGATCCGCTGACGAACGGCCATCTCGACGTGGCCCGGCGCGCCGCGCGGATCTTCGCTCGCCTGGTGGTCGCCGTCGTTTCAAATCCGAACAAACGCCCGATGTTCGCGCTCGACGAGCGCGTCGCGATGCTACGCGAGGCGTGCTCGGATCTCGCCAATGTCGAAGTCGATTCGTTCGACGGCCTGCTCGTGGAATACGTGCGCCGCCGTGGTGCCGGCCTCATCGTCAAAGGCTTGCGCATCGTCGCCGATTTCGAGGGCGAATTCACCATGGCGCTGCTCAACCGGAAACTGGCCGGTCACGTGGACACGATGTTTCTGCCCGCCAGCGTCGAATATGCCTACGTATCGTCGTCAAGTGTCCGCGAGATCTTCGCGCTGGGCGGCGACATCTCAGAGTTCGTGCCGCCATCGGTGCTGCGCGCCATGGCCCGTCTGCGGGGGAAGGTCTCATGAGCGTTTATCGCGTGATCGACAAGATGGAAGCCAGCGTCAAGGGCGGCGTGTGGCTGCCGTTCGGCTACCGCGTGATCGGCCGGGACCAGATGCTTGACCTGATCGAGAAATTGCGTTCGAGCCTGCCGGAGGAAGTGAGCACGGCCAAGGCAGTGACCAAAGAAAAAGACCGGCTGCTCTCGCAGGCGAAAGAAGATGCGGATAAGATCCGTGCCGACGCGACGACCGAGAAGACCAGGGCATTGTCCGACGCCGAAATCGTGCGTCAAGCGCAGACCAACGCGGACGCGATCGTCGCGGATGCCGAGACGCATGCGCGCGAGATCCGACGCGGTGCAGACGAGTATGCCGATCAACTGCTCGCAGGCCTCGACGCCACGCTGACCAATGCGCGCGGCGCGGTTCAAAAAGGTCGTCAGGCATTGGCCGACGGTCTGACGAGCACGTCAAACGGACGCGCTCGCGCGAGAGACCGACAAGAATAAGAGGAATGTCGTTGGCGCCCACAGCTTCGTCGCGGAGCAAGATCCGGACGGTCATTCTCGTCGTGCTGACCCTTGCGGTCGCGTTTGTCGGTTGGTACCCTATACCGTTCTTCGTCTACGGACCAGGTGACGCGGTCGATCTCAACCAGGCGATCGTCGTGCCGCACAAGACGCCGCCGTCCGGAGCCTTGTTTCTCACCGATATCAAATTGTTTCCCGGGCGTCCGATGTTCTACGCGATCGCAAAGCTCATGCCGGGATTCGAGGTCGTACCGCGCGATGAGATCGTTCCGAAAGACGTCACCGATAAGCAGCTGAACGTGCAGCTCGTCGACGCGATGACGGAGAGCCAGTTGAACGCCCAGGTCGTCGCGGAACGTGCAGCCGGTCTTCCGGTGAAAGTCTCGATCGCCTACGTCGTCAGCGGCACGAAACCGCATTCGCCCGGCGAGCGGTGTTTCCGATCGGGTGACGCGATCGTCGCCGTGGACGGCAAGCAATTCGCCGCCGACGATGATCTCATCCACATGGCATCCTCGCACCGTCCGGGAACGAGATTCGCGCTCACGGTAGAGCGAGGGAATCGGCGTCTTGCGGTTTCGTGCTCTACCTATATGTATCAGAACAAAGCGCGGTTCGGCATCCTGATCCAAGCGCAGACCCGCGCGTTTCGGCTGCCGGTTTCCGTCGCCTATAGACTGCCCGACATCAACGGGTCTTCGGCGGGCCTTATGTTCGCACTTCAGATCTATCGAACGCTGACGGGCGCCGATATCACGGGCGGCCGGAACATCGCCGGAACCGGCGTGCTCGCCGCCGACGGATCGGTTTCGGCGATCGCCGGCACGCGCGAGAAGATCCAAGCTGCCATCCGCGCGCATGCGGCGGTCTTCTTGGTTCCCGCCGACAACTTCGCCGACGTGGCGGGCACCAAAGGAATCGAAGTGATCCCGGTCCGTACGTTTGGCGATGCGCTGCGCGCGCTTGCGGCGAGCCGCGTCTCCAAGCCGAAGACGGTGTGAGCGCCACAAATCCGACGATGAAAATATCCGTCACGCGGCTCTTCGGCCCAGATCCCGATCCGATCGAATACGAGTGCGACCTCGCTCCCGGCGGCGAGCTCAAAGGGCGCTATCCCCATGGGGTCCGTTTTGCGGCGCTCATCCGCCCCATCTCGCACGGCGTCTTCGTCGAGGGCACGATCGAGGGACGCGAAAGCGAGACGTGCGCACGCTGCCTCGAAGAATTTGCTCGCAACGTCAGCGTCCGGGTCGCAGAAGCCTACAGCGAAGACGTACCCGCGAGCGACGCGCTCATCTCGGACGTCGCTCCGCTCGTCAATCGCGAGATCGACATCGACGAACTCGTCTCCCAAATGCTGGTCGTGGACGAGCCGATCGCGGCGGTGTGCGACCCCCGCTGCAAAGGTATCTGTCCGATGTGCGGCGTCAACAGAAACGTCCAGTCGTGCTCGTGCACCGATGCTACCATAGACCCACGGCTGGCAGGCTTGGCCCGGCTGCTGGAAGAACGCGGGACGGATTAGGAAAATCATCTCCTTTGGTGTAGTAGGGCAAGCAACGCTTGCCCATTGCGCTTGCCCATCACGATAGGAACGCCATGGCGAACCCAAAGCAGCGACGCAGTAAATCGAACACGCGGTCCCGGCGCGCGAATTGGAAGACCACCGCTCCCGCGATGTCGACGTGCCCGCAATGCAAGAAACCACGCCGTCCGCATTTTGCATGCAGCAATTGCGGGTTCTACGACGGCCGCCAAGCGATCGCCCAAAAGGACGCGGCTCCGGCCGCATCGAGTTCGACCCCGGCGCAGAGCTGATCGCAGCGCGATGAACGGGCATGGTGTGACCATCGCCGGCATCGGACGCTACGCTCCCGCCGGCATTCTCAGCAACAGCGACCTGGAAAAGTTGGTCGACACCAACGACGAGTGGATCATCCAGCGGACAGGTATGAAGCGCCGCCATATCGCCGCGCCCGAGCAGGCCACCTCCGACCTCGCCTACCCAGCCGCGCTTGCAGCGCTCGAAGCCGCCGGGAAGACGCCGCAAGACATCGACTGCGTGATCGTCGCGACCGCGACGCCCGACTATCTTTTTCCCGCCACGGCATGCCTCGTGGCGACGCGGCTCGGAATTCCGGGCAAACCCGCATTTGACATCTCCATCGCCTGCTCCGGATTCATCTACGGACTGACGACTGCCGCATCGCTCATCCGCGCCGGCGTCTTCAAATCGGTCATGCTGATCGGCGCCGAGACGCTCTCGAAGATCGTGGATTACACGGACCGCTCGACGTGCGTCTTGTTCGGCGACGGCGCGGGCGCCGCGCTGCTCGAACGGGCCGAAGAAGATTGTTTTCTTGGGGCTGACTTAGGCGCCGACGGCGCCGACCCGACCATGCTGTATCTGCCGGGCGGCGGAAGCCGGCTGCCGTTCAATACGAACGGCAAAGCGGATCGCAGCGCGGGCTACGTGCAGATGCAAGGCCAAGCGGTGTTCAAGTTCGCGGTCAACATGATGGCGCAGGCGTCGCGAAAAGCGCTCGAGCGTGCTGGGCTCACGCCCGCGGACGTCGATTTTCTCGTGCCCCATCAGGCGAATTCGCGTATCATCGACGCGACCGTAAAGATGCTCAAGCTGCCGCCAGAGAAATGCATCACCAACATCGAGGAATACGGCAACACGTCGTCGGCCTCGATTCCTCTCGCGTTGTGCGACGCGGTGATCAACGGGCAGATCAAGAACGGCAACGTGGTGGTCTTCGCGGCGTTCGGCGGCGGTCTTTCGTGGGGCGCCGTGGCATGGCGCTGGCGCGGCGCGCGGGTCGGTGCGCTGCCGCCTGAGTTCGTCGCGGCCGACCGGCCGGCGCACTTCGTGACGGCGTAAGACGAAAAGGTCGTGCCAACGCTCGGCGTCGTCTTTCCCGGCCAAGGATCGCAGGCGGCCCAGATGGGGGCGGACGTCGCGCACAAATTCCCGGCGTCGAGGTCGTGTTTTGACGAAGCGTCCGGGGCGGTCGGATACGACATGCTCGCGCTCGTCACATCGGGGACCGACGAGCAGTTGCGGGAGACCCGCGTCAGTCAACCCGCGATCTTCACGACCAATGTGGCGATCTATCGCGCCGTCGAATCGATCGGCTTCACCCCGATCGTCTCGGCCGGCCATTCGTTCGGCGAGTACTGCTCGCTGACGATCGCGGGGTCGCTTGCGTTTGGAGACGCGGTACGTCTCGTGAACGAGCGGGGCTTGGCGATGGGCGCCGCGGCCGACCTCGCTCCGGGTTCGATGGCCGCCATCATCGGATTCGATCGAGAAAAGGTGGAGGCCGTCTGCGCCCAAGCGCGGGCGGCGACCGGTGCCCGCGTCGACGTCGCGAATCTCAATGCGCCGATACAGATCGTGGTCTCCGGCGACGTCGAGGGCGTGAACGCAGCGTGCGACTTGGCGAAAGCCGCCGGCGCAAAACGAGTCGTGCTGCTCAACGTCTCCGGCGCTTGGCATAGTGCGCTGATGGAACCGGCCGTCGACCGCTTTGCCGCGCACGTCGAATCGGCACGATTGGCGCTGCCGGCCTTCGATGTGATCAGCAATGTCGACGTCGCGCCGTACCGCGCGATCGAAGATATCAAGCGCTGCCTCATCGCGAGTCTGTGCGCCCGCGTCCGGTGGCACGAAACGGCGGTCGCGCTTGCCGCACATCGCCCCGATTTCATCATCGAGTGCGGTGCGGCGCCGGTATTGGCGCCAATGATGCGGCGGCTGCCGGACGTCGCGGCGGATCGGATCTTCCACATCGCAGACGCCGCCGGTGTCGCGTCACTGACGGCGGCCGCCGAAAAGTTGCCTGCCTGAGATGGCCGGTGCGCGCGCGCTTGCGGGGAAGACCGCCGTCGTCACCGGCGCGGGGACGGGAATCGGCCGCGCGATCGCGCGTACCTTCGCGGATGCAGGGGCGACGCTCATGCTCAACGGCCGCAGACTCGAGCCGCTCGAAAGCGTTCGCGCCGAAATCGTGGCTGCCGGCGGATCGGCGCATATCCATCAAGCCGACGTCTCAACGCAGCCCGGGGCTCAGGCACTCGTCGATGCCGCCAAGTCAACGCTGGGCCGGCTTGACATCCTCGTCAACAACGCCGGCAAGTCCTACGACGCATTGATCTTGCGTATGAAGTGGGATGCGCTTGAAGATGCGCTCGCAGTCAATCTCAAGAGCGTGTTTTACCTGTGTTCGGCGGCGGGAAAGGTGATGCTGGCGCAGAAAAGCGGCGCGATCGTCAATGTGTCCTCCGTCGTCGCGCTGAGCGGCAACGCCGGTCAAAGCGCATATGTCGCGGCAAAGGCCGGCGTCCTCGGCCTGACGAAATCGCTGGCGCAGGAATTCGGCTCTCGCGGCATCCGCGTCAACGCGATCGCACCCGGCTTCATCGAGACCGACATGACGTCGGTTTTGTCCGAAGCGGTCCAGGCGGCGTATCGATCTCGCGTACCGCTTGGTCGATTCGGCATGGCTGACGAAGTCGCCCAGACGGCGCTCTTTCTGGCAGGCGACGGCGCGTCGTACATCACGGGACAAACGCTCGCGGTGGACGGCGGGCTGACAATGCGGTAAGGAACGACCCTCTCAACACTTGCCCTAACCTGGAGGCTGATAACGCCCGATGTCCGTATTCGACAAAGTCAAAAAATGCATCGTCGAGCAGCTTGGCGTCGACGAAGAAGAAGTCGTCATGGATGCTTCGATCACCGACGACCTCGGCGCCGATTCGCTCGATCAAGTCGAACTCGTGATGGCGCTTGAGACCGAGTTCAATCTCGACATTCCGGATGAGGCCGCCGAAAAGATCAAAACCGTCGGTGATGCCGTGCGCTTCATCGAAGAGGCGGGCGAAAAAGCTTGATCTCCGCGCGCGGCTCCGCCTACACCCCGCACCCGCGCTGAACGATTGACATGCTGCAAGGGCTCTCCGATCGCCTCGGGGCGATCTTTCAACGGCTGCGTTCGCGTGGGAAGCTGACCGAAAGCGACGTCTCGGAGGTGCTCCGGGAGGTTCGCATCGCGCTGCTCGAAGCCGACGTCAATCTCAAAGTCGTCAAAGACTTCATCGCCTCGATCCGTGAGCGGGCGGTCGGCGCAGAAGTGCTCGAGTCGCTGACGCCGGCGCAAGCGGTGGTCAAGATCGTGCACGATGGTCTCGTGGCGATGATGGGCGGCCAGCTCGCACCACTCCGCTTTGCGCCCACCGGCACGACCGTCGTCATGCTTGTCGGACTGCAAGGTAGTGGAAAGACCACGCACGCGGCCAAACTCGCCCTGCATTGCAAAGAGCTGGGTCGCCGTCCACTGCTGGTCGCGTGCGACATCTACCGGCCGGCGGCGGTCACCCAACTGCAAATGTTGGGTGCGCAGAACGACATCCCCGTCTTCGCGATGGAGGGCGCCGACCCGGTCGCGATCGCCGCAAGTGCCGTCGACGAAGCGCGGCGTATCGGCAACGGCGTCGTCATCCTGGATACCGCTGGTCGCCTCCAGATCGACGAAGCGCTCATGCGCGAGCTGGAAAATATCCGCGACGAGGTCCAACCGGGCGAGACGCTCCTCGTCGTCGACTCGATGACGGGCCAAGAAGCGGTCAACGTCGCGCTCGAATTCGATCGCCGTCTTGCGATCACCGGCACGGTACTCACCAAGATGGACGGCGACAGCCGCGGCGGCGCGGCGCTTTCGATTCGCGCCGTGACGGGCAAACCGGTGAAGTTCATCGGCACGGGCGAGAAAGTGACGGCGCTCGAGTCGTTCCACCCCGACCGGCTCGTCTCGCGCATTCTCGGCATGGGCGACGTCCTGACGCTCATCGAGAAGAGCCAATCCGTCTACGATGAATCCAAGGCCAAGGAGATCGCCCAGAAGTTCCGGCGCCAGTCGTTCACGCTCCAGGACTTCCTCGATCAGCTCCGTGCGGTGAAGAAAATGGGTTCGCTCGGCGACATCGCCAAGATGATCCCAGGACTCGGCAAACTCGTGTCGAGCAATCCCATCGCCGATACGCAAGTCTCACGCACGGAAGCGATCATCTGCTCGATGACACCGCTCGAGCGGGCCGATCCGAAGATCCTCAACGCAAGCCGTCGCAGACGCATCGCCAAAGGATGCGGTCTGCACGTCCAAGACGTCAATCAGCTGATCAAACAGTTCGACGCATCGAAACAGATGATGAAACAATTCGGGCGCATGCGCCGCCCGCCTGGAATGCCCACTTAAGCGTCCACCGGTCAACGAAAGGAACTCATCTTGTCAGTCCGCATCCGCCTCCGCCGCACCGGGCAGAAGAAACAGCCTTCCTACCGCCTCGTCGTCGCCGACGAGCGGTCGCCCCGCGACGGCCGATTCTTGGAGATCGTCGGTCACTACAACCCCCGCCGGGATCCGATCGAGCTCGTACTGGATGAAGAGAAGATCAAGAAATGGCTCGGCACAGGCGCCCAACCCTCCGATACGGTTGCCCGGCTCCTCGCCGACAAGGGACTCTACGAGAAAAGCAAGGTCCGGGTCCGTAAGGCACGGGCAAAACGCGATAAGAAAGCCTAGGATTCCGCGCCGTGCACGAAAGGTGATGTGAAATGCCCGACCGCCCGAAAGACTTGATCGATTACGACGATGATGAGCCGGTCCCGGTGGGGCCACCGGCCGGCATCGATATCGATGACGACGATGAATTCGCCAGGCCGCTGCCTGACGAGCCGATCGACGATGACGCAGAGCCGCTCGGCGACGACGATGCGGGCAACATCCGCGATGTCATCGGCCGCGCCGCCGCAGTCTTGAAATTCATCGTGGAACGGATCGTCGACGAGCCGGACAAGATCGCGATCGGCGCCACGGAAGACGACCGCGGGCCGGTGCTGTTGCTGCGCGTCGCCGACGAGGATCGCGGCAAGATCATCGGCCGCCAAGGCCGCATCGTGCACGCGATCCGTACGATCGTGAAAGCGGCGTCGGTCGGAACCGGCGAGAAAGTCAACGTCGAGATCCTCGACTAGACCGTGACATCCGATGCGTCGCTCGTCTCACTCGGGCGTATCGCCGGCGCATTCGGCTTGCGTGGCGACGTGAAAGTGCAGGCGAGCGATCCGGCGGAGTTCGCCGCCGGGCTTCGTCTCGTTGCGCGCATGCCGTCAGGCGTCGAGCGCGAGATGATCGTGGAAGCCGTGCGCATCCATAAGGGCGACGCGCTGCTCCGTTTTCGCGACGTGGCCGACGCGACGGCGGCCGATGCCCTGGCAGGTGTCGTGGTCTTTGCGCACCGGACCGACCTCGCGCCGCTCCCGGCGGACACCTATCGCGACGCGGATCTGATCGGGTTGACGGTTTTCGACGCGCGGCTCGGCGACCTCGGCGTCGTGGAGTCGGTGCGCCACTATCCCGGTTCGGACATGCTCGTCGTCGGTTCTGCGCTCGTTCCGATGTTGCGCGCGTTCGACGTACGGATCGACCTAGTTGCAAAACGCGTGGACGTCACGCTTCCTGCGGGCTTCGAAGACCTGTAGTGTGGGGCCGACCTTTATGGTCGGCCGTTTGTTTTGGGCGAGCGATGCTCGCTCTATTTCAGGTGCTCACGACTCCAGCGCGCGATCGCGTCGTTGACGATAGGCGTCTGCTCGAGATGCGGCAAGTGACCCGCTGCGTCGATCACCGCGAGTTGGCTCCGCGCGATCGCCTGCTGTAAGAACGTCGCGTATTTCGGCGGGGTCATCCGGTCGTTCGCACCGACGACGATGAGCGTCGGCGTCGCGATGCTTCCGACCCGATCCATGATGTCGAACGCATTGCAGGCCGCATAGTCCATGCGCGTGGCTCGTTGGCCGACGACGACATGCATCTCGTGAAGACGCCGGCGCAATTCGGGAGGACAGCGCTCGTCAACGGAGAGGCCGACCAATTCTCCGATGCATGCGGGCCAGCGCTGGTCGAGCATGTCGAAGACTTGACTGCCGACTCGGAGCCGCGCGCCTCCGCCGATAAGGATAAGTCCAGCGACTCGGTCTGGGTAGTCGAGTGCCGTCTGCAGGGCCACCGCAGCGCCGAGCGAGTTGCCGCAGATGACGGCGGAGCCGCTCGCCCGCTGCGGGATCACCGCCGCCAGCCACGCGGCGAGCTCGGGAACGGACGCCCGCGGCTCGCCGGCTGGATGCCCGGGCAGCGCGAGCGACTCCGAACCGGGAAAAGTAGCGGTCTGGCCGGCGAATGAATCCCGCGTGTGCCCGGAGCCATGGAGGTACAAGAATCGAGCCATCCCGGTGCGCCTTCTTGCGCTCGTCGGACGGCTCCCCGTCTTCCACCGCGGGAATCGTACGGATGTTCGAGAAACCGGGTCATGATGGCCATGCGTGTCTTGTTGCCGTCGCCGTTCGAAGAAACGTTGACGGCGGCTGCTCTTTCGGTCGACGTCGCGCACGAGGCGATCGCTCGCCGCCTGGAAGCACTCGAAAATCTCGACCTTTGGGATTGCCCCTTTTCCGTCGTCGATATCGAGACGACCGGCGGCGTCGCGGGCACGCATGCCATGACCGAGATCGCCGTCGTGCGCGTGGAGCAAGGTCGGATCACCTCTCGCTGGCGGTCGTTCGTCAACCCGTTGCAACCTATCCCGCGATTCATCACCCAGCTCACCGGCATCACCGATGAGATGGTCGCCGGAGCGCCGCTCGTACGCGACATCCTGCCGGGGGTGATCCGCCATCTGGGCGACGCGATCGTCGTGGGGCACAACGTGCGGTTCGACGCGAGCTTCATCGATTTCGAACTTCGGCGCCACGGTTACGCGGGCTTATCCTCACCCACGTTGGATACGCTCGCGCTCGCACGCCGCACCATCGCCGAAGTGGCGAACTACAAACTCGGCACGTTGACGCGCGAACTGGGCTTCGACGTCGAACGTCATCACCGCGCGCTCGCCGACGCCACCGCGACTGCCGAATTGCTCGTCCACTGTGTCAAACGGCTGGAAGATGCGGGTGTGTTCACGTTCGGCGCATTGCAGCAGTATCTGCGCACGCGGCCCATCAAACGCAAACGAATGGCACGCACGCGCGCCTTCGGCGAGGTCAGCCAGCTGCCGGTCTGGACGTCGGTGCTCACCACCGAACTGGCATCGGTTCCGAGCAAGCCGGGCGTCTACATGCTCAAGGACGCCGGCGGCACCGTGGTCTACGTCGGAAAGTCAAACGCTTTGCGCGCTCGAGTCCGGGCGTATGCGACGACTGCGAAACCCGCCGGGGCGAAGATCCGCGAATTGCGCGGCGTGGTGGCGTCGTTCGACTATCTCGTGACCGGTAGCGAATTTGAAGCATTGCTCCTCGAAGCCGAACTCGTGCGCGTGTACGATCCGCCGTACAACGACCGGCTTCGCAATTTCCGAGAATTCGCTTTTATCAAGGTCTCGCCCGGGCCGCGCGGACACCTTTGCACGACCACCCGCCTCTCGGCCGACGGCGCCCGCTACTACGGACCATATTCAAGCATGCCGGCCGCGCGCGCTGCGGTCGCCGCACTGCAAGATGCGCTCGGCTTGCGCGTCTGCGACGTGGAGTTCTCGCAATCGCCGCCATTGCCCGACGGTCAGTATGAGGCGCTCATCGACGAGGCGATCGCATTCATCGAAGGGGCCGCGGACGACGTTCTGCTTGCGATCGCCCGACGACGCGATGAAGCCGCCGCGCGCGACAAGACGGAAGTCGCGCAGCGCGAGGAGATCAGGCTTGAGCGGCTGCGCCGTTTGCGCGAACGCCACACACGGCTGGAATTTGCGACCGGGTTGTCGATGCTCGTGCTCGCGCCGTCGAACGATCCGTCGGAAGAGGCGTGTTTTCTCTTCAATGGCGGACGGCTCGCAGCACAAGTGCGATTGCCGCGGCGATTGCCCGATCGTGACGAAGCACGGCGGCTGCTCTCGCAGTTGCTCTTGGAACGCTATCGCCCGGAGGAAGTCGATCGATCGTTCGCGCGTCAGGAAGAAATCGATCAGCTCTTCATACTGTCGTCGTGGTTCCGGCGCGGCCGAGAAGGACTGAGCTACGTGCCGTTACCGCCATCGACGCCGGACGCCGATGTCGCCACGAGGTGGGCGATGCAAGTCTTGGACGGTTGCCCGGCGAGTTGATACGAAAAAGGGACGACTATCCCTGTCGTCCCTTTCCATTTCCTTTCATATGTGTCGAGGCACGTACCACAACACAAATGTCAGGAGGCCGACAAACGACCCCGCCATGATGAAGAAGAAGGCGGCGCCGCCCCCGTCTTTCCTCAGGGTCGCTTCGTCCCGCTGGTACGGCACATCTGCCGTGCGTGACCGGCTCATCGGATGCCTCGCAATTGGCTGACCGCGTTTTCGAGAATCCGGAATCGGACGGGATCATAGATCCGCGCCGCTCCGTTTCTATTGAACCGCTTCGCCGCTGGTCGGCACAATGACGGGCATCACCAAGGCAAGAAAAGCGCAGCCCAATCGCGTACTATTGCGAGAAGCCGGATTTGCGAAAGTAACCGGAACCAATACGGGGCAGGAGCGTTTCCACCTTATGAACTCCATGAAGTTGACCGGCCCGCTCGCCGCGGTTATCGCGTTGTCGATATCCGCCGCCGCGCCGGCGCTCGCCATCCCTCACGCCACGACCCCCGTCACCGAAGAGACCAAGAACAGTCTGCTCCAGTCCGGAACGTTGCTGCGGATCACTCTCGATCAAACGGTGTCGTCGGCGCACAACAAAGTCGGCGACAAATTCGCGTTTGCGATCGTGGACGACGTCAAGGTCGGCGGTCGTGTGGTCATTCCGGCCGGAACCAAAGGCACCGGGACCGTCGCAGCCGTGCGTCCGGCACATGGCGGCGGCGGCGATGGGCTCTTGCGCGTCACCCTCGACCCCATCGCTGCGCCCGCCGGCCAAGCGCTTTCGATCGGCATCACGCAGGCAAGCGTGATGGCAGATCTCAACGAGAAGAACGGTGCGGGCGGCACGCTCGCGCAAGTCGCGGACATTGCCGTCCCTGGATTTTTTCTCTTCGACATGCTCCGCAAAGGGTCGGACGTCACCCTGCGGGCGGGCGCGCCGTTCCACGTCGCCGTGACCGAGGACGAGTTCTTCCCGCCTCCGGCTCAGTAGCCCGTTGCCGGCGGTTGCGTTACGATGCCGCGATGACGCGGTTCGTGAGCGTGCCGATGCCCTCGATCTCCACCGCCACGATGTCGCCGGCTTGCATCGGCCCGACTCCGCTTGGGGTACCGGTCGCGATCACATCGCCGGGTTCGAGTGTGAACGCGGCGCTGACGTACTCGATGAGCGCAGGCACATCGAAGAGCATGGACGCGGTCGAGGCATCTTGCTTGACGCTCCCATTGAGGTGCGTCGTGAGCCGCGCGTCACGCCAATCGAAATCGGAGACGATCCACGGTCCGATCGGCGCGAATGTGTCAAACCCCTTTGCGCGCGCCCATTGACCATCGGATTTTTGTAGGTCTCGTGCGGTGACGTCATTGACGATCGTGTATCCGAGCACGGCGTCGAGCGCCGTCGCCCGCGCCACATTGCGGCACCGCCGGCCGATGACGACGCCCAGCTCGCCTTCGAAGTCCACCCGGCTGCTCTGGCGCGGATAGACTATCGAGGCGCCGGGATCGATGACCGCCGACGGCGGCTTGAAGAACAGCAACGGTTCCTTCGGGGGCTCGTTGCCCATCTCGCTCGCGTGCTCCGCGTAGTTCCGACCGACGCACACGATCTTTGACGGCCGGCACGGAGCGAGCAGCTCTACACCGGCGAGCGGCCGGCGAATCCCGGGCGCGACGGCCTCGTCGCCCTCCACCGTGCCGCCGAACTCCGCGCCGTCGACGCGAAAACGGGCATAGATCATACGACGCGCCGCAAAGAACGGCTCGCGGCGAAGATCCAAATCCCGGCGGCGAGCACATCGCGGAGAATCGTCAGCCAGGTCGCCGGCGCGGTGCCGACGTTCGCGAGGATCATGATGCCCGCGGCGACGCCCGACGCCACGATGGCGGGCTGGACCGCCATGCGCGCTGCGGGCGGTGCGGCGCGCCGCATCGCGCGAATCGTGAAGCGCGCGCCGAAATATCCGAGCGGCAACGTGACGAGCACGCGCAACGCGAGGACGACTGCGCGCACCGCGAAGTTCGCACTCGTAGGCGCGAACGCGGACGCCGCAGTGATGCAATAGACAAAGCCCAGATACGAGCCGAACTGCGCCAAAATCGAGGCGGCGAAGATAAATCCGAGCCGGCGGACGATGTTATGGCGCACGGCGTCCGAAAGCGGCGGAGGGCGCATTGACGCGGCTTTAAATCTTGCTGAGAGCGCGACCTTTATCACAGCGCGCGCGGGCATCGCAGACGGCGAATAGAGGTCGCTTCTGCGAGCCGCGGGTAATAACGGTCTCCATGAATTCCGGCTACGACTACGATTTCTGCGTCATCGGCGCCGGGAGCGCCGGGTATGCGGCCGCTACCATCGCGCGGGCCCTCGGCAAACGCGTTGTGATCGCCGAATCGACTGCACCGCTTGCCGGCCTCTGCATCTTGCGCGGGTGCATGCCGTCGAAGACACTGTTGCGAAGCGCGGAAATCGCACATCTCGTGGCAGACGCGCCGCAATTCGGGATCGAGCCGGGTGGCGTTCGCGTTGACGTGCCGGCGGTCATGGCGCGCAAGCGACGCATCATCAAGGAATTCGCCGACTACCGGACTCTGGACATCGACAACTTCCCGCTGCTTCGCGGCACGGTTGCGTTCACCGGTCCGGATTCGCTGATGGTTGGCCGGACCGCGGTGCGCGCGCAGAAATATCTTGTCGCGACCGGCTCGGTGATCAATGTGCCGGAAATCCCGGGTCTGTCCGATGCCGGCTATGTCACGAGCGACGATGTGTTGGAGTGGGATTCGCTCCCCGGTTCTGTGGTGGTGCTGGGCGGCGGTCTGGTCGCTTGCGAACTCGCGCAATACTTGGCGCGCCTCGGCGTCAAGGTCACGATGCTGCAGCGGAGCCTATCCCTGCTATCGGGTGAGGATCCTGACGTCGGGTTCGCATTGCTGCGCGCGCTCGTCGAAGAAGGACTCGAGATCCGGACGGGCGTCACGCTCGTGCGCGTTTCAAAAGAGCACGGCCGCAAGCGCGTGCATTTTGAAAGCGACGGGATGGCAGGGACGGCGGAAGGCGACGAGATCTTCGTGGCGCTTGGACGCCGGGCCAACGTGGAAGGTTTGGAACTGGCTGCCGCGGGAGTCGAGTTCGACCGGCGCGGCATCCATGTGGACGCGTCGTTGCGCACCTCGAATCCAGATGTCTACGCGGCCGGAGACGTGATCAAGGACAGCACGCAGCTCGTCCACGTCGCGGTGAACGAAGGCCAGACGGCAGCGCGAAATGCGCTCACCGGCGAACACCGTTCGATCGACTATGCGCTGCAAGGCGCGCGTGCCGTCTTCACCGATCCGCAGGTCGCGATCGCGGGGCTCACCGAGCGCGAGTGCAAACAGCGCGCGATCCCCTATTCGGTCGCGCGATTTCCATTCGACGATCTCGGGAAAGCCATCGCTATCGGCGCGACCAAAGGCTTCGTCAAGATGCTCGCCGCACCGGACGGCGCCATCCTCGGCGTCGCGATCGTGGGCGCGGACGCGTCAGACTTCATCCACGAATCCATAGCGTTGCTCTACTTCAAGGCCAACGTCCGCGATGTGATGGCCATGCCGCATCTTCATCCCACGCTCGCGGAGATTCTCACCTATCCGGCCGAAGAACTGTGCGAGCGCCTCGAGCACGAAGAGCATGCCCTCGTCAAGCCGTAGGGCATCAGGACGCACGTCTGGCCGGGCGCTCCCGAAGCGCTCAAGTCACGCGCTCTACGAAAACCCGCGGCTGTACGACCTGGCTTTTGGGTTTCGCCAAATCCCTGCCGAATGCAGAGGGCTCCTCAGTCTTGCCGCACATCACGGCGTGTCGAAGCCTACGTCGATCGCCGACATCGCATGCGGACCGGCGCATCACCTTCGCGAGTACGCCCGGCTCGGACTCAAGGCGTTCGGCGTCGATCTCAACCGCGACATGCTCGCGTATGCGCGCTACCTTTCGACGAAGGAGCGGCTGCGGATCCGTCTCAAGCGCGCGGACATGCGCGATTTCAGACTTCAGCAAGAGGTGGACATCGCGCAGTGCTTGTTCGACTCGTTCAGCCACTGCACGACGGATGATGACGCCATCGCGACGCTACGGTGCGCCGCCCGTGCGCTGCGAAAGGGCGGCCTGCTGCTGCTCGAGCTGACGCATCCCGCAGACTTCTTCTCGTCGACCAGCAAGAGAACGGTCGGGCGTTGGAGTCAGCGCTATACCGATGTGACCGTGCGGACCCGGTTCCTGACGACGGATATCGATCCGATCGCGGAGACGTACGTGAAAAGTATGACGATCGACGCGAAGTACAACGACGGTAGGCCGAGCAAACACATCGTCGACCGGCAGATGCATCGCATGTGGTTGCGCAGCGGGATCAGTCACGTCGCTGCGGCAAGCGGCGCCTTCGACGTGCTCGCATGGTATGGCGATCTGTCACCGCGCGTGCCGCTCAGCGTCCGGATGTCATCGTGGCGGATGGTCACGGTGCTCCGGCGTCGGAACGCTGTGCGATGATCCATGTGCGATCGGTGATCGTGATCGCGGCGCTCGCGACCTGGTGCGCTGCAGCCTCTGCCGTCGCGGAGGTCGCTCCACTCCAGCCCGCAACGGGTCTGACCGTACCGTCCGGTTTTCGCGCGGAGATCTTCGCGAAGGGGTTGAGCGGTCCGCGCTTTATGGCCGTCGCACCGAATGGCGACCTCCTCATCGCCCAGACGAGCCGTGGCGACGTCGTCCGACTGCGCGGTCCGGGTTCCACGCCCGTCGACGTCGCATCCGGGCTCGACAAGCCCCACGGATTGGCGTTCGACGGATCCACGCTGTACATCGCGGTCTGGGACGGCGTGGAAAAGATGACATATCCGGGCGGGAGTCCGACCCGCGTCGTCGGTGGTATACCGGAAAATCGCGATCACAATAACCGCTCGCTCGCGATCGCAGCGGATCACTCGCTCTTCCTCGGCGTCGGCTCATCCTGCAATGTTTGCGACGACGCGCTGCCGCTCGCGAGCATCGTCCACATAACCGGCGGCAGCGCACGATCGTACGCGGTGGGACTTCGCAACGCAAGCGGATTAGCACTTGACGCCGGCGGACATCTCTGGGCCGTCGTCAACCAGCGCGACGACATCGGTCCGACCCAGGCAGCGACCGACGATCTGCCGCCCGACGAGCTCGACCTCGTGACGGAAGGCGCCGACTATGGCTGGCCCCGCTGCTATCCCGATCCGCACGCGGCGAAGCGCGATCCTAACCCGGAATATCCGCGAGCCGATTGCACGCGCACAAAAGCCGCGGCGTTGACCTTCCAAGCGCATTCTGCGCCGCTCGGTTTTTTGTTCTACGATCGAAAACAGTTTCCGCAGGCCTACCGCGGCGGTGCGTTCGTCGCCTTTCACGGTTCGTGGAATCGCAGCGCGCCGACCGGCGCGAAAGTCGTCTTTGTCAACTTCGCGCACGGCCGCCCGGCGGGCTATACCGACTTCGTGAGCGGCTGGCTCGTCAACGGCCAGTACACCGGACGGCCCGCCGGACTGGCGATTGACGCCGGCGGCGCGCTCTACATCAGCGATGATCTCGGCGGAACGATCTATCGCATCACCTATGGCCGTTGATTCGCCAGTGAAAGTTGTTTCGCTGTCACATATCTGGCGCGAAGAGCTGCGCCCGTTGCTGGACGCGGATATCGACTACGTCGCCGTCGATCCCGAAGACGAGGCCGCCGCAGCCGCGGCGGTGCGTGATGCCGACATTCTCATCACGACGCAGTTCGACGCTGCGACGGCTGCCCGTGCGGAAAAGCTGAAGCTGTTGCTGTGTCCGAGCGCCGGCACTGAAGGCATCGATCGCGGCCTATTACCGCCAGGCGTCATCGTGCGCAACGGTCAGGGTCACGAGATTCCCATGGCTGAGTATGCGATCGGCATGTTGGTCGCGCTCCGCCAGCGCGCGCTTCAGGCCGACAAGGCGCTCCGCCAAGGGCGATGGGAATACGGGTTCCTTGGGCCCGGTGGATTCGTCGGCGAGTTATTCGGATCGAGGCTTGGGCTCATCGGCTTCGGCCGCATCGGCAGAGCGATCGTCCCTCGAGCGGCCGCGTTCGGCATGACGACAGTCGCCGTGACGATGCATCCCGAGAAAGTCACGGATGCGATTGCCGGACTCGAGAGCGTTGGCGACCTCAAGAAATCGGCGGACGTCGACGCGCTGTGCAGCGGCTGCGACGCGATCGTGCTCTGCTGCGAACTCTCCGATCAGACTCGCAGTCTCCTCGATGTCCGTCGCATAAGACTCATGCGGTCGCACGCGGTGGTCATCAATGTCTCGCGTGGTCCGGTCGCACAGGAGAAAGCTTTGTACGACGCGCTGCGAGATCGCAGGATCGCAGGTGCCGCGCTGGACGTCTGGTACGTCTATCCCGAAGAACGTGGAAAACGAACGCTGCCTTCTCGGTATTCGTTCGGCGATCTCGATAACGTCATCATGACGCCGCATAGCAGCGGCTGGACGCAAGGCCATCGGCAGCGCAAACTCGCGGCCATGGCCGACGCGGTCAACGCTTTCGCGCGGACCGGCAAAGCGCAGGCGTAGCGCTACGAATCCTTGGCGTCCAGCAGTCTCCGCACTCGCGCAAAGACTGCATCCAGCATCGACTGTGTGAGCGTGCCCGTGTTGGTGTTCTGCCGGCTCGGATGATACGTGCCGATCAACGTGACTTCCCGGCCGTCCGTGGCCTTGCGCAGGCGGTACTCGACACCGTGGCCGAAACGCGGGCGCGGTTTCGGCATCGCAAAACCGAATTCCGCGAGTCTCGAAACGCCGGTGTCGAAGCCGATCTTCCCCAATCCAACGACGACGTCGATCTTCACGAGCAGCGCGAGTTCCGCGCGCATATGATCGGCGCAACGCTCCAACTGCCCGGGCGTCGGCTTGTTCTTCGGCGGCGCGCAGCGGATCGCGGCCGTGAGGTATGCGTCGATGAGCGCAAAGCCGTCACCGCGCCGCTCGGAATGCGGCTGCGTGGCGAAGCCGCCACGATAGAGTGCTCGCGCGAGCCATGCCGCCGATCCGTCG
The DNA here is from genome assembly GCA_036561585.1 of Candidatus Eremiobacteraceae bacterium. Lineage (GTDB taxonomy): Bacteria > Vulcanimicrobiota > Vulcanimicrobiia > Eremiobacterales > Eremiobacteraceae > JABCYQ01. Next base: position 7,347 of record DATBOZ010000168.1, on the reverse strand, counting down.
CCGGTGAACATGCGGCCGGTTCGATTGCCGCCGTGGGCAGCCGGGGCAAGGCCGACGAGCAGAACGCGGGCGCCGGAATTCCCGAGCGGCGGTACCGGCCGGCCCCAGTAGGTCTGTCCGGCGAATTCCGGCTTGCCTTGCCGCGCGACGGCCGCGCAGTATTCGCGTAACTCCGGACAGCGCGTGCAGCTGACGATAGCCCGCCGTACCGCGCCGATCGTCGCCGCACGCATGGCTATTCCAGCGCCGAGGCCGGCGCTTGGCCGGGCCCGAGGTTCGGCGCGCGCGTGGAAAGTGCGAGGACGACGGCGATCGCGGACACCAAGGTCAAGACGCGAAACGCGTCGTCGAATCCGCCGATCAAGGACTGACGCACCAGCTCGGATTTCAACGCGGCAAGCGCTTGGATGTGTGCGGTTTGGGCGTCGCTCCCTGACCGGGCGATGAAGGCGGCCTGCAATTGATCGATGCGCTGCATGGCCTGGGAGCCGAACTGCGTGACGGATTCGCTGTAGCGCGCGTAGTGGTATGCCGTGCGGTTGACCAGGAATGTGCCGAGCGCCGCGATCGCGAGCGAACCGCCGAGCGTGCGCGTCAAATTGTACAGCGCGGATGCCTCGGGCTTTTGGGACTGCGGCAGGTTCTGGATGCCGATGGCGGTGAGCGGAATGAAGATGAAGGGCAGTGCCAGGCTTCTCGTCGTGTTCAGGATGACGAGCCACCAGAACGACGTGTTGGTGTCGATGAACGTGTTGAGCCAACACGACCACGTCAGCACCGCGAAGCCGAAGCCGCACAGCACGCGCGCGTCGATGCGTTGGACGAGTCGCGCGACGACCGCGAAGAGCGGGAGCGTCGCCACCGCTCCCGGCAGCAACGATAAGCCGATGTCCAGCGAATTGTAGCCGAGCACCTCGGCTGAGAAGACCGGGATCAAGAAGACGGCCCCGAAGAGCGCGGCGGCCACCACGGAACCCATGCCGTTGCCGACCGCAAAATTGTAGTCCTTGAAGATCCGCAGATTGATGAACGGCTGTTCGACGGAAAGCTCGGTGTAGATGAAGGTCACGCCGGCGATCACCGAGATCACGGTCATCCACAGGATCAGCGGCGAATGGAACCAGTCGTTGCGTTGTCCTTCTTGCAGCACCACTTGGAACGTCGTCAACCACACCGCAGCTGACGCCAGTCCAAGCACGTCGATGGTCTTCTTCTCGGTGAACTCTCGCTTCGGTGTATGCAGGGCGATATAGGTCATGAACAATCCGACAAGCACGATCGGCAGGTTGACGTAGAAGATCCAACGCCACGAGAAGTTCTCGGTGAGCCAGCCGCCCAATGTCGGTCCGATGATCGGTCCGAGAATGGTGCCGGCGCCGAAGATCGCGGTCGCTTGCGCGGTCTGCTCCGGCGGAAAGGCCTCGAGCATGATCGAGAACGAGACCGGCAGCAACGCGCCGCCGCCGATGCCTTGGAGGATGCGGAAGAAGACCAACGACGGAAGATTCCACGCGGCGCCGCAAAGCATGGATGCGATGACGAATATGACCTGACTCGCCATATAATAGCGCTTCAAACCGACCCGCGCGGCGAGCCAGCCGGTCATCGGGATGATCACGACGTTGCTGATGAGATACCCGGTGAGCACCCACGTGATCTGGTCGATGTCGGCGCCGAACGCCGCCTGGATGTTTGGAACGCTGACATTGACGATGGTGGTGTCGAGGATCGCCGTCAGCGCACTGATCATGACGGCGACGGAGATCAAATAACGATTGCCGGTGACGCGCGGTTGCGGGCGATTCGATGCCATGACTGCGTCGGACTTCACGCCGGGCCTCGCGGCTCCTGTTCAAGGTGCGACACCGCGCCCCCGGGAACGACAGCGTCTGCCGAGCACGTCTTTCACGCGCTCGCGAGGAGGCATGTGTGCAGGACGCTCCTGGTCAGACCAGTCTGGATCAGACAAAAGTGCAGAACTTCATGTTGCGCCGAAAAGATGAACAGAGCATGCCGCTTGCGCTTGCGGCCGGCGTGGTCGCGGCGCTTGTCGGCGCGGCGATCTGGGCTATCGTCACGGATATGACCGGAGGAATTCAGATAGGCTATATGGCGATCGGCGTCGGTTTCCTCGTCGGGTACGCCGTGCGCTTCCTCGGCAAAGGCATCGAGCGCCCTTATCAATACGTCGGCGCGACATGCGCGTTGCTCGGATGCTTGCTCGGCAACTACTTCGCGATGGTCGGCTTTGCCGCGCAACAACTGCACGCCGATTTCTTCACGGTGATCTCGCACATTCCGCTCGATAAGGCGCTGTCGGTGATGCAGGAATCGTTTTCACCGATCGACCTGCTGTTCTACGCCATCGCCGTTTACGCGGGCTATCGCTTTTCGCTCAAGCGCATCACGCCGGAGGAGCTCACCGCGCTGCGGTAGTCAGCCGGCGAGGTATTTCCCGAACCATTGAAGCGTGCGCGCCCAGGCGTCTGCCGCCGCCGCTGCGACGTATGACGGCCGCGTATCGTCGAAGAATGCGTGGCCCGCTTCGTCGTAGATCTTGAGATCGTTCGGTCTGGTCAAGTGGTCACGAAGCGCCGCGACATCCGCGGTCGGAATGCCTGCGTCGCGCGCGCCCCAACTGCCGCATAACGGCATGTTGATCGCATCAGCATAGGTGAGCGACGGCTGAGACGATGTGCCTCCGGTGCTCGTGCTCTGCCGGATCTTGCCGTAGAAGACGGATGCCGCCGTGTACGTCGGGCCCCGGACGGTATTGCGGAGCGCGATGGTCCCACCCATGCAGAATCCGATCAGGCCAACTTTCGACGGGTTTGGCGAAGCGCCGGTCATCGTCGTTCGCCGGATCCACGCGGCCGCGGCCTGAAGATCGCCATCCACCTGATCGTCAACGAGCGCTTTCGAAAATGGACCGAAGACCTTGTAATCGGTGGAACCATCGCCGCTTGGTGCGTGCTGGCGGGCGTAGAGATTCGGCGCGATCGCGATGAAGCCGGATTTCGCGAAGCGTCTGACGACGTCGCGGATCTGCGCGTCGACGCCCCACACGTGCTGCACGACGACGACGCCAGGCGCCGATGCCGTTGCGCCGCCCGGCATGGCGGCGTATGCATCGATATCGCCGCCGGGCCGATCGAGCGACGGGCGAGTGGTCGTGATAGCCGGGTCGTCTTCAGGGACCAACGGCGGATGCGGAGCGCCGAGACGCGTGCCGTCCGCCAGCGCGCGTGCGATAGACGCGGCTGCGGCGATCGCCGTCGACGAGAGCCCGACGAAGGCGGCGCGGCTCATGCCGGGAATCGGGCGGGCGGTCGGATCGATGAGATCGCTCATGGCGTCCGATTCTGAACCGGGCGGCGAGCTTCATGCCGGTTGCGGTCTAGTGGCGCAGGCCTAGGATGCCGACGACGATCTCGATTGCGATCAGCACGATGACGATGATCTCCAAGAATTCCCCGCGTGCGATCTGCGCCTGGTCGATGAGGTAGCGGTAGAGCTCGCCGACGCTGTCGAGCTTGCTCTCGATCTGGCGCTGCCAGTCGTCGAGACCAAGGCGCGCCGCGATGCCTCGGTAGATCCGTGCATAATATGCATCGCCGATGATCTTCAACGCGTTGCTCGTGCGATCCGCGAGTTCGCGGACGTCGATCATGAGGTAGCGCAGCTCTTGGGCGCGCACATCGGCCGCTCGCCGGCGGAGAGGGCGGCCTGAGGGGCGGCTCGGCGCGTCCATGGCGTAGATCGCGTCGAGCTCGGCGTCGAGTCTTGCGTCGTACGTCCGGAATTCGACCAGCTGCGAATTGGCGAATTCGAGGATGTCTTGAATGACTTCGGCGTCTTCCGTGTTTTCGTAGACGAACGCCGAATCCCACAACACGACGACGAGATCGCCCGGGTAGTAGCTATAGTGAAGGCGCAGGGCTTCGGTCTGCTCCTCTTCTCCCAGCGTGTGCGCTTCAGCCATCATGAGCGACACCAGCGCCGCGCGGTGCTCGTCGAGGAGTGATATCGCGTCGATCGGCTGGGCGAATGCCTCAACGGTATAGATGAAGTAGTCCTCGATAAGCGGTTCGTGTGGATCGTCGAGGGCGCTCGCGGAATCGACCAACGTCTCGTTGACGAGTCTACGCGCGTGCGCCGCCAATGATTCGTCTTGGCGCAGCGATGTGGCGAGCTCGGCGAAGCGACCCCATGGACCGGCGAACGGAAAGGAGAACCTGATCGAGATGACGCCGAAATCGTAGATCTTCGCGCGCGAGGTGCCGGTGTGCGCACCGATCGCGACCGCGCCCAAGTTCGCTGCCAACGGTGGTACGGCGAATTGGATGTTGCCGGGCGATGGCGTCGCGCGAAGTCGGAGCGGTGCAGGATGCGCGCTCGTGCCGCCGATCTGCGTGAGCTGCTTGAGATCGATGGCATCGGCGACGTCGAAGATGAAGCAGGCATGGAACGTGGCGGATGCGATTGCCGGACCGCTCGACATCATGATAGTGGGCGATTGACCGGGCGCGCCGTACTTCCTGGTCGGCTCCGCATGAGATGTCGCGGAGGGCCGACGACATCGTACGCGCAATCCTCAGCGCATGCATGATCTTAAGAGCGGCATCGCCATCGGCATCGATGGCGGTGGTACGAAGACGCTCGGCATTCTCGTGAACGTCGATGGGCGAGAAGTGACGCGCGCGCAAGCCGGCGGCGCAAATCCGTGGGATGTCGGCCCGGAGGCCGCGCGCAAAGCGCTGCACGATGTGCTGGAACCGCTGATGGCCGGCGGGAGCGTTCGCGCCGTCTGTCTTGGAAGCGCGGGGATCGATCGCGAGTCGGATCTTATCGCGACGGAGAAGGCGCTACGTTCTCTGCTGCCGATCGAAGTCGCCATCACCGTGCGCAACGATGCGGCTGCGGCGCTTGGCATCGTCGGTCCCAAACGGCCGGCCATCGTCGTGATAGCCGGCACGGGAAGCATCGCGTACGGCGAGGGCGCCGACGGAAAAGTCGTCCGCGTGGGCGGCCACGGCGCGATTATCGGCGATGCCGGTAGTGCGTCAGCGCTCGGCCTCGCGGCCGTGCGCCACACGGCGAACGCCTACGACGGCAGCGAACCGCGCGGATTGCTCGCAGAGGCGGTCATCAAAGAGCTGAAGCTGCGGCAAGCATCGGACATCGTGCTGCGGATCCAACATCCCAATTTCGATGTGCCGCTCGTCGCATCGCTCGCGCCGCTCGTCGAGCACGCGTTTCAGGCGGGCGATCGCGCGGCCAAAGCGCTGGTGGAACTGGAAGCAAATGCGCTCGCGGCGAACGCAAAGCGCGTCGCGCAGGTCGTCCGGGGCGAGGCAGCGCTGCCGGTGCTGCTGGTCGGCGGTGTGTTCAGCGGATTTTCGGAGATCCGCGATCGCGTGAAAGCGGCGCTTCGCCAGACGGGGACGGTCGTGATCCATGAGTCCTCGGAGTGCGTGCATGGCGCCGCGCGGATCGCACTCGAGCTGGCGACGAAGTAGCGGCGCGGGGCGCCTCGAATTCTCAAGGCGCGAATCGGCGAAGCCAACAGATAGAAGGGCGCATCGTAACGATGCGCCCTTCTTGTGACAACGCGAAGTGGCAGAGTGAACTGGACTCTACGAGCAGCCCATGCTCCGGCCGCATGAGTCGCACACGTAGCAAGCGCCGTTGCGCCGCGTCAACGATCCGCAGCCGTCGCAGACCGGAGCATCCCCCATCATCGAAGCCAACTGCGCTTCGCGCGAACGAAGGGCATTCAGCTGCGCGGCGGCGGCGGCGTCAGGTTTTGTCTGCGATGACTGGGCAAGCGCAGCCTGCCCTACGACGGGTCTACCTAGCGCGCGACGCGCGATGACCTTGGCCGTCTCTTCGGCGGCTTGTTGCTCGGCGACCATCGTTTCGAATTCGGAGAGCGCGTGATCCTCGTGATGGGTGTCGTCGACGTCTTTGTCTTCCGGCTTGACTTGCACGAAGTCGGTACGTCCGAGATACTCCATGCCAAGCACGCGGAAGATGTAGTCGATGACGCTCGTGCACGATTTCACATTCGGGTGATCGACGAAGCCGTTCGGCTCGAAGCGCGTGAACGTGAATTTCTCGACGAATTCCTCCAACGGCACGCCGTACTGCAATCCGATCGAGACGGCGATGGCGAAGCAGTTCATCAGACTTCGGAACGACGCGCCTTCCTTGTGGAGATCGACGAAGATCTCACCCAAGGTGCCGTCGCCGTATTCGCCTGTCCGCAAGAACACCGTGTGACCGGCGATCTTCGCTTTTTGCGTCCAACCGCGCCGCTTCGCGGGCAGCCGGTTGCGCTCGAGCACTTGCGCGACTTTGCGTTTGAAGTCGGTGTTGTCGGTGTTGGCAAGGATGCGCTGTGCGGCCGCCAAGATCTCGTCCGGTCGTAGTTCGTCAGCTGCGAATTGCCGCGCCGCAGCCAAGCGATCTTCGAATTCCTTGGAAAGTGCCAGCTGACGGTCTTCGGCGGACTCGCTCGACTTGTCGGAGCCCTTGGTGGACAACGGCTGCGAAAGCTTAGAACCGTCACGATAGAGCGCGATCGCTTTGAGCCCGAGATCCCACGAGCGCATGTATGCCTCTTGGATGTCTTGCACCGTCGCTTCCATCGGCATGTTGATGGTCTTAGAGATGGCGCCGGAGATAAACGGCTGCGCGGCAGCCATCATGCGGACGTGACCCATGTGCTGGATGTAGCGGCGGCCGATCTTCCCGCACTTGTTCGCGCAATCGAATGCGGCGTAGTGCTCCTCTTTGAGATGCGGCGCGCCTTCGACCGTCATCGTGCCGCAGATGTAGTTGTTGGCCGCATCGATCTCTTCGCGCGAGAAGCCGAGCAATTTGAGGAGATCGAAGTCCGCTGCGTTGTATTGTTCTGAGGTGAAGCCGAGCCGCTGCAGCGTTGGTTCACCCAAGCTCCACTGGTTGAAGCCGAAGCCGATCTCGAACACGGCCGGCAGACTGCGCTCGATAGCCTGGATGTCATCGTCGTTGAACCCGCGCGCGCGCAGCGTTTCGACATTGATGTACGGAGAGCCGTACAATGTGCCCGCGCCTTTGGCGTAGCGGATGATGTCGTCGATCTGCGCTTGCGAATAACCGTTGTTGCGCAACGCGATCGGGATCGACTGGTTGATGATCTTGAAGTATCCGCCGCCGGACAACTTCTTGAATTTCACCAACGCGAAGTCGGGTTCGATGCCGGTGGTGTCGCAGTCCATCAGGAGGCCGATGGTGTTGTGCGAGATGAATCCGTTCGCGATATACGTCACGTTGGATGGGACGGAGAGATCGTACGTGAGCTGT
>DATBOZ010000167.1:0-2209 GCA_036561585.1 Candidatus Eremiobacteraceae bacterium | reverse complement strand
CGAGATACGTCGGGCCGTAGGTCGTGTGCGCGTCAAGCCGGACGACAAGATCCGCCGGGTCGAGCGCCGCGATGCCGACGTTGAGCGAGATCGGTATGCGCCGGCGAGGGTTGCTGATGACCGATCCGTCGATGTCCGTCGAGGCGAGCCAGCGTCGGACGACTGCGGCGCTATCGTCGGTCGAAGCGCCGTCGACCGCGATCAGGCGAATGCGCCGATGATCGAAGGTCTGGGTCGCGATGCTCGCGAGCGTTTCCGCCAAACTGGCGGCTTCGTTGTAGATCGGCATGACAAGACCGAGGCGGACGCGCTGCGGATCGATGCGTCGAACGAAGGGGTCTTCGGCGCGCGCCTGTACGTCAATGCTCATGCGTGGACGGACTATCCGGCCAGTCCGGTTTGTTCTCCTCGTGACGAACGCGCTGCCGCCGAAGAACAGGTGACGGCATGAGCGGTGTCGACCGGTCGCTGCGCATGCAGGTGAAAGCGGGATTGCGCAGCCTCAAGGCGCTGGTCAAACAGGCGCACATCGATCTTGGGGGCGATCATCGCGACGCGATCTTTCTCGCCGGGAGCGGCCGCGGCGGCACGACGTGGATCGCGGAGATGATCAACTACGATAACGCGTTCCGCTTCATCTTCGAGCCGTTCAATCCGCGTGTCGTGCCGGAGTGCCGGGCGTTCGCGAATCGTCAATACATCAGACCTGGCGAGACACGGCCCGAATTCGTCGATGGTGCGCGCGCAATCGTGACCGGCCGCTTCCGTAACGGCTGGGCGGACTATTACAATCGGCGTTTTGTGAGCAGAAAGCGTCTGGTCAAGGACATCCGCTCGCACTTATACCTGCGTTGGCTCTACGAGTTGTTTCCCGGGATGCCGATCGTGCTGACGTTCCGGCATCCGTGCGCCGTCGCTGCATCTCGACTGCGCTACAGTTGGGGTCACGATTTGGGCGCGCTGCTCGCGCAGCCGCAACTCGTCGACGATTTCCTCTCGCCGATGAGCAAGGAGCTCAAGCGGATCGACGATCCGTTTGCGATGCACGTCGCCCAGTGGTGCATCGAGAACTACGTGCCGCTCCGGCAGTTCGCCGCAGGTGAGATCCACGTCGCGTTCTATGAGGATTTTCGCAGCGATCCTCGGCGGGAAATCGCGCGATTGTTCGAGTTCATTGGACGGCCGCTCACCGACGATGCGTTTGTGCAGCTGGCGCGTCCGTCGTCCACGGCGTGGGAGTCCGCCGCCGGAATCGCACTTGGCGGCGCGCGTTCGGACGGATGGAAGGCGTCCGTGTCCGGCGACGCTGCCAAGCGCGCGATGGAAATTCTGCAGCTGTTCGGATTAGACAGGCTGTACTCGACCGAAGCGGAGCCCCGCATCCGGGCCCAGGAAATATTGCCCGCGGCGGTCCGAGCTTGAGTCGTAAGGCCCAGCAATCGCCGTTTATTGGGTCTGATGGGGCAATCGCGGGAGGCAAAGCCGTTCTACTTCGCTGAGGTCTATCCGGGCTACAATCATGGGACGACTCATCGAAGACCGGCTCGACGTCACGCTCGCACCAACGCCAAACGAGGTTCGCATGGAAGTCACCGTCGTGGGACTTGGCTACATCGGTCTGCCTACGGCGGCGATGCTGGCCAATGCCGGGCATCGCGTGTTCGGCTTCGACGTCAGCACTGCATTGCGCGCGCAATTGCGCGCCGGCGCGACGCACATCGCGGAAGCTGAAGTGCAAGCAATCGTCGGCCAGGCGCTGGCATCCGGAAACCTCGCGATCGTCGACACTCTCCCCGCCGCAGATGGGTACATCATCTGCGTGCCCACGCCGAACGCGGCGGACGGCCGGCCCGATCTCTCGTACGTACAGGCTGCGGCAAAGGCGATCGCGCCGCTGCTGCGCGGCGGCGAACTGATGGTGCTGGAGTCGACCGTACCGCCGGGGACGCTCGAACGCGTCGTAGTGCCGGCGATTCGCGGCGCAGGCGTCGATCCGGATTCGATCTTTCTCGCCCACTGCCCCGAGCGCGTCATCCCCGGTGCGATCGTGCGCGAGCTGCGGGAGAATGACCGCATCATCGGCGGACGCCGGCCGGAAGATGCGCAGCGCGCGAAAGCGCTCTATGCGTCGTTCGTCCGCGGCGATATGTACGAGACCGACAGCACCACCGCCGAGCTGGTCAAGGTCGTCGAGAACACGTTTCGCGAC
>DATBOZ010000166.1:0-9983 GCA_036561585.1 Candidatus Eremiobacteraceae bacterium | reverse complement strand
GCGCCGTCACCGTTCGTCTGCCTGCCACACGTTGTCGCCGCCGAACAGCCCCGCCAGTTCCGCGCGCATCGCATCCGTGATGGCGACGGATTGCTTGAGCGGCCTCGTGTCGCCGTTCGCACCTGCATGCAAGACGATTTTCCCTGAACCGCCGCCGGCAGACGAGACGAGGTCGCGCAGCCGGCCGAGCCGGTGCGCGTCTTCCGCGTCGCCGCACAACCGGACGTTGAGCGTTGCCGCGCTGACTTCCGCTGATACTTTTGATGCGGTGCCGAATTCCACGACGGGCGTCGGCGCCGCGACAAATTCTACCGCGAGCTTTGGTGCGGCCACCACTAGCGGACGTGCGCTCAAGATCGGTGCGGACGCGATCGGCCACACCTCGACGACTTGCAGACTGATCTCCGGCCGCTCTTCGTCGGCAGCATCGCCTGCATCGGTCGCGACGACGGCAGAACGCCCCTGCGGACCTTGCCGGCGCTCTTTGACGCGCGCCTTGACGACCACGATCGCATCGTCGGTGAAGTACGGCGAGAGCTGCGGGTACCATTTCGGAAATACGATCAGTTCGATCGTGCCGGACTGGTCCTCCAGCTTTGCGATGAGCATCTGGCCGCCCGCCTTGGTGACAACGCGACGCGATGACGTCACCACGCCGCCGGCGCACACCAATTCGTCCTCGGGCAACTGGCGCAGCAGGGCGATGGTCGTCGTGGTGCGGCGCGCCAGATCAGCTGCTTTGTCGGCGAGCGGGTGCCCGGAGATGTAGAGACCGATCGCTTCCTTTTCTTGTGCAAGACGCACGGACATAGGCAAGTCCGGCAGTTGTGGCAGCACCGGTGGCGGCAGCGGCGCGCCGGCGCCGCCGAAGAGCGAGGTCTGGCCCAGATCGCGTTCTTCCGCCAGCCGCTGACCAAAGTCCAATGCCGCTTCTACATGGGCGAGCTTCTGCGCCCGATTGCCCGCGAATCCGTCGAGTGCGCCGGCTTTGACGAGCGATTCGAGGACGCGACGATTCATCTGGCGGCAATCCACCCGCGCGCAGAGGTGCGAAAGCGAGGTAAACGGACCGGCCTCGCGTTTTTCCAGCAATTCGCGGATCGCGCCGTCGCCGACATTTTTGACCGCTGCGAGGCCGAAGCGAATGGCCCCATCGACCACGGTGAAATCGGTGCCGCTTTCATTGACGTCGGGAGGCAGAATCTTCAATCCCGTTCGCGCGCACTCGGCCAGGTACTCGACGAGCTTATCGGAGTTGCCTTTCATCGAGGTGAGCAGCGCGGCCATGAAGGCAAGCGGATAGTTCGCTTTGAGCCATGCGGTGCGATAGGCGAGCAGTCCGTAGCTCACCGCGTGCGCTTTGGGGAAGCCGTAGCCGGCGAACGGTTCGATGAATTGCCAGATCTTCGCCGCGAGCTGCGCGTCGACGCCGTGCGCCACGCAGCCTTTGACGAACTTCTCCCGCTCGACCGGGATGTTCTCTTTGATCTTCTTGCCGATGACTTTGCGCATGGAGTCGGCCTGTCCGACCGTGTAGCCGGCGAGCTCCCGGCACATCTGCATCACTTGCTCTTGATAGACCGCGATGCCGTAGGTCTCTTCGAGGATCGGTTCAAGCTTGGGATGCAGATATCCGATCTTGCGCCGGCCGTGCTTACCAGCGATGAAGTCGCCGATCCAATCCATCGGACCAGGCCGGTAGAGCGCGACCATCGCGATGACGTCTTCGATCCGCGTCGGCTTCAGTTCGGCGATATACCGCCGCATGCCGTCGCTCTCCAATTGGAAAACGCCGCTGGTCTGCCCGTTCGAGAGCAGCGCATACGTCTTAGGATCGTCGAGCGGGATCTCGTCGAGTTCGAACGACGAGTCGGCCGTGCGCCGGATCTCCTTCGCCGCGGCTGCCATGACCGTCAGCGTGCGCAGGCCCAGAAAATCCATCTTGAGCAGGCCGACTCTTTCAACCCATTCCATGGAATACTGCGTATTGACATCGTGATCGCCGAGCTTCACGAGCGGTGCGTAGTCGGTCACCGGCCCCGGCGCGATGACCACGCCGGCCGCATGCGTCGAGGCATGCCGCGCAAGCCCCTCGACGCGCATCGCGGTATCGAGCAGTTTACGTCCTTGCCCGTCGCGCTGATAGATCTGATTGAGTTCGGGGACTTGGTCGATGGCCTGTTTGATGCTCACCGGATTCGCCGGCACGTTGGGGATGAGTTTCGCTATGTGATCGACTTCCGCAAGCGGCACACCCATCACGCGCCCAACATCGCGCACCGCAGCGCGCGCGGCCATCGTGCCGAAGGTGACGATCTGCGCCACGCGATCCGCGCCGTACTTCCGCGTGACGTAATCGATGACTTCACCGCGCCGCTCGAAGCAAAAATCGGTGTCGATGTCGGGCATGGAGATCCGCTCGGGGTTCAGGAACCGTTCGAAGAAGAGATTGTAGCGCAGCGGATCAACGTCGGCGATGCGGAGACTATAGGCTACGATCGAGCCTGCAGCCGATCCGCGACCCGGGCCGACCGGAATGCCTTGCTCGCGCGCGTACCTGATGAAGTCCCACACGATGAGGAAGTATGACGCGTATCCCATCCGGTTGATGATGTCGAGTTCGTACTCCAAACGCGCGACATGCACGGCAGTGGGCTCGCCGTAGCGGGCTTTTAGGCCGTCGAGGCAGAGCCGTCGGAGGTATTCGCGATCGTCGCCGGCGCCGGACGGCACCGGGAACGCGGGCACCGCAAACGATTTAGTTTCGATATCGATGTCGACCATGTCGGCGATGGTCAGCGTCGCGTCGCAGGCATTGGGCGCGCCGGCCATCAGTTCGCGCATCTCTTCGGCCGACTTGAAATAGAAATCGTCGCCATCGAAGCGCATGCGGTCGGTATCGGCCACCATTTTTCCGGTGCCGATGCACAGCAGCACGTCGTGCGCGCCGCTATCGTCTCTGCGCAGGTAGTGGAAATCGTTCGTCGCGACCGTTCGAACGCCCAACGCCGAGGAGAACTGCAGCAAAGCCGCCCGCACTTTATCTTCCAGCGGGTTGTGGTGATGGTGCAGTTCCAGGAAATAGCGTTCCCCGAAAATCGCCCGGTAATCCGAGATCATCGACTGCGCGCGCTCGACGTCGTCGTGCAAGAGGTGTTGCTGCACGCCGCCGCCCAGGCAGCCGGACAGCACGATCAAGCCGGCGTTATAGTGCGCGAGCAGCTCGAGATCGACGCGCGGTTTGTAATAGTAACCGTCGGTGAAGCCTGCCGACACGAGTTTCATGAGGTTGCGGTAGCCGCGAGCGTCTTGCGCGAGCACGGTAAGATGATATTCGTCGCGCGCGCTTCGATCGCGATGGCCTCGCGGTGCCACGTACATCTCGCAGCCGAGAATCGGCTTTATGCCCTTGCTCTTCGCCTCGAAGTAGAACTCCATCGCGCCGTAGAGAACGCCATGATCGGTGAGGGCAACGGCGGGCATGCCGAATTCCGCAGCCGTCGAGACGATGTCGGGGATGCGGCACGCTCCGTCGAGCAGTGAATACTCGCTATGGACGTGCAGATGGACGAAATTCTTGGCCAAGCGGAACCTGCCGGTCGTGCGCGAACATACGTTTGGTGTCTATTCCGGATTAGTTCTCCCCGACCTTGTGGATTGGCTTGTGGGCGGGATGTGCACGGCTTGCTAGTAACTGCAAGAACTTGTGCATTCGACCTTGTTTGTAGTAGGGCGAGCATCGCTCACCCAAGATAAACCGCGCAGCTCAACGGATACCCGACGTTCCATAACCTTCCGCGGTCAGCGCAGCTCGAAGTTGCGGCGCGAGAGTTGCCCATCGCGCGACGCTATACGTCCGCCGCACCCGCGACCATCCATCGCCGCCTTCGCCGAGCATAACTTTGTCCGCAAGGTACCAGGCGGTCGCGCCCGCTTGCAATGCGAGATCCTTCTTCATTTCGGCGACTACCGCTCGCCATGCATCCCTCGCGTCGTCACGGATCAGCGCAGGGTATTCTGTTGTGACCCACACGATTCGGTCATGGTCAAAACGGCCGATGCGGATCACTCCCGGTCCCGAACAGCATCCGGCGGTAAACCGGCTGATGATATTCTCGTTCGTTCCCACGAATTCAATGATGCCGTCACCATCGAGATCGCGTAGCCGCGGCCAATCGCGATAAAAACCCCATTCTTGAATGGTTTGGATATAGCGCCGCTGTGCCGGGTCGTACCGGTATATCGCTTCTACGGAACAGCAGTTGGTCCCGAGCATGAGTAATGAGTAGTCGATCTCAGGTTCGTCGTCGTGGTTGAGGTCAATAATCGTGGGTGACCCTTGCAGCGGCCCGCGAATTCCGGCTGGCAGAGGACCCACCGGCACAGCAACGCCATGCCGGGAAATTCGCATGACCGGACTCGCGCGGATGAATTCGTCATCCCTTACCATGTAGGTCGTTGTGAGTGTCAACCCGCTCGCGCGCGTGACGTCGCGAAACGCAACGTTGCCGGACCAAAGCGGATCGCGCAACTTCACGGGTTCGAGCGAGGCGACGTATCGCCGACGTTCCTTATCGAAGTGGTATTCCAGTCGGAGGTCGTCGGGAAATCGTTTTCGGCCGGCGTTGGTGGCTGCTGCAACGCCTAATCGAACGGACGGCTCCCCGCCGTCATCGGCGCGAATGTCAAAACCGTACGGCCCATCGTACATGCTCGACTGCAGAATCGTAAGCGGTTCGTCGTATGCCAATTCCCCGCGGCGCCAGATGCGGAGCGTGGCGACGCGACCGATGACGAGCTCGGCTCGGACGTTCCGAGCGTTTGCGGTTTCGGTCCGTACAGCCGTGGCCGGCAAGCCGGCCTGCGGCTTGACGACGTTGAGCATGAGGCATCCGATGACGAAGGCTAACAACGGCTAGTATAGCATGGCGCGAACGCGAGTGAGGTGGCGCCGCATTTGACCGGCTCGGGTGCGCGATGCTCACCCGCGTACGGCCGACCATACAGGTCGGCACTACAAGGTCGGCACTGCAAGGTCTGCACGACATTGGAACAAAGCGACAAAAGTTGCACGCGCGACGCGCGCTCCAGGGTCGTTCGAAACCAAGCGCGAAAAGCGAACACCCGTAACCCGCTTTCGCGCCCGCAGTGCCTCGATAAAGGAAGACAGCCGAACACCTATGATCGAACACGACATCCTCGTCGTCGGCGGCGGCCTCGCCGGTATGCGTGCGGCGGTCGAAGCGGCTGAGCGCGGGCTCAACGTCGGGCTGCTCTCGAAGATCCATCCGGTTCGCAGCCACAGCGGTGCCGCGCAGGGTGGCATCAACGCCGCGCTCGGCAACCGCGAGGAAGACACCCCCGAAGCCCACGCCTTCGACACAGTCAAGGGCTCCGACTACCTCGGCGATCAAGACGCCATCGAGCTCTTCGCGAACGAAGCGCCGCAAGCCATCATCTGGCTCGACCACATGGGCTGCATCTTCTCGCGCATGGACGACGGTCGCATCGCCCAGCGACCGTTTGGCGGCGCATCGTTTCCCCGCACCTGTTATTGCGCTGACGTCACCGGCCTGGTCATCCTCCACTCGCTGTGGGAGCAATGCCAGCGGCTTAACGTCAAAGTCTACGAGGAATGGTTCGCGACGTCGCTGGCGGTCAAGAACGGCGTCGGGGCCGGGGTCGTCGCGCTCAACGTCACCGACGGCTCGGTGCAAGGCCTCAAAGCCAAGGCCACGATTTTGGCGACCGGCGGCGCCGGGCGCTCCTTTTATAAGACCACCAACGGCCTTTCGAGCACGGGCGACGGGATGTCCATCGCCTATCGCGCCGGCATTCCGCTGCTAGATATGGAATTTGTTCAATTTCATCCAACAACTTTGAAAAGCAACGGCGTCTTGATGACCGAGGGCGCGCGCGGTGAGGGCGCCTATCTCATCAACGCGCTTGGCGAGCGATTCATGTTCAAGTATGCGCCCACCAAAGGGGAACTCGCATCGCGCGACGTCGTTTCGCGCGCAGAGCAAACGGAGATCAACGAAGGACGAGGCGTCGACGGCTGCGTGTTCCTGGACCTACGGCATCTTGGAAAACAAAAGATCATGGAACGGCTGCCGCAGATCCGCGAACTCGCGCTCGACGCGACGGGCATCGACGCCATCGATGAGCCGGTGCCGATCACACCGGGCATGCACTATTGGATGGGCGGCGTTCAAACCGACAAGCACGGCGCGACACCGATCCCGGGCGTCTACGCCGCCGGCGAATGCGCCTGCGTTTCTGTGCACGGCGCGAACCGGCTGGGCGGAAACTCGCTGCTCGAAACGATCGTCTTCGGGAAACTCTCCGCCGCGCACGCCGCAGAGTACGTGACGAAAGTCGGCGCGCTCGATTTCCCCACAAAACTGCGCGACGACGAAGACGCCCGCATCCGCGCGATGAAGGCGAACAAGGGCGGAGAACGGGTGAACGTCATCCGCGACGCGATGGGCAAGGCGATGATGGAAGGCGCAGGAATCTACCGGCGCCCCGAGTCGATCTCGATCGGCATCGAGCGCATCCGCGAACTAAAAAAGCGTTATAAGAACATCTCGCTCGACGACAAAGGGCACGTCTTCAACACCGACCTCACCGGCGCGCTCGAATTGGGCTTCCTGCTCGACGTCGCGGAAACCACGCTCGCCGGCGCATTGCAACGCGAAGAGAGCCGCGGCGCCCACACGCGGGTCGACTTCCCCGACCGCGACGACGAGAAGTGGATGAAACACACCCAAGCGCATTTCCAACCGGACGCAGACCCAGAATTGACCTACAAGTCGGTGACCATGACGAAGTGGCAACCGCAGGCGCGCGTTTACTAGTCGTACAAGGGTGAGCCGCGCTCGCCCGATTGAGGATAACTGATGCTCGTCAACCTCGAAGTCCAGCGCTTCGACCCCGAACACGACGGTGCGCCACACGTTCAGACGTTCACCGTCGAAGTCCCAGGCGGCGCCACCGTGCTGGAAGCGCTCATGCAGATCAAGGACGAGAACGACGGTTCGCTCTCATTTCGCCGGTCGTGCCGGTCCGCGATTTGTGGATCCTGCACGATGAGCATGAACGGGCTTGACGGCCTCGCCTGCAAGACGCCGCTGCGCCAGCTCCTTTCGCAGTTCGGTGAATCGGGCGTCGCAGACGCGAAACCGCACGAGACGATCAGCGCGCATGCGGGGCAAGCGCACTTCGGCGCTGAGGCGACGTCGGGCGCAGCCAATGCCGCCGCCACTGCCGCCGCGGTCGCCCTCGACCCGGCGCACGCCGAACCCAAGCATGACGCTGCCGGCACGCCGGCATCCGGCGCGAAACCCGTTGGCACGGTCCGCGTATCGCCGATGCACAATCTTCCGATCGTCAAGGACCTCGTCGTCGACATGACGCGCTTTTGGGAGAAGAACAAGTCGCTCAAGCCCTGGCTCGTTCCCAAAGAAGCACCGCCGGAGCGCGAATACCGCCAATCACCGGTGGAGATGGAGCGCCTTTGGAAGCCGGCGAACTGCATCTTCTGCGGCACCTGTTATAGCCTATGCCCGGTCGTGTCGGTGGACGACACCTTCGTCGGACCGGCGGCGATCGCACGGGTCGGCTACCGCTTCCTCGAAGACACGCGTGACGGCGCGCGCAAAGAGCGCGCGGAGAACATCGTCAAACAGAACCTATGGCTGTGCGCGCATTGCTATGCCTGCTCGTATTGTCCGAAACACGTCGATCCGCACGAATTGATCGCGCTCTCATGCGTTGCCACGATCGAAGAGGGCGTCACCGACAACACCGGCGCGCGCCACGCGATGGTCGTCGCCGATACCATCAAGAAGACGGGATTCCTCGAAGAATCCCAGGTCATCCCGGGAACGCTCGGCTACTTCAATCTCGTGAAGCTCGCGCCGGTCATCCCGCTCGGCCTGCGCCTGCTCCTCAAAGGCAAGATGCCACCGCTGCTGATGCGGCCGGTCCCGCGCGTCACGGAGATCCGTGAAATATTCAAAGCTGCCGAGGCGAGACGATATTAAAATGGCTCTCAAACAGTACGGTTACTTCCCGGGCTGCGTCGCACAGGAATCATGCAAGGAGCTCGATCTTGCGACCCACGTCGTCGCCGAGAAATTGGGTTGGGAACTCATCAAGCTCGACGCAGCCTCTTGCTGCGGCGCAAGCGTCGTCAACGACATGAATCGCCACCTGGCCCGCATGCTCAACGCCCGCACCTTCGCCGAAGCCGAGGCGCTCGGCCTCGACACGGTGCTGACCATCTGCTCCACGTGCACGGGCCACATGCGCCAAGCCAATCACGAATTGCTGCACAACGAGCAGTACATGAAGGACGCCAACGACGTGTTGGCCCGGTTCGGCAAGAAATACAGCGGCAATGTCGTCACGAAGCACATGGCGTGGATCTTGCGCGACGATTTTGGCATCGACAATATCCGCAAGTTGGTCGTCCGGCCGCTGACCGGCATGAAGATCGGCGCGTTCTACGGGTGCCACGTGCTGCGCCCCGAGGAATACGCTTCCTCGGGCGAAGATCCGCGCAATCCGCATAACATGGAAGATTTGATTCTCGCGCTCGGCGCTGAACCGATCGTCTACGAAGGGCGAACGCGCTGCTGCGGATTCCACATCCAATTGGAAAAAGAGGAAGTGACGATCAATATGGTCGGCCAGAATATGGCGATGGCGCGCGACGAAGGCGCCGAAAGCATCGTCACCGGCTGCCCGCTCTGCCATCTCGCACTCGATGCGTATCAGTCGAAGTCGGTCGACACAGCCTTTGGAAAGACCGATTTGCCGGTGTTCCATCTGCCGCAGTTGATCGCGCTCGCGCTCGGCGTGGCGCCGGAGAAACTCGGCATCCAAAAGCATCTCACCGACGCTTCGAAAGTGCTGATCAGCGCCGGCATCGCGTAGCCGTTGTTTCTGTAGTGCCGACCTTTAAGGTCGGCCGGCCGATGATAAACATCGGCACTACAGAGATAAATTACTAGCGCGTCAGCAAGCCGGCGTCGATCACGAACTGCGCGCCGGTGATATAACGGGCGCGTTCGGATGCCAAGTAGACCACGGCCTCCGCGACATCCTGAGTCTCGA
This sequence comes from Candidatus Eremiobacteraceae bacterium, assembly GCA_036561585.1. Lineage (GTDB taxonomy): Bacteria > Vulcanimicrobiota > Vulcanimicrobiia > Eremiobacterales > Eremiobacteraceae > JABCYQ01. The sequence goes on along the minus strand of DATBOZ010000166.1, from coordinate 860 downwards.
TCCACGGCACAGGAAGCAGATTGCCCGCCGACCGCTCCGCGATCTCGCGCGGCGTTAGTCCTTCGAGGGCCGCAAGTCCGTCGTTCATCGGCGTGTTCACGCCGGTCGGATGGATCGAGTTCACTCGAATATTGTGCGGCGCAAGTTCTATCGCCAACGACTTAGTCAAGCCGGTCACGCCCCACTTCGACGCCGCGTAGTGGCTGAGCCGGGCCATGCCGCGCAGCCCTGCGACAGACGAATTGTTGATGATCACGCCCGAACGGCGCTCGATCATACCCGGGATCACGTGTTTGCTCACGAGCCAACAGCCTTTGAGGTTGATGTCGAGCATCGCATCCCACGCGTCCTCGGTCAATTCGTGCGCGAGGCCGTACGAGCAGATTCCCGCGTTGTTGAACAGGATATCGATCGCGCCCCACGCCGCCTGTGCGGCCTGCACCGCTTCGCTTATCGCACGAGCATCGCGCACGTCGCCTGCTCGGGCGATGCACGCGCCGCCGGCCGCCGCGCACGCCACGACGAGCGAATCCAACTCTGAGCGGGTGCCCATCGCGTAGCCGGTTTCGGGCAGCGGCCGGGCGACGTCGAACGCCAGGATGTTCGCACCGCGCTGCGCGAGCGCCAATGCGACCGCGCGGCCCTGACCGTGCGCCGCACCGGTGACGAACGCGGTCTTGCCGGCGAATTCACCGCTCACGCCGGAGACCGCTTGCGGTAGGCTTGGAGATACTCGTCGAGATCGATGCGCAGCGCATCGTTGAAGATATTCGTGGCGATCATGATCCCCGCGAACGCCGTGAGAGCGACGATCTGATCCGCCAGCAAACGCGCTTCAAGCCGCGCGTACAATTCGTCGG
>DATBOZ010000165.1:0-13431 GCA_036561585.1 Candidatus Eremiobacteraceae bacterium | reverse complement strand
AAGATGAAATCGACGACCGACGTGATGCTGCGTACCAACGATCTCGAAGCAGCGAAGGCATATTATCACGGCGTGCTTGGGTTCGCGAACATCCCAGTATCGGATCGGATAATCGGATTCGATGCCGGTGGCCTTGCGATTTACTTCGAGCGCGGCGACGCGAATGGGTCGGTCTTAGAGTTCGAAGTTGACGACGTGACCGAAGCGAAGATGAAATTGCTGGCGCACGGTTGCACGCTCGTCGAAGAAAATCCGGCGATCCCGCGCTGCTATCTGTCCGACCGCTTCGGTCTTATATTCAATCTCACGAAGCGTGTATTGTAAGCGGTCGCCCGCCATTTCGCGGAGTGAATCGCGTTAGAACCAAAACCAGAGCGGCCCCCAAAGTCAAGAGTCCCGCGCTGGTCAGCGCGAGGCTGCCGTTACCGTGCACGCCGGGGTTGAGGAACGGATACGGGTACCAGCCGACTATTTGTCCGCGAATAAGGCTATACGTCACGTAGCCTATCGGACACAAGAGCCAAAGCAACGTCGCTTGAAAAACTATCTGATTCTTTGGAATGTCCACAAACCAGTCCACGACTGCCGCCATCGGCATAATGTAGTGGAGAACGGTGTTATTCCACGGTATCGCCGTGAACTCGACATCGAGATTCGAAAGTAACAGCGGAAAGACGATGCCGACGATCGCCAGATACAGCGTTGCAGAGCCGCGAAGATCGCTAAGCGCTTCGTCTGCTTGCCTTGCGCCGAAGCAATGGCGCTCAAAACAGATACCGCTACCGCGAAGAGATTCAACTCAATGGCGAAGTAACTAAAGAAGTTGATCGGTACGAATGCTCCCCCCGCTCGATCAACGCGCCGATTTCCGTGCAGACGGAGCTCAACCCAAGCAATGCAAGAACTGCTCGAAATACGGCAAGTCCTGATTGTTTAAGCATAGTCCACTAGGTGCATGGGCTGCTTCCCGTCAATAGTTTCGCCGAATGAGGAAGAGTGAATGATCCGCCGCGCTTCGGCGCGGCGATCCCCGACATCGAATCCGCCCGTCTGAAGTTGCGCGGCCATCGCCTCGATGACCTGGACGATTGCATCGCGATGTGGTCCGATCCAATCGTCACTCGTTTCATCGGCGGCACGCCGTCCACCGCACAGCGCACTTGGATGCGGCTGTTGGGGTACGCCGGCCACTGGTCGCTCATGGGATTCGGATATTGGGCGATTGAGGAAAAGGCCACGGGAAGGTTTGTCGGCGAGGTTGGCTTCGCAGACTTCAAACGCGACATCGCTTCATCCATGCAAAACGTACCGGAACTCGGATGGGCGCTCGCGCCTCGCTTTCACGGAAAAGGTTTCGCGACCGAGGCCGTCCGTGCAGCGCTTGCCTGGGGCGATGTTCACTTGAAGTCCGCGCGTTCGGTTTGTATGATCAGCTGCGAAAATATCCAGTCAAATCGCGTGGCGGAGAAATGCGGATATCGAGAATTTGAGCGGACGCAGTTCAACGGCGAGTCCACGGTGTTTTATGCTCGCGAAAAACCGGGTTCTAAAGTCGATTCGGCAGAGACGTCGTGAACCGACCACTTCGTGCGGCCGTATCTGCACTCGTGATCGGCGTCTGCTTCGCGTTGCACAACACTGCGTTTGCCGGAACGACCGGGGTCGTCAGCGGTTTCGTGTACGACCGCTCCGGCCGTCCGCTGCGCGGTGCCGACGTCGTGATCTTCGACCTCAGGGTTCCGAACGAGAGCAGGTTTGACGTCAATTCTCAAACTTCCGAGTCCACGTCGGCGATGACCGACGCGCACGGGTACTTCGTATTTATATCACTCAAACCGGGTTACTACTTGGTGCGATCAAGATTGGCTGGACAGTATCTCTACTGCCCGCCGCGCGTCATCGTCGATGCCGATCAAAGCACGTTTGTTTCGATTAGCATGGTGGACCGAGGTATGTTGGTTGTCTGTTCGCCCCCGCGCTACACCGGGCCGGGCGCGGCCGCTTGGTGATCGCGTGCGCCGTGTGTGGTCGGGCGAACCACGGTGCGTGAATGACAGCTCAGGTACAAGACGGAGCGGGTCGTGACAGACGTACGGAGTCAAGCAAAGCGCGACGTCCTGCAATGGACCATCGTGATCATCGCTATTTTCGGCGCATGGCTGACGATCACGTTCACGTCGGTCACAAAACAAATCCCCCTGCCGCCGATCGCAACCGCAATCTTCCTTGCAATTCTCTACTGGCGGTTGGTCGCAGGCATCGTTTCGGTGTATGCCGGCTATCGGTTGAGGATCACACGACTCAAGGCAAAACGTGCAGCGCCGTTTGGTAAAATGCAAGTGCCCGCAACCGACAAAACCGAATAGCGAGATCGCGTTTCCGCGGGGGAGCGTCGGCCCGGCGAGAGGAAATGAGCGGTCCCAATCGGAGGAGCGATTTGCAAGCAGTCATTCTCGTCGGCGGCGAGGGAACCAGATTACGTCCCCTCACCTATGCGTTGCCAAAACCCATGGCGCCGCTGCTCGGCCGTCCGTTCATCGGCTGGATCATCGCGCGGCTCAAGGCAGCCGGCGTCGATGATATCATCCTTTCATGCTGCTATCTCCCGGACGCCATCGAAGCGCACTTCGGGGACGGACGCAGCATGGGTGTCAAACTGCACTACGTCTTGGAGAACGAGCCGCTCGGCACTGCCGGCGCCATAAAAAACGCGCGCGAGCATATCCGCGGTCCGATCTATGTCTGCAACGGTGACATCCTCACCGGGCTGGATCTCCTCGCGCTGCGCGCGGCGCACGACCGGAATAAAGCGATCGCCACCATCCACACGCGAGCCGTGGAAGACCCGAGCCAGTTCGGGGTCGTCGAAACCGATCGAGACGGGCGCGTCAAGCGATTCGTCGAGAAGCCGAAACCGGGCGAGACGAACGCGCGCGACATCAACGCCGGCACCTACGTGCTCGAGCTCGAAGCCGTCGATGCGATCCCGAGCGGGCGAGCCGTCTCTATCGAGCGCGAAGTCTTTCCCGAATTGATCGCGCGCACCGGCCGCGTCTTCGCCGTCTCGACGCAAGACTATTGGATCGACGTCGGCCGTCCCGAAACGTATATCCAAGCCCATCGCGACATTTTGGATCGCAAGCTCGACCATCCGCTCGGCGTGGAGATCGCGCCCGACGTGTGGTCCGCCGACGGCGCACCGCTGCCGCGCGGCGTCACCGTGTCTGGTCCGCTCTACATCGGCCCCGGCGTGAGCCTCGCCGCAGGTTCTCACGTCGAGCCGTACGGCGCGGTCTACGACGGCTGCACTTTAAGCGAGGGTGCGACCATCGGCAGGGCGATTCTCTGGCCGGGCTGCACGGTCGGCGCAGGCGCTGTCGTGCGCGACGCCATTCTCGGCCTCGACGTGGTGGTCGATCCGGGCGCCATCGTTGCGCCGGGATCGGTTCTCGGCCGCGGCGAGCGTGTGCGCAGCGCCGGCGTCGCACACTAGCGCCCCGTGGACGCCCTCACTTCGCTGAACGACGAACAGCGCGCCGCCGCGGCCCATACCGAAGGAGCCGTGCTCATCTTCGCCGGTGCCGGAAGCGGCAAGACGCGCGTCTTGACGCACCGCATCGCCCATATTCTCGAAACGGGTCTTGCACCCGCGCACCGCATCCTTGCGGTCACCTTCACGAACAAAGCGGCCGGTGAGCTGAAGCGCCGCCTCGCGGATCTCGTTGGTCCGGCGTCGGCCGGCCTTTGGGTGGGCACATTTCATTCGATCGGCGTCCGCATGCTCCGGCGCGACGGTGCAGTAGTCGGGGTCGCTCCGAACTTCGTCATCTACGATGAGGCAGACCAGCGCACGCTGGTCAGAGAGATCTTGCGCGATCTGAACCTCGACGAAAAGCATTTCGCGCCGGGCGCCATGCTCCACAAGATCAGCCGCGCCAAAGAACGCTGCATCACGCCGCACGCGTATGCCAGCAGCTCCGAAGGAGAGCTTTCACCGACGATCGCGTCGATCTACTCGGAGTACCAGCGCCGGCTGGGCCAAGCATCAGCGCTCGACTTCGACGATCTCATCATGCATGCGCTCTCATTGGCCGAGCGCGACGACGAGATCGGCGCCGCATGGCGCGAGCGCTTCAGATATGTCCTCGTGGACGAATACCAAGACGTCAACGAAGCGCAATACCGCATGGTGCGCGCGCTTTCGCGCGGCTCTGGCAACATCTGCGTGGTCGGCGACGACGATCAAAGTATCTACGGCTTCCGAGGTGCCGATCACCGCATCATCTTGCGCTTCGAACGCGATTTTCCCGGCGCAGCCACCTTCCGACTCGAGCGCAATTACCGCTCCACCGCAGCGGTGCTTTCGGCGGCGAACGCGCTCGTGGCGCGCAACACCCAGCGCCACCGGAAAAAACTGTGGACCGAACGCGAGGAAGGCACGCCGGTGACGGTCTACGCCGGCAACACCGATCGCGATGAAGCACGCTACGTCGTGGACTCCATGCGGCGGGCCATGCACGAGATGGGCCTTGGACTCAACGACTTCGTGGTGCTGTATCGGACGAACGCCCAGTCGCGATCATTTGAGGAGGCGCTGCTCGTCGAGGGCATCCCGTATCGCATCGTCGGGGGCGTGGGTTTCTACGCGCGCGCGGAGGTAAAGGATGCGCTCGGGTACCTGCGCTTTATCGCGAACCGCAACGACGGCGTGAGCCTTCGCCGCATCATCAACGCGCCCAAGCGCGGCATCGGCACGGCAACGCTCAACGCGATCGCCGACGAAGGTGCGCGCCGTGGAAAGAATTTCGCGCAGGCGCTCGCCGACGAATCGCTCGTCGCGCACGTCGCGCCCAAGAAGGTGAAAGACATCAGCGCATTTCTGCGCGCCATCGACCGGTTCACCGCGCTTGCGGCGCTCGAAGGTCCGGCCAAACTGCTCGTCAGCGTCCTTGAAGAGACCGGCTACTTGAGCGAATTGCGTTCCGAAGACACGGTAGAGACGCGGTCGCGGCTAGAGAACCTCCAGGAACTCGTCGGTGTGGCGCGCGATTTTGAGGAGCGCGAAGGACCCGATTTGGATCAGTTCCTCGCGACGATTTCGTTGGTCTCCGATCTCGACCGCCTCGACGACAGCGATCGCTACGTCACCCTGATGACCCTGCACATGGCCAAGGGTCTCGAATTCCCGGTGGTCTTCCTGTGTGGTATGGAAGAGGGGATCTTCCCGCACAATCGCGCGCTGCTCGACCCGGCGGACATCGAAGAAGAGCGCCGGCTCTGTTACGTCGGAATGACCCGCGCGATCGACCGTCTCATCCTCACCTACGCCAAACGGCGCCTCACCTTCGGCAGCGCCTATATGCACCCACCCTCGCGCTTCTTGGGCGAGATGAGCGGGCTCGAATATCTCAACGCGCAGCCGGTGGCGTCCCTCGGCTTCGGCGGCAGCTGGGACGAAGTGGCGCTTCCAGAACCAACCCAGCGCGAGGACATCGATCTGCGAGCGGGCGACCACGTCGTTCATAAGAAGTTCGGCGTTGGCGTGGTCCTCGACGTCAAAGGCGCCGGCGGCGACGCGTTCGTGACCGTCAACTTCGACGAAGTCGGGCGCAAGAGCATCATGCTCAACTACGCCAAGCTGGAGAAGGTCGGCTAAAGGTCCGTCGTTCCGACGGTGGAAACTAAAAGCCGAGACGATGAAGACACCGATTCGCGTTGCGGTCGCCGGCGCGCGCGGCAAGATGGGCGCATTCACGATCGAAGCGTTACGCGCCGCCGCTGACGTGGAATACGTCGGCGGACTCGTGCGCGGCAAGCCGACCGATGCCGACGAATTTGGCGATGTGGCGACGCTCGTCGCCGAGGCGCGGCCCGACGTGCTTGTCGATTTCTCCGTGTTTCCGGCGAGCAAAGCAATCGCGCTCGACGCGATCGGACGCGGCGTGCGCCCGGCGATCGGCGCATCAGGCTACGGCGCCGCCGACGTTCAGGAATTGCGCGAAATGGTTGCGCGCAGCGGGGTCGGCTGCGTCTTCGCACCGAACTTCGCGATCGGCGCCGTGCTCATGATGAAGTTTTCCGTCGAAGCGGCGCGCCACTTCGGCGCCGTGGAAATAATCGAGATGCATGAATCCGGCAAGAAGGACGCGCCGTCCGGCACCGCTATGGCAACCGCGCGCGCCATCGGCGCCGTGCGCACGCTCGAACGCGCGCCGACGAAAAACGTGATCGCCGACGGCGCACGCGGCGCGGACCTGCGCGGCGTGGGGATCCACAGCGTTCGGCTCCCAGGAGTGATATCCAATCAGGAGGTGCGATTCGGCGGCGACGGCGAGATGTTGTCCATCGCACATTCGTCGAATTCGCGATCCTCGTTCATGCCGGGCGTGCTGCTCGCGGTCCGTGCGGCGCACGGTCTCACCCGGTTCGTCGATGGTCTCGGAGAATTGCTGTGAAGAGGATCGCACGTCTGGCGGTTGTCGGCGCGGCTGGCCTCGTCGGCGAAACCGTGCTGCGCGTGCTCGAATCGCGCGGCTATACCGTCGACGTGCTCGCGCTCTTCGGCGGCGAGCGCTCCGCGGGTAGCACACTGCCTGCATTCGGCAGAAAATGGCCCGTGAATTTACTGCGCGACGAGCGCGACCTCGCCGGGTTCGACGCCGTCTTTTTCGCCGCCGATGCGGCGACCAGCGCGCGGTATGCCAAACCCGCTGCCGCAGCGGGCGCCGTCGTCGTCGATAAATCATCGCTCTTCCGGTTGGATCCGGACGTGCCCCTGGTTGTGCCGGAGGTCAACACTCCCGCGATCGGTGGTGCACGCATGATCGCAAATCCGAATTGCGCGGTTATCCCGCTCGCGATGACGCTTGCGCCCATCGCGCGCGCATTCGGTCTTGCGTGGGCGAGCGTCGCCACGTATCAAAGCGTGTCCGGCGCAGGCCGAGACGCACTCGAAGAGTTCCGCGCGCAATCCGCCGGTTCGGAAGTTGTACGCGCGCTGCCGCGCCGCATCGTCGGCAACGTCGTGCCGGAAAACGGTCCGTTCGACGAAAACGGCGACGGTGAGGAGGAACGAAAAATCGCCGCGGAGCTGCGAAAGATTCTCGCAATGCCCGCGCTGCCCGTGTCCGCCACGTCGGTCCGTGTGCCGGTCGCCGTCGGCCATTGCGAGGCAATCGCGTTTGGGACGCAGACGAAGGCCACGTCGCGCGAAGAAATAGCGCAGGCTTTGATGGTTGCGCCCGGATTGACGTTCCTTGAAGGTCATCAGTACGCGACGGCGCTCGATGTCGCCGGCAGCGACGATGTTATCGTCGGCCGGCTTCGCCCGGACGCGGCGCATCCTGGCGCTTGGCTGTGTTGGGTTGCCTGCGACAACCTCCGCAAAGGGGCAGCGACAAACGCGGTGCAGATCGTGGAGACCGTCAGCGCCGCGGCCGGTAAGGTCGCGGTATAAGATGGAAGCGGCGCGAGCGGCGCGGACGATCGTCGTGCAGAAGTTCGGCGGTTCGTCGCTTGCGACGCCCGAACTGCGGGAGCTCGCCGCGCAGCGCGTCTCCGCCGCGCTCGACGCAGGTCAAGCGGTGGTCGTCGTGACGTCGGCGATGGGGCGCTTACCGGCGCCGTATGCCACCGATTCGCTTTTGGCGCTCGCGCCGAACGCGAGTTCGGGGCCAAACCGAGACTTATTGCTCGCAACGGGTGAGATCATCGCAGCCGGCGTCTTCGCTGAACTGCTTTGCGAACGCGCCGTACCCGCGCTCGCCCTCACGGGCGAGCAAGCCGGGATCGTGACGGACGAAAAGCATGGCGACGCAGCGATCGCCCGCGTAGACGCCTCCCGGCTGCGCACGCTTCTTGCTGCGGGCGTCACACCGGTCGTCGCCGGTTTTCAAGGCGCGACCGTGGACGGCACGATCACAACCTTGGGTCGCGGCGGTAGCGACCTCACGGCCGTCGCACTGGCAAGCTCGCTCGCGGATGCGAAGCTCGAGGTGTTCACCGACGTCGACGGCGTCATGACCGCCGATCCGCGCCGCGTCGTCGACGCGCACACGATCGCATCGCTCACCTTCGAAGAGCTGAGCGAACTCGCCGCGCACGGCGCTCGCGTCATGCACGACAAGGCGGCGGAACTCGCGCACAGCGCGCGCACCCGTCTGTCGGTGCGCAGTTTGCGCACGGGCTTCGGCACCGAGATCAGCGACGACGCGGTCATCGACCACACGCGGCCGGTGTCGGGAATCGCGACGCTCGAGGGTTACACGTTCGTCCACGCGACCGCAGAGGCAGCGGGCGCGAAGAGCGGCTGGGAGCGCGACGCGTTCAAGACGCTCGCCGATGCCGGCATCAGCATCGACTGCGTCAACGTCAATGCGGCCGGCATCTTTTTCATCGTCGCGGACAGGGAATACGAGCGCGCGCACGCGTTGTTCGCGGACGGCCCGCTCGGGGTACGGTCGCGACGCGACTGCGCGAAGATCTCCATCGTCGGCGCGGGAATGCGGGGAACGCCCGGTGTCGTCTATCGCGTCGTCGACGCGCTCTCGCGCGCCGGCGTGCCGATCATCCATAGCACGGATTCCAATATCACCGTTTCCGTGCTGGTGCCGGGGCCCCAGGCCGGCGTCGCCGAAACAGCCCTCCACGAACATTTCGGTCTGAAGGGATAGGAGCAATGAGAACCGGCCGGTTCGGTCCCGTCGTCACTGCGATGATCACGCCGATGCACGCGAACGGCGCGGTGCATTTCGACGAGGCAAAGCGGCTCGCCGGTTGGCTCTGCGACACAGGTTCAACGGGGCTCGTGGTGTGCGGCACGACGGGCGAGGGCCCCACGCTCTCGGACGACGAGAAGGTGCGCCTCTTCGGCACCGTTGTGGATGCCGTCGGTTCGCGTGCGTCGGTGATCGCGAATACCGGCGGCAACGACACGCGGTCATCGGTCGAACTCACCCGGCGCGCGTGCGCCGCGGGCGCCCACGCGATTCTCGCCGTCGGTCCGTACTACAACAAGCCTCCGCAGGCAGGGTTGATCGCCCACTTCACCGCGTTGGCCGATGCGTCGAGCGTGCCCGTCATGATCTACAATATCCCCGGGCGCACCGCGGTCAACATTCTGCCGGAAACGCTCGCGGTGCTCAGCACCCATCCGCGCATCCGTGCGGTGAAAGAATCCAGCGGCGACCTCATGCAGATCGCGGAAGTCGTCGCGCGAACGCCGGCCGATTTCGATGTCTATTCCGGCGACGATCACCTCGCACTGCCGACGGCGGCCATCGGCGGCTGTGGCGTCGTGAGCGTCGCGAGCCACGTCGCCGGCCGCGACATCCGCGCTATGCTCGATGCATTTGCGCGCGGCGACAATGATGCGGCCACCGGTTTACACGTCCGTCTGCTGCCGCTCATCCGGGCGCTGTTTGCGGTGACGAGTCCGATACCGGTCAAAGCGGCCATGCGCAAGTTCGGTTTCGACGCCGGCTCCTGCCGGTCGCCGCTTTGCGAACTGAGCGGAGATCAGGAGCGAGCGCTTGTGACAGCGATCGCGCCGTGGATCGCGGCGGAAGCAAAATCGACCGCAGCTGTTTGAGCATTTGAGCGACGTCTCGATCTCAATCCTCGGTTGCCGCGTCGACGCGCTCGACTTAGCCGCTGCGGTCGAGCGCATCAGCGGCTGGATCCGCGAGCGCCGTTCTGCCCACGTGGTGACGTTCGGCGCGGAGATGGCCGCGCTCGCCGCCCGCGACGGCCGATATCGCGACACGATCAACAGCGCCGATCTCGTGGTTCCCGATACCATCGGCGTGGTCTGGGCGTCGCGGGTGGTCGGCCACGCGCTTCCGGAACGGGTGGCCGGCATCGACTTGGTCGAAGCCGTGCTGGCGGCGAATGCGTCGCGCGGCCTGCGCGTGTTCGTGCTCGGCGCCGGTGCCGGCGCTGCAGAAGCCGCCGCGCAAACGCTCGCGACGCGTTATCCGGGAGTCGTGATCGCCGGCATGCATCACGGGTTTTTTGCTGCCGATCACGATGAGGATGTCGCGCGCCTCGTGCGCAGCGCGAATGCACATCTCGTTCTGGTCGCGCTTGGTTTCCCGAATCAAGAATACTGGATCAGCGAAAATCTTTCGTCGATCGGCGGTGCGGTGTGCATCGGCGTCGGCGGTGCCGTAGACGTCTGGGCAGGCCGCGCCGCGCGCGCGCCAGCGGTATGGCGCCAGCTAGGTCTTGAGTGGTTCTATCGTCTCGTTCGCGAGCCGAATCGTTTTCGGAGACAGCTCGCACTGCCGCGATTCGCCGTCCTTGTGTTAGCGCAGGCCCTGCGCGGGCGCACCGCAAACCGGACGTGACGATGCGCGGCATGATTCTCGCGGGCGGTCTCTCGACGCGCCTGCTGCCCTTGACCAGCGATATTCCAAAGCCGCTCGTGCCGGTGCTCGACCGGCCCGTCGTCGGGCACGTCATCGATTACTTGCGCGGGTTTGAAGTCGACGACCTGATCGTCAACGTCCACTATCACGCCGATGCAGTGGAGCGCTTCATCGGCGACGGCAGCGAGTTCGGCGTACGCATGACGTATTTGCGCGAAAAGACGCTTCTTGGAAGCGCCGGCGCGGTGAAACAAGTCGAGGACCGGTTTCAATCGACGTTTGTCGTCATCGGCTGCGATGACGTCACGGACGTCGATCTGGACGCGGCGCTGGAATTCCATCGCGCGCGGCGCGCCGAAGCCACCATCGTGCTGCACGAAGCGGACGACGTCACGCAACTGGGCGTCGTGATCACCGCTGCCGACGGGCGCATCACCGATTTTCAAGAGAAGCCGGCAAAAGGTTCGGAGCGGAGCCATCTCGCGAACACCGGTATCTATATCTTCGAGCCGTCAGTACTCGCGCGGATTCCCGCGGCGACCTTCTACGATTTTGGGAAGCAGGTCTTTCCCGAGATGCTCGGTTCCGAGGCGCGCTTTTTCGGCATGCGCCAGCGCGCATATTGGTGCGATATCGGCACGCCTAGCGAATATCGCCGCGCGCACTTCGACGCCCTCGCGGGTCGCGTTCGACTGACACCAGGTCGCGGAGCAGACGTTCGCGAGGGCGTGATGCTGGGCTCCGGTGCCGTCGTGGACGAATCAGCACGCATCGAATCGCCCGCGTGTATCGGCGCCGATTGTCAGATCGGTGTAGGCGCGGTCGTCGAGTCGTCAATACTGTGGCGCGGTGTGCGCGTGGGAGCCGGAGCGCGCGTGATCAACGCAGTGCTCGCGGAGGATGTCGTGGTCGAGGCCGGATCGGTTGTGGAAGGCGGCGAGTACGGCCGCGGCGAGCACATCTCCACGGAGTGCACCGGCCGCCCGCTGTCGACGTAAATCCGATGTTGTGGGGCCGACCTTTATGGTCGGCAAATCTAAATGTGGTGCCGACCATAAAGGTCGGCACTACAAAGATCTCTCGGCCCTACATTGACGAAACCCACACATTCGTGAACAAGCGGCATGCTCGAACAGCTGCTCGATTTTGTGGTGCCCGTGCGGTGCGCGGCGTGCGAAGCGCACGGTGACGTCATCTGCACCGGATGCGCAACGGAATTCGTCGGTGCAGATCCGGTGACGAGGCCACCACGCGACGGCGCTCCGCCCATCATCGCACTGGGCGCATATGCCGGACGGCTTGCGCGCGCGATCCGTACGATCAAGTTCGGCGGACGCCGCGGCGCGGCGCAATGGCTCGGCACCCAGTTGGCGCACAGGCTGCACGTGCCGGCCGACATCGTCGTAGCGGTGCCGCTCCATGCCGCGCGCATGCGCGAGCGCGGTTATAACCAAGCGGCGCTCGTCGCATATGCAGTTTCCCAAACGCTTTCGCTGCCGTTCTTACCAAACGCGGTGCGCCGCATCGTCAATACGCACGCGCAAAGCACGCTCGCTCTCGATCAACGACGCGAGAACGTCGTCCGCGCATTTGAGCCCGGGCCGCAAGGGGCGCACGTGTGGGACCGCAGAGTGTTGCTCGTGGACGACGTCATCACCAGCGGGGCGACGATCACGGCGTGCGCCGGCGCGTTGCACGAATGCCGGCCCCGCGACATCGTCGGTTGTGCGCTCGCGCTTCGGCTCTGACCCAGGCCCGCGCGGCGGCCTCGGCAAAGTGAAGGCCGCCATGGACGACGCTCACCACATGCGATGTGCTTTCGACCTCGCGCGGAAAACGCGTGGCAATACCAGTCCAAATCCCGCCGTCGGCGCGATCGCGGTCGATGCGGGCGGCGCAATCGTCGGCGAAGGGTATCACGAACGCGCAGGAGCGCCGCACGCGGAGGCCGTCGCGCTCGCGCAAGCCGGCGATAAGGCGCGCGGCGGCACACTATTCATCACGCTCGAACCGTGCGACCACGAGGGCCGAACCCCGCCGTGTACTCAAGCCATCCTCGCTGCCGGTGTGCGGCGCGTCGTGGTCGCCGCCGAAGACGCTGACCCGCGCGTGCGCGGTCGCGGCATCGCCCGATTGCGCGCGGCCGGGGTGCAGGTGGAGGTCGGCGTTGGACGCGATGAGGCGGTTGAACTTAACGCAGCGTACACGCATCACCGCACGACGGGCCGGTCGTTCGTCGCGTTGAAGATGGCCGCGAGTCTCGACGGTGCGATCGCACCGCGTGCGGGAGTTCGTCATCGGCTCACAGGATCGAAGGCATTCGACTTCGTCAACGAATTGCGCTACGAATACGACGCGGTCTTGGTGGGCGTGCACACGGCGATCGTCGATGATCCAAAACTCACCGTGCGCCCGTCCAAGCCCCGAGCGGTGCCGTATCTCCGCATCGTGGCGGATGCACACGGCCATCTGCCGCTCGACGGGCACCTGACACGTGACGCGGTCGCGACACCGACCATGGTCGTGGGAACTGAAGCGATGCCGGTTGCGCGCCGCGCGGAACTCGAGTCGTGCGGCGTCGAAGTGATGATCTGCCCCGCCACCCCGGAGGGCTACGTGAATCTCGCGTCAATGCTGCAGATGCTTGGAAGTCGCGGCATCGTCAGCATCCTCTGCGAAGGAGGGCCAACGCTTGCGGCCAGTCTGCTCGCGGGAGCGCACGTTGGCCGCGTGTACTGGCTCGTCGCGCCCGAAATCCTAGGTTCAGCCGCCGTGGCCCCCGCCATCGCCACATCGACGCGGACGCCTACCTCGATCGCTCTGCGGATCGACTCCACCGCGATGCTCGGATCGGATCTCTTGATAACGAGCACGCCCACGACTGCATCCACGAGCCCAAACGATCGGAGCACTCCGAGATGACGCCGCTCCTGCTCGCGCTCGTCGCACTGTCAGCCACGCCTTCGACGGTGCCGGTCTTGGATCCACAAACTCGCGCCCGCGTCGATGCGCTCGTGCGAACGACGATGGCGCATCAGCATTTGCCCGGCCTCTCGATCGCGAT
>DATBOZ010000164.1:0-6622 GCA_036561585.1 Candidatus Eremiobacteraceae bacterium | reverse complement strand
TTGTAGGGCGAGCATCGCTCGCCCCACATTTTCTGTATTAGGGCGAGCATCGCTCGCCCATGGTTTTCCGGCCGACCATAAAGGTCGGCACTACAGAGAATGCGGCCGACCATAATGGTCGGCACTACAGTGCACATGCGCGGGCCACACATCATCGGCGTGGGCGGCGACGACCTCGCGGTTAAAGTCCAACGCGTCGAAGGCGCGTTGCGCTTCGGAATTTTTTATCATGCGACGCGCGCTATGATAGACATCATACGCGGTCTGCAGGTGTGACGCAGCAGAGATGTTGTCACCCGTCATCCGGTGAACCTGGGCGCAGACCCAGAAAATGCGTTGCGATTCCTCGACGTCGCTTGCCCGCGCTCGAAGCACTTCCTCAACCTGCGCAATCGCGGTTCGCGCCTCGCCCGGGCGCTGGACCTTTGCATATTCCAGCGCCAAGAATGCAAGGGTGCTCGCTCGCACGACGTCGAGGCCCGCGCTTTCAAACAGATTCGCCGAATCGCTGAGAAACTGAATCGCGCCATCAGCATCGCCGAGCGCCGCAAGAGCTTCGCCCAACTTTCCAACGGCAAACGGCTTGACTTTTGAACCGCTCGTGAGGGTCGAGGAGTGTGCCTCATGCGCGAACTCGAGAGCGCGCTGAAATTGACCGGCACGGAGCATCGCGTCGGCCGCGTGCATGGTCGCAAGTTCGAAGTTGTCGCGCAAGTCGGACTCGCCCGACAGTTTTCGCGCGCATTCGGCAAGTGCGAACGCTTCTCGCCATCGTCCTACCCGCAATTCGCAGGCGGCCTGATTGTTGAGCACCACGACCACACCCTGGCGATGGCCCAGTCCCTGAAAGTATTCGGACGCGAGGCCGTAGTGCCGGCTCGCCGCTTCGCTGTCGAGTTTGCGGTCAAAGACGATTCCCAACGCATTATGCGCAAAGGCGCAGCCGTAGCGCTCGCCGAGCGATTCCGAAAGCGCGAGCAATTCGCGGGAACGCGTTTCCAATTCGTCGGTCGACTTGCGATCGTTCATCATCCTGCACGTCTCGATAAGCACCTTCACCTGAAGCCGGGACTCCGTATTATCTTTCAGAAGCTCGCGCGCCAGCGAAAGATGCGTTAACGCGCGGCTGTAGTCGCCTCGGCGCTCGGAACATTTCGCCAAATCGCATTGGCACTCGATCTGTTGTGCGATCTCGTTGTTCTCCATCGCAATCGCGAGCGCGCGCTCGAGCAGTACTTGCGCTTCGGAAGCGTTGCCGCTGTAGTCGTGAAAGCGCGCTTCGAGACGGAGCAGACGGATCGCCGCGCCCGGTGCTTCGGTCTCCGCGACGATCGCTTTCAACGATTCAATCGCGCGCGCTTCGTTAGCGCGCTCTGCCACATCGTCGTAGAAATCGATGCGGCGTTCCGCCAGTGCGATGCGCACCGGCAACGCAATCGCAGTCGTTGGCATCGCTTCGAGCGCTTCGATGTCCGCACGCCGCCCCTGACCGTCGCCGAGCGCGGCGTTGGCGCGCTCGCGGAGCAGCAGCAAGTCTAATCGAGCGTCTTCGTTAGCCGAGACTTCGAGCCCGTATGTCGCGCTTGCAGCCGCTTCGCCGTACGCGAACCGTGCCAGTGCGCTTCGAGCCGAAAGCGCATAGTACGAAGCGGCTCGGCCTGGCGCGCTGCTCCTATGAAAATGCCTTGCGATGCGATCCGCGTGGTCGTCAAGCCGCTCCGCGTACAGACCCTCCATGACCGAGGCGGTCCGGAAATGCCGCTGACGAAGCGCCTCTGGGGAGACCCGGGCGTAAATGGACTTTTCGATCAAGTTGTGGGCGAATGCGAAGTCCGCGCGTTGTTCGATGCCGGCATCCCGGATCAAGCGCCGATCGAGCAGCTCCTCGATCGCGGCCCGTACGCGGTCGCCGCTCCAGGCCGTCACTTCGCTGAGGATCTCGACATTGAAGGCATCGCCGACAACGGCGGCCGTTTCCGCAAGCGCGCGCGTCGATTGCGTGAGCCGGGCGCATCGGGCGAAGATCAAATCGAGGAGTGAGCTCGGAAGCCCGGCCGACTGAACGACCGGCGTGTCCGAGTCCACTGCCGCGGCGATCAACTGTTCGACGAAAAGCGGATTGCCTTCGCTGCGCGCGTACAGCACCGGTCCACCGTCGCGGACGCAGGGAACGCTTCTCTCGAGCTTGGCGACTACCGCCGCGACTGCGCGCTCATCCAACGGTTCCAGCGCGAGATGATGAACGGTCCCGGCCGGCTCGAGCCTGCGGCGCATTGCGCGAAGCGGATGGACACGCTCGACTTCTTCGTCACGATACGTCGCCACAACGAGCATGCGAAGCGAACCTATCTGGCCTGATAGGTGTTCGAGCAAATCAATCGTCGCCGGTCCGGTCCAATGAAGGTCCTCGACGATGAGCACGAGCGGTCGCTGCGCGGATAGCGCTTTACATGCGGCCACGATCGCATCGAACAATCGCGGCCGCTCGCTTTTCGGCTCGATATGCCTAGGTGGTTCAAGTCCACCCACTCGATCGCTCAGTTCTGGAATGAGTCGTGCGAGGACGGAGAGCCAAAGGCGATCGATCTTCGCCGTGACGAGCAGCGGAAGCGCGCCGCGCAATGCATCGACGATCGGTTGGTATGCGATGGTCTCGTTCGATGCGGCGCTGCCCGAAATGACGCAACCGCCCTCACTCTGAACGAGCCTTCTCAGTTCGCCAAGCAGTCGTGTCTTGCCCATCCCCGCTTGTCCGGCGAGAAGGACGATGCTTCCCGATCCGCGCGCCGCCTTCGTCCACCACCGCCGAAGCGTGCGCAATTCCCCATCTCTCCCGACGAACGGGAGCGCGCGATGACTCGCCGAACCGCGCGCGGCATTGATCGGAACATCCGGCTCGCGCGCGTCTGGTTCGTAGACGATAGGCGCGCTTCGCAGGATCGATTCGTAGCAGGCCCGCGTCTCCGCCATCGGTTCGACGTCGAGCGACTCGGCAAGGCGCTTCTCGAATTCTTCGAATTCCGCGAGGGCACCGGCGCGGTCGCCCATCGCGTAACGAAGTTCCATCGATTGGCGGAGCGTATCTTCGCGCCAGGGGTCGATCTCTGCGATCCGCCGCGTCAAGCGGATCGCTTCGAGAAAATCGCCGTCGCGACGCGCGGCATCGCTTAATTGAAACAGATATGCGAGTTGCATGTCGCGAAGACGCTCGCGCTCGAACACAATCCATTCGTCGGGCATGTCCTCGAGAAGCGGTCCTGCATAGAGCTTCACCGCTCGTCCGCGTGTCCGATCCTCCGCGCCAAGCCGCTCGAAATCGACGACGTCGACGCGTGCGTTCGCTTTCGGATTCCATTGCAGCGTGCTGCGACCGGTCGCGAGGACCCAGCCGGCGCCCGGTCTGACAGGAGGTAGGTTGGCCTGGAGATAGTGGAGATGGCGTCGTAGATTCGCGCGCGCTGCCACTTCAGTGTCGTCCGGCCAGAGAGCGAATGCCACGGACTCTCGCGGAACGGGCTTGCGCCGGTGCACGATGAGATAGGCAAGCAGCGGCAGCGTCCGCGGCGGAGCCGCAAACTGCCACGTTTCGCCCTCGATGCTAAAGCGTGGTTTTCCGAAGAGTTCGATGGAGAGCACGCCTGCGGTCCGATCTCCGCCGGCGTCGCGACGCGTGCGCATGCCGGAAGTCTACCATATCAGCGAGTCGGTCCCTCGCGCCGGACGCCATCGAGGCGCCGGTCGGGCGTCGCTTCGGACGCGAGCCGATCTTCGACGTGGCCGACCAGGGCGCCGAGCGCACTGAAATACTCGCGTTTACCCGAACCGACGTGGTCGACGGAGCCCCGCCAGGCAACGTCTGGTCCCGGCTCGCGCCAGACACGAACGAGAAACACGTGTTCGATTCGATTCTTCTGCATACGCTGAGTGTGCTCCACAGCCGTCTAGCCAGCGTCTATTCCTAGACGCTATGTAGACGATGGAAGGCTACGATTGCATCATCAAGTCGAACGCGAGGAGGAACCGATCGTGAAGTGGTCCCCTTTTGCTGTAATCGCCGGCGCAGCCCTGTTAAGCGTGGCTCCGGCCATCGCCGCCCCCATACAACCGCCGGCACCGCCCTCAAATTCAAGCTATTCTTCCAGTCCGCACGTCTTCATGGTCGCGGGAAGCACGCAAACGGAGATCCCGGTGGGCATGGCCCAGCAGTTTCTCGCGAATCAGTCTCGCGGCATATTATTTATGCCCACCAACGTCACGACTCGAATGGGCTATTTCTTAGCGCAAGCACCGGCGATCGTCTCGCCGTCCACGCCGGCATTCGAGGTGAACATCGCCGGCGTTTCATGGGCGGATCCCGCACATATCGTCCCGGTGATCATCCGCCTGCAGAGCACGAAAGGGCACGAGCACGTCATCGGCACGCAAACGACGAACACCGCCGTATTCACCAGCGTGAGCACGGTCGACCCCATAACCGATGATCGCGTTTCGGCAAAGGCGGATCTCATCGGAAAGTGGCGCTTCCGCATCACGCCGTCGCAATCGCTGGAACCCGGCGAATACGCGATTGCCGTGCGCGATCCCGATGTGAAGGCGTGGTCCGGCAAAACGGGCGACCCAGCTAACACCCCACCGCCGATGCAACAGATGTTTCAGATGTACGCGTGGCCTTTCGTCGTCAAGAGCGGCCAACAGTGATGAAACTGCGCGCTCGAGCAACTCGTCTGCTTCGTATCGCGGCGACGATCGCGCTTGCACTCGCGGTTGGACCACTGCCCGCAATGGCCGACCTCGAAGTGGAAACCTGCTCGTGCGACGACATCGCACAGATCCAATACCGAATCATGGAGGATGCGGTGGCGATTAATGCATACGCGAAATATCGCGAGGATTTCACCACTCCCTTTACGCCGAACACGGCCAAGACTTACCTTGGGCTGCAAAACTTCGTGCAGACAGCGCTGAACGAGTTCGCCGGACAGGCGAAGCTCCAGTCGCCGTTTGATGCGGGGGAACAAGCGAGAACCGGATTCTTCGACGGCAAATGTCAGACTTATCCCGCGCAATACAAAGTCGAACCAACGCCGTGTATGAAGGCCGCGCTAGACATGCATGAAGCAGAGCACCGACGGATGTGCGAAGCGATGATGCTCGGACGACATCTCACCCTTCGTCCGAAGATCCAGGAAGAGATCGACGCATATACCGCCGAGGCAAATTTCTTGCAGGCAGAGCGCGAGCGATTGCTCTGCAACTGCGATTACTACGCTGTGAAGATCGAGCGGCACGATACGCTCGACTACTCGACACCAGTCGACCATCAGACGCAAGACTGGCTGCTGCACGACTCTGAGGATCATCCGTTCGTCCAGATCCCGTTGCAGCTTTATGCCGGCAAGGCGAGCGGCGATGCATCGGGCAGTATCAAGATCGTGATGGGCGACACCAGCAAAGTGACGGCATGCGACACGTCTCACGAGCCTTCGCCCGGCAGCACAAACACCACTGGGGAGGTCGCGATGTCGTTCAAGGTGACCGGAATAATGGCACACGAGTTCACGCCGACCCTGGAGACCGATAGCGGCGATATGATCGGCCAGGTAGATTGTGCCAATACGAATAGCAAGCGCGAGAGCGCTGTCCATCAGCCGATGAAGGCTACGGCCGATATCGACTTACGCTTCACCAAGCTCGACGACGTTCAGGAGAAAATAACGCCGCTGGGCTACGGGGCGCAGTCGGATTTCAAAACGGCGCTCGTTCTCAATGAGCGCTGGAAAGACGTCAAAGCCAAAAACAATCGCGGCAGCACGGTTGAGGAAGGTCTGCGCGTGATCGGTTTGACGGATTGCACGGATTCGAAATGAACATTGGTACACTTTGCAGACTCGAAAAGGAGTGACTATGACCACCCAATCGGCTCGACGGAGAGTCGGCGCGCTCTGTCTCACTGTCGGCGGTCTCGGATTCTTGATCACCGGCGCGCTCCATCCTCACGTTGATGGCCCTACCGACTATAAGGTCGTGCTCTCGACGATGCTGAGCGCTCCGATTTGGGTCACCGCTCACGAGATCGCAATCGTGACCGGTCTAGTACTTGCGATGGCGCTCTGGTTGTTGATCGACGCCGGCTTCGGACGCGAATCGCTGTGGAGTTTCTTGGGGAGCAGGCTCGCGCTCGTCGCGACGATGTTCATGACCGTGGAATTCTCCGTCGAAGCTGCCGCGAAAGCCTCGCCCGTTCTGCTCGCACTCGTCGATCCGATGCAATCGACTGGGTGGCCTGCCCTTGGCCTTGGCTACGCGCTGCTCGCCGCCGGCGCTCGGAACTCTGCGCCTTTGGCGGTTCGATGCATCGGTGTTGTGGGAGCCGCAGCAATGGGACTCGCTGGAATTGTGGTGGTTGCTCTGCACATTCTCTATCTGGAACCGCTCTTCTTGGGTGGGTTTCTCCTCGCGGTGTGGATGATGTGGGCCGGCGTGCGCACATCAATCACCGCTTCATCGCAGACCGTTGAATCAACGGAGGTCAATTAGATGCAGAAATCTTTCCGACTTGTCCTCTTCGCAGTCTTCGTATGCGCGCTGACCTCACTTGCAACGATAGCGCGCGCGAACGCGG
>DATBOZ010000163.1:0-3173 GCA_036561585.1 Candidatus Eremiobacteraceae bacterium | reverse complement strand
TCCGCGCGGCGGGCTCGATCTTAGCGCGCGCTGCGCTAATGCGCGAGGAGAGCCGGGGCAGCCACTACCGCAGCGATTTTGTCGAGCGCGACGACGCCAGCTGGCGCAAGCGCATTTTGTGGTCGGCGACTGGCCAGATGTTCGAACCGGTTGCTGTGCCCGTGCCACTTGCCTGAACTTTGTCCCAGGCCGCCGCTCGCCTCCCCGCTAACTAGGCGAACCATGCGTCACCCGTATCAAGCATCGCCAGCGTTCACACCGATGTCCATCGCGGACGCGGCGGCGTTCGACGCGTTGCTCCGCGCCGCGATTGCCGAGGATGTCGGCGCCGGCGACATCACGACGGAAGCGCTGATTCCAGAGCTGGCGTCGGCCACGGCCGACATCGTGGTGCGGTCGTCCGGCGTCCTCGCCGGCCTTGCAGTCGCATTGCGAGCGTTTGTGCTGCTCGACTCGCGCATTGCATTCGACGTGAAGCTTGAGGACGGGAACCGCGCGCCGGGAGGAACGGCAGTCGCGCGGCTCACCGGCCCGGCGCGCGGAATCTTGACCGCAGAACGCGTCGCGCTCAATCTGCTCGGCAGGCTTTCCGGCATCGCGACGATCACGCGGAGGTACGTCGATGAAGCGCGCGGTTTCCCGGCCAAGATCGCCGATACGCGCAAGACGATGCCCGGTTTGCGGGCGCTCGAGCGCTACGCCGTGCGGGCCGGCGGCGGCGTCAATCACCGCTTTGGTTTACACGATGCGATCTTGATCAAGGACAACCACCTCGCGGCGGTCGGCAGTGTCGCCGATGCAGTGACGCGCGCTCGCGCAGGCGCGCATCCCAACGCGATGATCGAGGTGGAATGCGACACGCTCGCGCAGGTCGCCGATGCGCTTCATGCCCGCGCAGATGCGGTGTTGCTCGACAACATGGATGATGCCACGATCGCCAAGGCCGTGTCTACGGCGGCCGGGCGGGCGATCACCGAGGCTTCGGGTAATGTCAACTTGCGCACGGTGCGCGGCATCGCCTCGACCGGGGTCGACGTGATCTCCGTCGGCGCGCTGACGCACGGTGCGGTATCGCTCGACGTCGGCCTCGATTTCGTATTGCATTGAAACGCCGCGGCATCCGGTCCGAGAAAGGGATTTGACGTGACAAAAAGGCCCGAAGACATCCAACAGGACTGGGTCAACGCCCACCTCGGCCGCTCCTCGAAACAGACCGTCGAGCGTCTGCTCACGAGCCCGCAAGCACCTCCGCCGGACGGGGCGCCCGTCCTGACGTTGCGCGGCGTGAAAGCGCGCTGCGTCGCTGGCGGGGCGTCGAACTTCTGGATCGTGGGGCATGAAGCGGCCGAGCCCGTTCTCACCGGAGATTTTCCCATCACGGGTATGTCGCCGACCGCGTACTTCATACTAGCCCCGAAATTCAATGATCTGCCCTATGCGGTGCCGCGAGCGCGACTCACGGCCGAAAACCATGCGGTCGCAGGCGACTGTACGGCGCTCGAAAGGCAGATGCGCGAGGTCTATGGGTAGACGGTGTCCGAGCGAAGGGGCGTCGGTATGCGCAGCGAATCCTTCGCCACGGACCTCCCACGCCAGCCGCGCGCGTGTCCGACCTCCGGTCGACAAAAAAAGGAGGCGTTCGTGAGTAAACCCATCGAGCCCGAACACGTTATGCTCGAGTTTTATACGACGTGCTCGTTCCATCCCGACGACGAACCGGCCACTGCACCCGTACCCCTATTCGTGCTAGGGTATCGAGAAGGCGGCGAGCCGGTTTTCGTTTGGCTTGTGGACAAGCACCATTTCG
The DNA here is from genome assembly GCA_036561585.1 of Candidatus Eremiobacteraceae bacterium. GTDB lineage: Bacteria > Vulcanimicrobiota > Vulcanimicrobiia > Eremiobacterales > Eremiobacteraceae > JABCYQ01. The sequence continues at coordinate 1,366 of DATBOZ010000163.1, read as the reverse complement.
ACGGGTCGCGCCTGACGAAGGACACCTACTGGCTTCATGCGCTCAACAATCTCGAAGAATATTTCCACAAGAAGCTTGCCAAGTGCGTCGAGGAGGAGGGCTGCGTCCGCGGCGGAATCGAGCTCCTCGTGCAGACCTACCAACGCCAATTGCGATTCACACCGCTCATGCCCGTAGCCGATCACGCGTTCGGCCTGCGGCGCGCCACGGAAGTTCTCACCGCCGTCTGACGGCCGACGCCGCGCACAAAACGTATGCTTGACGGGCGGCCGCGAGGCCGCCCGTCCTATTGCTGAGGAAAAATGCCGAGAGCCAACGTCACGCAAGCCACGTCTACGGGGCGTCAACGAGTCATCATCGCCGGGGTCGACACCGGCGATGACCGGGCTCGCTTTGACGTCGAGATGGACGAGCTCGGGGCGCTCGCACGTGCGGCAGGCGCCGACGTCGTCGCGCGGATCGTGCAGCGCCGGCCCGCCGTGGATGCGGCCAGCCTCATCGGGTCAGGCAAGGTGGCGGAAATCGCGGATCTCGCTCGGGCAAACAACGCTGCGACTGTGCTCACGCTCAACGCGCTGCGGCCGCGCCAGCGAACGAATCTTGAGAAGTTGCTCGGCGGCGAGATCTCCGTGCTCGATCGCTCGGTGGTCATCCTCGATATTTTCGCGCAACACGCGCGCACCGGCGAAGGAAAACTTCAGGTCGAGCTGGCGCAGCTCAAGCATCAGGCAGCCAATCTCATCGGGGCTCGCGATGCGCTTTCTCGACTCGGCGGCGGCATCGGCACGCGAGGACCCGGCGAAACCAAGCTTGAGGTTGACCGCCGCCACATCCGGGCGCGCATCGAATTGCTTGAAAAACAGTTGGACCATGTGCAGACGCGACGTCGCGAACAGCGCCGCTCGCGGGAGGGCACGCCCGTCGTCGCGCTCGTCGGCTATACGAACGCCGGAAAGTCGTCCTTGCTCAACGTGCTTTCGGGATCGGCGGTCTACGTGGCCGATCAGCCGTTCGCGACGCTCGATCCGACACTGCGCAAAGTGCGCATCGCCGAGGATCGCGACATCGTGCTCGCCGATACGGTCGGGTTCATCAGCGACTTGCCGAAGGAATTGGTGGCCGCGTTTCGGGCGACGTTGGAAGAAGTCACGAGTGCCGCGGCGCTTGTGCACGTCATCGACGCCAGCAACCCATTTTGGGAGCGTCAGCGCGAGTCGGTCAATGTCATCTTGCGCGAACTCGGCGCCGGCGAAAAACCGACGATTCTCGTGTGGAACAAGACGGACATCGCCGGATCGCACGACATCGGCGACGGTCTAGCGGTGTCGGCCAAGACCGGCACCGGCCTACCGGCCCTCCGCGCCGC
>DATBOZ010000162.1:0-7470 GCA_036561585.1 Candidatus Eremiobacteraceae bacterium | reverse complement strand
AGCGGTTGGCCGTGGTCCCGCCGCGATCGGCAAGCGAGGCCTACCGGAGACTAGTTGAACTGTTGCAAAAACCCTGGGTCGTTCTCGAAGAAGAGGCGGATGTCGTGGATGTCGTGGCGCAGCATCGCGATGCGGTCGGTGCCCAATCCGAACGCCCAGCCGGAGTAGACCTCGGGGTCGTAGCCCGCGCCCTTGAGGACGTTGGGGTGCACCATGCCGCTGCCACCCATCTCGAGCCAGCCCGAGCCTTTGCACGTTTGACAGCCGGCGCCGTCGCAGACGCCGCACGAGACGTCGACCTCGGCCGATGGCTCCGTAAACTGGAAATACGAGGGCCGGAACCGCGTGCGCCGGTTGGGCCCGAAGAGATGCCGGCAGAGGTCGGCTGCGAAGCCTTTGAGGTGCGCGAACGTGATGCCCTTGTCCACGTGCAGCCCCTCGATCTGATGGAACATGTACGAGTGGCTCGCGTCGAGCGCATCGCGGCGGTAGACGCGGCCGGGTGCGAGCACCGCGACCGGCGGCGGATACTTCAACATCGTGCGCACTTGCATGGACGACGTGTGCGGCCGCAGCAACGACCCGCCCGGCAAATAAAACGTATCCATATTATCGCGGGCCGGGTGATCGGCGGGTATGTTGACCGCTTCGAACGCGTGGTACTCGCTCTCGACTTCGGGCCCTAAGACCACCGCGAAGCCGCGGCTCTCGAAAAATGCGACGACGTCTTGCAGCGTGCGGCGCAAGACGTGCATACTGCCGACGTGCGGGGGTGCGCCCGGGAACGTTGTATCGTATCGGCGCGCGAGCTCGCCTTGCAGCGCGGCGCCTTCGATTCGCGCTTGGGCTGCGCCGAGCGCCTCTTCGAGGACGCGCTTGGTCTCGTTTGCGCGGCGTCCGAACTCGGCGCGATCGGCCGCCGGGATTTTCGCCAAGCCGGCCATGACGCGCGAGAGCGCGCCGCCTTTGCGGCCGAGGATCTCGGTGCGCAGGGCCTCGAGGTCGGCCGCGGTTGCGACGGCGGCCGCTCGCTCGCGAACCGTTTGCTCGAGATCGGCGAGTTGATCGCTCACGGTGTGTCCTTGTCAGGCTTGGGCGAGCGATGCTCGCCCTACTACATTTGTTCTGTCGGCCGGCCGACCATCAAGGCCGGCCCCACGTTGACGGCTATGCAATAAAATCGGCCGCATTGCTGCGGCCAAAGTTGAGACGATAAGAATTTGGCCGACCCATGGTCGACCGATCGCGAATTAGTGCGAAGCCTGCGGCGCCATGTGCTTGTACAGCAAATAGGCTTGAACGGAACCCGTGGTCTTGAAAAATGTCCAGAAGAACGTTGGAGAAAGCATCGTTAATTCCGACCTCCTCACTGGCTCCTGTAATCCGCTGAAGCGAGTATATCATATGCGCGCGGGACGTTCAAGGCCTCACAGGGCTTGACTTTTTTCGCTGTGGTGTTCTCGCGACTGTAGTCCCATGACCCCGGTCGATCGGCCGAGTTCGTAGAGCAAGATGCTCCCAGCGACTCCTGCATTGAGCGATTCTGCTTGCTGTGATTGGGGAATGCCGGCGCGCACGTCGATATCGCTTGCTGGAATGTCGCGCAGGCCGTGCCGCTCGTGCCCCACGATCAACGCGACGCGCGCCCGGCCTGTGAGCTGCGTCACAGCAGGCGCTCCGGCATCAGCGGCGATGATCGAGAGTTTTGCCTCGCGCGCGGCCGCGATAAACGCCGGCCACGCGCTGTAGCTATAGATACTAACTCGGAATAGCGAACCCGCACTCGCGCGCACGACCTTATCGTTGTATGGGTCGACCGCATTGGGGCCAAAACATACCGCGCCTGCCCCAAACGCTTCAGCGCTGCGAATCAGCGTGCCGGCGTTGCCGGGGTCCGCGAGATCGTGCAAAACCAGAGCAATCGCGGGAGCGCTTTCCGGCGAGAAACCATGAAGTTCGCCGATCGGCCGCTCCGTGAATTCGGCTACCGCAACGACGCCCTGCGGCGAGCCGGTCTGCGCGAGCGCCCCAAACGTGCGCGCATCGATTTCGAAGACCTCGATGCCTTGCGCAGCTGCCCGGTCGGCCAACGCCGAAACCGCATCGAGCACGCCACTGCGGGTGAAGAAGACGCGCTGCAATTTCGCGCCGGCATCCAAAGCCGCCGCAACCGCGTTCGGGCCTTCAACGAGAAAGCACCGCTCGAGACGGCGGTGCTTTTTCTGCTGCAGAGCCTTTGCCGCGCGGACGAGCGGGTGATGGTATCCCGCGACGCCGATGGCCAACCGTTACGCCCCCGCGGCGACCTTGGGAACGTGCTTTTTCGCGAGTGCCAGCAACTTCGAGAATGCGCCCGCATCGTTGATGGCCAGATCGGCGAGCACCTTGCGATTGATGTTCACGCCTTCTTTTTTCAGACCGCTGACGAGCCGGCTATAGGTGAGACCTTCTTGGCGCGCGGCGGCGTTGATGCGCGTGATCCACAGCGAACGGAAATCGCGTTTGCGGACGCGACGGTCGCGGAAAGCGTAGATGAGCGAGTGCAGCAGCGCTTCATTGGCGGCCTTATAATTGCGGCCGCGAGCGCCGCGAAAACCTTTGACGGCCTTGAGTACCTTGTGCCGCTTCTTCAGCGACATCATTCCTCGTTTGACGCGTGACATGGTGTGTCAACTCCTCGTTATGATAGATGAATAAATCCGGGGCGGTTTCTTTTTACTTACCGCCCGCGTAGGGGAGCAACCGTTTCAAACGCGGGGTATCGGTCTTGTCGACCACGAGCTGCTTGCGGAATTTGCGGATGCGCTTCGGCGATTTCTTCGTGAGGATGTGACTGCAGCCCGAGAACTGCGCCTCGCGCACGAATTTACCGGTGCCGGTGACTTTGACTCGTTTGGCGGCACCTTTGTGGGTCTTCAACTTCGGCATGTCGTTCCTTATACTTCGCTTGGTGTGCCTGTAGGCTCGGCCTGCAGCGCTTCTGAGTGTGACTCTTCTGCGTGCGGCGCCTCCGCCCCGGGCTGATGTTGTTTGGCGGCGTGCGCGGCCTGGGCCGCGGCGACCACTTCTTGACGAGGCGACAGGATCATGAACATGTTGCGCCCTTCGAGGCGCGCCTCACGTTCGACGATCGCGACTTTGATCGAGTCGGTCGCCACCCGGTCGAGAAGCCGTCTGCCGTGTTGGGCGTACGTCACTTCGCGGCCGCGGAACATGATCGTGACTTTCACCTTGTCGCCGGCCATGATCAGTCGCTCGGCGGTCCGGAACTTCACCTGGTAGTCATGCTCCTCGATCTTCGGCCGGAGTTTGACTTCCTTGAGTTCCATGCTGTGCGACTTCTTGCGCGTCTCCTTGTCTTTTTTCGCCTGCTCGTATTTCAACCGGCCGTAGTCGGACAAGCGACAGACCGGTGGCACCGCGGTGGGTGAGACTTCGATCAGGTCGACTCCCCGTTCGCGGGCCAGCATCAAGGCGTCGCGGGTGGTCATGATGCCGAGTTGGGCGCCGTCGTCCGCGATCACGCGGACTTGGGGGATGCGGATTTGTTCGTTGACACGGAGCGGGCGACTAATGGGTTGTCACCTCAGAGATGGGTTTTGAGATTTTTTGAATGTGCGATTCTCCATTCGACTTAGTGCTGCGGCGCGCGGCGGACAAATAAAAGAGCCTGCTCGCCGCAGGCTACCCGGTGAAGACGATTGGTTGTTGACTGAGCCAGCAAAGCTGGCGGTCACCTTCGTCTTTCGAACCGGCCTGGCTGCCCTTTCGGGCGCCGACCGGTGCGAAGGGTACTGCCCAAGTAGTATACCAACCCGTGGGGGACGGGTCAAGCCGTCCCGCCACACGCGATATTGTAAGCCGTTACTGCACGGTGACCGTGCCGATCATGCCGGTTGGACCGTCGTGAAACAAGCAGTAATACGTGTAGGTCCCCGCCTTGGTGAATGTCAGGCTGTAGGTTGTAGTTGGTATCATGACGCCGGAGTTTGTGAAGACGGTGCCGTCGTAGGTCGACCCACCGGCCGGTGGTTGATCGGGTGGACCCGACGGTTGTTGCCCAAGAATCGGAAATGTCACGGTGTGCGGCACGTTGTTCGATTCGTTCGTCCATGTGAGCGTCGTGCCGACGGGAATCGTGATGTTTCCGTTCGTCGTCGTATCATCGAGAAAACGCAGCACGGTCGACTGAGAGTGCGTCGGGCCGGGCAAGCCGGGCGCGATGCCCGCGGCGAGGTGCGTTCCGCCCGGCGCGTATGGAAAAAGCTGTAGAGAAGCGACGCCGGCTTGCAGATCTGCGGCGAGCGCAGTGGCACTTTGAGCGGCGTATTGAGCGGCTGACATCGGAAGCGGCATGCTCGCAGGCAGCACCACGACCGTGCTCGTCATCTCCGGTGGATGAACCATGCAGTAGTACGCATAGGTTCCAGGCACGGTGAACTTGACCGAATAGGTCTTGCTTTTCAGGAGAAATCCTGAGCTGATGTACGCGCTGTTGTCAAAAAGGCGGCCGCCAACGGGCGCCGGGTTCGGCGGTCCGGGCGGCGGCGATTGGCCGGCTTGTGGAATCGCGATCATGTGCGGGATGCTCGTGGGATTTGACCACGTGATCGTGTCACCGGCGTGGATCGTGATCGTATTCGGATAAAAATCGAGCGCTTGGATCGCCTCCGATTGCTCCGATCCTCCAGCGTTGACCATCCACGTTTGTGGACGTGGTTGCAGCGGACTACTCCCCGTAGCCGAACAGCCTGCGACCAACGCGACCGATATTGCCAGACCGGCCAACCGCACAGCGATCGAGTTGAGATGAGTCGGTTTCATAATAATCTCCGTCAGCGGCGGGGCCGCTCCAATTGCGATGAGTCATTTATGAGACTCAAGTATCATAAAGGGTTCAGTCGTGATACTAGAGTATCATCGTGATAATGTCAATACCGTACGACCAAACTGGGCGGTCTAGCCAGAAGTCGAGGACGCGGAGGGCCCTCGTGGATGCCGCTCGGGAACTTCTGACGCGCGGAATCACACCGACGGTGGAAGAGGTGGCCGTAGCGGCCGCAGTGTCGCGGCCGACTGCGTATCGCTATTTCCCGAACCAACGCGAACTGCTTGGCGCTTCGCACCCCGAACTCACCATGAAGTCGCTGCTACCGGACTCGCCACCAAGCGACCCGCTCAAACGGCTCGACCTGGCCTCCAAAGAGCTCGTGGGGTTACTGTTGCAGCACGAACTCGCGCTCCGCGCGATGCTGCGCATTTCGCTAGAAGGCGAGCGAGGCGAGAACAAATCGCTTGCGCTGCGAACGGGCCGACGCATCGACTGGGTCAAGGACGCGCTGTCGCCGCTCAAGGCGAGGCTGGCACCGAAGCGTTACCGAAAACTCGTGCTCTCAATTTCGGCCACGCTCGGAATCGAGCCGCTCGTCTGGCTTATCGACATCGCCGGCGTCGACCGCGAAGAGGCCGCACAAATTCTTCGCGACGCTGCGCGGGATCTGTTGCGCGCCGCGCTATGAATACCATAGCACCGGCGGATCTTTCCGCGCTCAAGCGCGTCATCGCAGAATTGGAAGCGGCATGGAATGCGGGAGATGGTGCGCGCTTCTCCGGGCCCTTCGCGCTTGACGGCGATCAAATCAATATTTTCGGCGCGCATTTGGAAAACCGCTCCGAGATTGCCAGTCGACATGATTTCATTTTCAAAACGATCTTTCTGGGGAGCCGGAGCAGCCTTCGGCTCGTTGAAGCGCGCCACGTCACTTCAGAGGTCATCCTCGCGCGAGTGCATTCGACGGTGGAAATTCCACGCGGCCCGCTGCAGGGAATGCTCGAAACGCTAGGATCGCTTGTGTTTCGCAAAACTCGTGTCGGTTGGGAGCTCGTGACGTTCCACAACACGCAGATCGCGCCGGATGCATGCGCGGAACCGCACTAAGATCAGAAATGTCTTTCGATCTGATTCGGCGCCGGCGCTGTGGGATGGATCGGCCGCGTTCGAAACGTCAATTTTACGGGGACATCGATCGTTATCGTTTTCTTCGACGGAGTACGGAGCGAGTCGTCGTCTGCGCGATACGTCGCGTCGGGCAGCGCTTTGGACTGACAGAAATCGCCGGTGATCGGCGGATAGGCGATCGCAAGCACTAATCGGCGTAATTCCACTCCGCTCGATTTGGCATTCGTCACAGCTTTTCGCATTGCAGAGTTCACCGCTGCGCGCTGCGCGCGGAGCACTAGATCGGTGCAGCTGCTCGCCACGACCGTCGCGTTGAATTTGGTCGAGGGATTTAGCCCGGCATACTGCGATTGCAGCGCGTTGACCGCGGTTGCAATGCGCGCGATTTCGATCGTGCGCGCAATGAACTGATAGCCGATCGGCAGCATCGCGTCGTTTGACTCTTGAACCGCGACGTCTTCAACGCCAGGGAAGGCAAGCAGCAAGCGACGCACGACTTCGGGATCCGGCACATGGGTATTGGACAAGTCTTCCGGGGTTAGCGCTCCGCGGTCGAACGCTACCGAGACCCGCAGTTCATCCGCCACGGGCGCGAACGCCACATCGGCGGCGACGGTCAGCTGGTCCGTAGGATCGGGCACGTCGATGGGGGCGAGGTCGGGCGTTGGCGTAGGCGCCGGACGACCTCCCGGAGTGGGCACCGCCACGGGCACCGGCGGCGGCGCCGTCGCTTGAATCAACATGTTAGGCACTCTTCGCGTCCTCGCCGGTAACGGCGAAGGCGTTACTGCCGCGATCGCGTGCCACGACGCATGCGGTTCATCGGCCACGGTCAGCGCGACGCCGTCCGAGACAAGCGTCTGGTTCCAACGCGACGTCAGCTCGTCGTAGTTCGCGACCAGCGACAACGATCGCGTTTTTTCGCCGAGCTGCGACGCCAATGCTCGAGCACTTTGTGCCGCGACAGTGATCGCGAGCGCGTCCGGATCGACGCCCGCCTTTTCGGCGTCCTCGCGCGAAACCGTACCGATCGCGTACACTTCGGGCCGGTCCGCGCTCACGGTCACCCGCACCGGAGGCGCCGTGAGTCCGCCCAGGTCGTCGCCGAGGAAACGAGACGCATTCGCCGGACGCGAAAGGTCTGCGTTCGGACCCGAAGTGACATTGTGACCGACAAATACGGGAGTCGCATGCACGATCGCATCGATCATTCCCGGCCATGCGCCTTTTTCGCGCTCGCGGACAGCCGAATCGGATATGAAGGTCAGATATGGAACAAACGGAGGAGGGCTATCGTACCCGTCATCGCGCTGCAGCATTTGGATCCACGGTCCGCCATCGTAGAATCCATATGCGTCTGAGACCGAACCCGCGCCGTTGAATCGCGCGAGACGCGCAGCTGCAATGTGCGCTGAATCCCGCGCGGCCGCCATGACGTGGTCGAATCCCCAGTTATGATCGGGGACAAACGAGATCGGCTCGATCGTGACGCGACCGCCATAACGCCCTTG
>DATBOZ010000161.1:0-13553 GCA_036561585.1 Candidatus Eremiobacteraceae bacterium | reverse complement strand
CCGTATTGCAGATGATCGATGACGGCGCGACGCACGTAGGCGTCGCCACCGATCACATCATCAAATCTTTTCGAAACGCGCTCTGGGAGGACTACAAGACGGGCGACGGTGTCGAACGCGCGTTGCTTGCGCAGTTCGAACCGCTCGAAGACGGTCTCGCGGCGATGGGGGTCGCCGTGTGGCCCATGATCGAGCTCGAGGCCGACGACGCACTCGCTTCCGCAGCGACCATCGCGGCCAAAGACCGCCGCGTGAAGCGAGTCTTCATCTGGACACCCGACAAGGACCTCGCGCAGTGCGTGCGCGGCGACCGCGTCGTCCAAGTCTACGATCGAAAAACAAAAGCTGTCCGGAATGCCGACGGCGTGGTGGCGAAATTTGGCGTACCGCCCACGCTGATCCCAGATTACCTTGCGCTTGTCGGGGACAGCGCGGATGGCTACCCGGGCATCGCCGGCATCGGACCGAAAAGTGCGACGGCGTTGCTCAACCGATACGGCAAGCTCGAGCGCTTTCCACGTAGCGTCCTCGGCGAGCGCCGCGCCCGTGCGCTGCTCTTCAAGAAACTGGCCACGCTACGAACGGACGCCACCCTTTTCCGTCGGGTCGATGTGCTGAAGTGGCGTGGTCCAACAAAGATATTCGGCGCCTTTTGCGAGCATATCGCCGCGCCAAATCTCTTTACCCGGGCGACGAAGCTGACGACAGGTGCGACCAGCGCGAAGCCGCGCAAACGCTGACCAGAGGCGTCCTGCTGATTTGGTTGGGCACAAACGAGTATGCGACTTCTCGATGGCCGACCATGTAGGTCGGCACTACAGCTGCTTGCGTTTAGAGAGCGAGGCGCGTACGGGCGATGACGGCATTCTTTTTTGCCGATGCGACGAGAGGCGCGAAGGCCGCCCGAGCCTCACGATCGACTTTCGCACCGGCCTTCGCCTCGGACCCGCCGCGAAACGGCGGTTGCGGATCGTACTCGAACAGCAGTTGGAGCACACGAGCGTCGTCATCGCCACGGAGCTTCGCAGCCATCCGCAGTCCGAAGTCAAGACCAGCGGTGACGCCGGCGCCGGTGATGCGATTGCGATCGACGACGACGCGATCGGAAACGGGCGTCGCACCAAGCGTTGCGAGCAAGTCGTGGAAGACCCAATGCGTGGTTGCGCGATATCCGCGTAACAAGCCGGCCGCACCGAGAAAGAGCGCACCGGTACAAACGCTCGTAACATATTCCGCACTCGGGCCGACGCGTTGTAGGAAGCCGACGACCTTCGGATCGTTCATCAAGGGATAGACGTCTGGTCCACCGCCTCCGGGCACGAACAGCACGGTCAGCCCATTCGCGACCTCATCAAACGCCGCCGTCGGCACGATCGGTACGCCCGTGTCGCTGAGCACGGTCTTGTGATCTTTCCATACGAGCTGGACGTCGGTGTTCCCGAGCACCGCGAAGATCAGTTGGGGCGCGATCATGTCGAGCGCAGTCATTCCCGGGTAGATGACCATCGCGACGCGCTGTACGCTGCGCGGCGTCGCATGCGACCCGGCCGAGTCCGCGGCGAACGCTTTCGTTGCCAGCATTCCGGTGAAGGCGCCGATGAGCGCGGTGAACGTCGATCGATTCATGCTCCCGTCAACTCTTGATTCGCGGCCCCGGCGAACCGTCGGACCAAAACGTCACGGGAATAGCGATCGTCACCGGCTCGTACTGGCGATAATACGTGATTGACGAGGGCCCGTCGATCGGCGACCCCTTGAATCCCGCGGCCCATGTGTTCATTTGGTCGTACGCAATAAACGGCATGACGTGCGGATGCCACGGTCCGTCCGCACCAAGTAGGTAGCCTTCCTTAGACATCATCAGCGCAAACGATCCGGATGCGGGGTCGGTGAATTGGTGGTCAGCGTAGGCGGCTTTCGACTTCGCGGCGATCTCTTCGCGCGTGGCACCCGCGATGGCCCATTGCGTCCGCGCGAGGTACTGCGGGAGTACACTTCGCACGGCCGGGGGATTGAGGCACCCCGGGCCGAGACCACGCGTGTTCCAAAACTCGGGATCATCGAGACCGGCCGTCCACGAGCGACCGACAAGACAGACCCAGCCGTTACTGCCCTTATCCGCAACGACATACCCGGTGGAGGTTAGCACGAGAACCTCGGCATCGGCCGAGACCGACGGCGGCGCCGCGGTGCGAGCCAAGGCGATTTCGACGGCGGCGCTCGGCAGCAAATATTTCGCGATCGGCGCCATCGTTGTTGGATACGTGTCGGCCTGCGACGCTTGACCGTACGCAACGGCACACGATGCAAGCAATGAGGCAAGAGCAAGAGAGGTGACGTTTCTCATGTGACCTCCTAGAGCGGTCTTTCTCCGGCGCGGGTTTGCGATAGTTCGCCTCGAAGGTGAGATGAACGACCGTAGCCGCAATCATATCTCTATTCTCGCATCGCGCACCCGCCTGCGGCGAGGCCGTTCCCTGCACGATTCCAGGCGTTGGCTGCATGGAGCTATCCACTTGCGTCGCCGTCAGTTAAGATAACAATCGAAAATGCTCGCGCGAAACGTTCATTTCCGGCTCGCCCCCCAGCTGTGGATCCCCGTCGCGTGGCTGGCGTTCGCCCTCGCCGATGCGGCCAGAACCGTCGGCTTCATGCATGCCGAAGGCATGCAACACAACTGGGCGACGTTGTTCGCGATCGAGGTCTTGTCTTGGCTGCCTTGGGCGGTCGGCTCGCTGTTCATCGTGCGGCTCGCCGACCGCCTCAGCGGCGTCAAGCCCGCACTCGCGTGGAGCGCTCACGCGCTGGCCGCACTCGGTATCGGACTTGCCTACACCGCATGGTCCTACCAATTGACCCTGCGCGTCCAGCCATACGCACCGCAATTCCCGCACTGGACCCCGCAGTGGCCGACCGATTTCTACGAAAACCTGATGGCCACGGTAGCGCTTTATGCATGCGTGCTTCTCAGCCACTGGCTGATCGAGTCGCGCGCCAGTATTTCCGCGCGTGAAACGGAGGTCGCGCAGCTGAACAAGCAACTCACGCAGGCACAACTTCTCGCGCTGCGCAGCCAAATCGAACCGCACTTCCTATTCAACACGCTCAACGCAGTAGCAGGACTGATTCGCGAAGGACGCGCCGACGCGGCCGTCCAGACAATTGTGCAACTGAGCGACTTCTTGCGACGAACGCTCTCGGGCGCAGATCGCCAAGAAGTATCGCTGGGCGACGAAATGGAGTTCGCGCGACAGTATCTGACGATCCAGCAGACGCGCTTCACCGACCGGCTGCGGCTCGACATCGAGATGCAGGACGGACTGCAGAATGCCGCAGTTCCCAATCTGATCCTGCAACCGCTGGTGGAAAATGCCGTAAAGCACGGGATTGCCAAACGCAAGGAAGGCGGTGCCGTGCGAGTCGAGGCCACAGCCTCCGGCGATACGCTCGATCTTTATGTCGCAAACGACGGCCCAAGCCTGCCCGACGACTGGAACCAGCGCGAACAGAGCATCGGCATCGCCAACGTCTGCCGGCGTCTTCGCAGTCTGTATGGGGACGCGTCGAGCTTCGACATACGCAATCGTAACGGCGGCGGCGTCGAGGTGGCGATTCGAATTCCGCTCCGCGCGATCGGCGCACTCGACGTGCGGGCGTGAGCCAGACGATGATCCGCGCCCTCGTCGTCGACGACGAGCCGCTCTCGCGCAGCAGCGTCGTCGCAGAGTTGCGCGTCGATCTTGAGGTGGCGCTGGCAGGTGAGTGCGGTTCCGGCATCGAGGCGTTGGCGGAGATCCGGCGGTTGCGTCCCGAACTTGTCTTTTTGGACGTCGAGATGCCCGAGTGTGGCGGCTTCGATGTCCTCGAAATGCTAGGCGGCAATGTGCCGCCGGCGATCGTCTTCGTGACCGCCTATGACCAGTACGCGATCCAAGCCTTCGAGGTCGGCGCGCTCGACTATTTGCTCAAACCGTTCGACCGCGCGCGCTTCATGATTGCGCTGAAACGCGCCAAGGAACGGATTGCCGCCAGCCGCGCGGCGCCGCGCACGGTGCAACGGCTCGCGATCAAGAGCATCGGCGGGATCACCTTTGTGAACATCGCGGAAATCGACTGGATCGAAGCGTCCGATTACTACTCGCGTCTGCACGCCGGCGGAAAGACGCACCTCATTCGCCGCAGCATGGCCGACCTGGAAAAAGATTTGCACGCCTCCGCGTTCCGCCGCGTCCATCGTTCGACCATCGTGAATATCGATCGCGTCCGCGCTTTGGTGTTGAACGACTCCGGCGAGTACGACGTGCGCCTGCGCGACGGTTCGGAACATCGGGTGAGCCGCAGCCATCTGCGCGCGCTGCAAGTGGCGCTAGAACGAGAGTAACGAATCGCCGCAGGGTTAAGGGCCGCTGGAGACATTCGACTCTAGCACCAGGGCCGAAATGGTCGTAGCATCGAGCTAGTCTGTGATCTTGGAGGCTCCGAGATGTTCGTTCCGGCCGCCGCGCTCGCGCTTGGTCTTGCCTTGACCGGTTTCACACCCCCAGTTGAATCACGCGCCGATTGGTCGGAATTCCACCGGACGAATATGGCGCGCTGGAATCCGAACGAAACGGCGCTCAGTCCGAAAACCGTCGGACGATTGCAACTGAAGTGGCGGCGGGCAACGGGGGGCGGTTACTCGTCTCCGGCCATTGTCAACGACGTGATCTACGTCGGATCCAGCCGTCCATACGTCTATGCACTGCGGGCCGATGACGGCGCGATTCTGTGGAGCTACAAGACGGGCGCGTTCGTGGCGTCGTCACCCGCGGTTGCGAACGGCGTGCTCTACGTCGGCGCCGAGGATCTCAACATCTATGCAATCGATGCGGCGACCGGCGCGAAGTTGTGGAGTCATAGCACCGGCGACCTCGTATTCGCCGCGCCCACCGTCGCCGACGGCAAAGTGTTCATCGGATCGGACAAGTTGTACGCTCTTGACGCGAAGAGCGGCGCGGAGCTATGGAACTATTCCAACGGCGGCTACGTCACGTTTGCCGCCGCTTTCGCGAATGGTGTCGTGTACGGCGGCGACTTTGCGGTGAAGGCCAAAGACGGTACTTTGGTTTGGACTTCGAGCTCAGGTTGCGACGCTTTGCCAACGGTGGTGGGAGGTGTGGTCTTCGGCGGTGGAGTGCATGCGATATGTGCGCTCGCCGCTAACACCGGTGCAGTGCTGTGGAATAGAAACATCAACGCTAACGTCGACACGTCATTTTCGGTCGCGAATGGAGTCGTCTACTTCGGCGCGGACGACGGCAAGTTGTACGCACTGGCAGCGAAGACTGGCGAGGTGCTCTGGACCTACGCCACTGGAGACATCGTCGAATCGTCGCCTGCGGTGGCAAACGGTGTGGTCTACGTCGGATCGTTCGACGGCAACACGTATGCGCTCGACGCCGTCAGCGGCGCTAAACTGTGGAGCTATCGTACCGGCAGCATCGGATCATCGCCCGTCGTGGAAAATGGCGTGCTGTATGTCGATTCGGACGACGGCTACCTGTACGCTTTTGGTCTGAAATGAAGAACCATTCTCGGTCGCATTCGACGAAGGTCGGACTCTTCGCAGCGGCGTTGGCCATCGCACTCTTTGCCCCCACCACGCCGGCGACCGCTGTCGCCGATACGTATCGGGTGTTGTACAATTTCGACGGCAAGTTCGGTATCGGTGGGCCAAACGGAGGTCCACCGGTCGCCACGCCCGTTCTGGATGTCCACGGCAACCTCTTCGGGCCGGCCGGGGGCGGCATCGGGACTTCCCAACTCTGCAGCGGACCATGCGGTGTGGTGTACGAGATGACCCGCGATGCACGCGACTCATGGACCGAAAGCGTCGCAGTCAATATCAGCAGTTTTTTCGATACCGGGGCCCTCGACGGACCGGTCGCCTTCGACGCGCACGGAAATCTCTATGGGAGCATCGGCGTCAGCAGTATCCCCGGCGACAACTGGATCTTCCAACTGACATCGAATCCGCCAGGTTGGGGCTTCGGCCTGATCTATCACGGGTACGCCACGTCCTCTAGCGGCGTCATCGCGGATGAGAAGGGTAATCTCTACGGCGAACTCGGCGTGCCGTCAAACTACACAACGACCATCGGAGAGCTGTCGCCCGAGGCCGGCGGCTGGCAGTACACCGATCTTTACACTTTTTGTCCAGGGAGTAGTTGCTTCGACGGAGCCTATCCTCGCGCGCAATTCACTTGGGATTCTGCTGGCAACCTCTACGGCACCGACTATGCCGGCGGCTATTCGTGTCCGGGCACGAACGGCTGCGGCGCCGCCTTTGAGATGAGGCGTGCGGGGAAAGGAACGTGGCGCTATCATGTCCTTCACCGTTTCGGGGCCTTCAAGACCGACGGACTCTACCCGTGGAGCGGGCTTCTCTTGGATTCGTCTGGCAGCGCGTATGGAACGACGATCTATGGAGGTCCGCGCGCGCAAGGCGAGATCTTCAAGCTCACGCCTACAGCTACAGGCGAATGGAAAGAGACGCTGCTCTACGGATTTCCCGACTTGAAGATCGGTGCGTTTCCTTGGGGGGACCTGGCATTCGACAAATCCGGCAATTTGTACGGCGTCGCCAACGGAGGCAACGTATGCGGCGCCTACTACTGCGGTGAGGTCTACGAACTGTCACCGCAGCGCAACGGTCAATGGAAGTACCGCGTCCTGCACAGTTTTCAGGGGCCCGATGGCGCTTATCCCTACGGCGTGGTGATCGATCAACGTGGGCATTTGTTCGGAACGGCGTGGGGAGGCGGCACGCACAACTTCGGCGTTGTCTTCGAGATCACACCGTAGAGCCGCCGGAATTGCAAAGCGGTCCGGCAGATCGTCGATCCTGTGCTCAATGAAGCAAAGCTGCCGGATGTTCGGTTCTCCCGCCCGCACCAGCGCTACAGTGCGCCGTATTGAACTTCTTCGAATTCACGCTTTCTTCAGAGACGTCTGAGAGTATTGAAGCCCTCCACGCGAGGTTCACGATTTTGATGCTGGTTGGAGGTACGTCTCATGTATCGCATCAACCCGGGCGTCACCCGCGTCCTCGGCTCGGCTATAATGCTCGTAATTTTCGCGGCTGGATGCGGCGGCGCAGGTCCGGCGTTCACGACTCCGCCCATCGGTGCCGTGGGCAAAATGGGAGGAGCGAATCTCTCCATTAGATCCACGCAGAAGCTCTACGTCGCAGATAATGCTGGAAATGTATTTGTCTACTCTACCGGTTCCAACCCGACGATCATGCAAACCATTACGAATGGCGTCTCGAAACCGGGTGGAATCTGGGTCGATAACGGTAACATTTTATACGCCGTGAACCTCCCAGGCGGGTCGCCCCAGACGAGCCTTCCGGAGTACAAGCAGGGCGCGTCCAACCCGTTTCGCACGATCGTCAACGGCATCGTCAACTGCGAATACGTCGCTGCCGATAAGCAAAGAAACGTTTACGTTGCCGGAATGGCTAACGATTCATTCTTTCTCGAGATCTATCCAAAGGGGAAGCTTAACCCGGCGCAGACCCTGACCATACCCCATCCCGCGGCCTCGCGCTTGTCGGGTCTCGCATTCGATTCGACGGGTGCGCTCCTCGTCGGCGAAAGCGTCTACATTCAAAAGGGTGTGGTCTATCGCCTCGCGCCAAATTCCCATAACTTCACCGACCTTAACTTGCAGGATGCTACCGGAGGAACAATTTCGGTCGACAGAGCCGGAAATCTGTACGTGGGATCGGGAAGTGCGGCGGGCGTCCAAAAAATTACCGTCTACCCGCCGAATTCTACCAAGCCATTTCGGAAGATCCCGGTACAAAACATATTAGCGGCGTTCACCGTCGATCCCAATGGCGAAATGTACGTGGAGACAAGCGGTAACGGCCTAGATGAGATGTCGGTCTATGCACCGGGCGGCAACAAACCGATCCAAACCTTCGGCATAGCGGGAGGAGGCGGTGGTATCGCGCTAAGCCGGTAACGGCCCGGAATTTCTGGGCCGGATGCGTCGCTCAACGTGCTGGATCGCGCGAGCGGCGCACAAGATCAAGTCAAGCGACGGGTCAAAGCGGCTTCGGTCCCGCACGCGGGCGGAGCGCTCTATTGGAAGACGAGTTTCGTCGTGACCTTGTCGGACGCCGTTCCGCAGGTCACTTTGGCGGTGAGCAATGCCAGACCGTGAAACGCCGGGCTCGGCGGGTTGCGATTGACCCCGTAGATGTACCCGCCGGGTGCCGTGATGCCGAGCTTGGCGGAGAACGAGTCGATCTTCGTTGAACCTGAAGTGATCGCCCATGCAAACTTGCACTGCGACGGATTGGGTAAGCTGATGTCCGTCATCGCCGTCGTGTATTGCCAGACGGTGTTCACGGTGACGTAGTTGTACGGCCCTGTCAATCCGACGTTGAACGCGCTCTGCGCGCCGTTCACACACGAAAAGCAGGGAACGCCGCCCTGGGCCGGTCCGGCCGCGACGTAGTTGGTGATGAGACTGAGTGTCGCGTTGGGGCGAGCGTTCACCGGAGCGTAGAGCACTCGGATCGGATTGGACACCAGCGGCGCTGTGGCAAGAGCGCGTTCGGCGGTCTGATTCGACAAGTCTTCCCAGGATTGAGCGGCAGCCGCCTTCATCGGAAGCGCGACGGCGAGCAAGGCTAAGGCAAGAGCAACACGAGACATAAAAAAACCTCCGCGGGCTTGTGTAAGCGCACACGTGCCCTGCTGTGTGTTAGGAAGCGCGCCTCCTCAATTCTGGACCGCTCTGACAACCCCTCGCGAAAGCGAGCGTGACAGAGTTACCCGTATCTTTTGGGCGAGCGCAATCGTCTTCATGACAGCACCGAGTTATTGAAGGGGATATTATATGACTGACCGCCTGAAGAACGCACCTCCCGTCGTGTCACCGGGAGAGTGGGAAACCGCCCGCCAGCAACTGCTGGTCAAAGAAAAAGCGTCGACCCGCGCCCGCGACGCGCTCGCCGCGGAGCGGCGCCGCATGCCCTGGATGAAGGTCGAAAAAAACTATACGTTCGATTCACCCAAGGGCAACGTCAGCCTCCTCGACTTGTTCGAAGGGCGCCGCCAACTGGTGATCTATCGCGCGTTCTTCGAACCCGGCGTGTACGGCTGGCCAGAGCATGCCTGTCGCGGGTGCTCTTTGATGGCCGATCAGGTCGCGCACGTTGCACACCTCCACGCACGAGACACTACTTTCGCGAACATCTCGCACGCTCCGCAGCCCGACATCGAACGATTGAAGGCGCGGATGGGCTGGACGATGCCGTGGTATACGATTGCCGATGGTTTCGACGCCGACTTCGGCGTTGACGAATGGCACGGCACCAACGTCTTCTTCCGCGACGGCAACAGCGTGTATCGCACATACTTCCTCGACAACCGCGGTGACGAGGCGCTGGGAAGCACGTGGAGCTACCTCGACATCACGCCCCTCGGGCGGCAAGAGAGCTGGGAAGTTTCACCCGAAGGCTATCCGCAGTCTGAGCCTTACAAATGGTGGAACTGGCACGACTCGTACGGAGTCGAGCAAAGCGGCACGTGGAGCGACGTCGTCGATGCTGCGCAGAAGATACTGGCATGATCGTTCTTGCGCACATCATGGCGATGCCCGTGGAAGAGGTTTTGGTCCCGCTCGCGAGCGGGGCCGGCGCCGGAACGGTGATCTGGATCGCGGCGCTACTCAGACGCTTCCGCGGCGGACTTTCTCAAGCGTCGCTGGAAGGCGACACCGCAATCGGGGTGACCGGTGAAGGCGTCGAACCGTTGGGATGAAGATGGAAGATCAGGCGCGCGCACTGTTGCCGGCGATGGTCGAGGCACGCGACCAATTCATGGAGCTCGTCGACGCAATTCGTCCCGAGCTCCATCGGTACTGCGCGCGAATGACCGGATCGATCTTCGACGGCGAAGACGTGGTTCAAGAGACTTTAGCAAAAGCGTACTACGCTCTGGGCCAGATGGTGCAGCCGCCCAATCTCAGACCCTGGCTCTTCAGGATCGCTCATAACACGGCCGTGGATTATATCAAACGCTACGAACGCGAACACGTAGAGCCTGTTGCCGACGTGCCGGATCGCGCAGAGCCCGAAGAATCCGGCGTCGATCCCGCACTCGTGGAAGCGGCGCTGACGGTATTCGCAGAACTCCCGCCGACGCAGCGCAGCGCCGCGATCTTCAAAGACGTTCTCGGACAATCGCTCGAGGAGACCGCGCACACGATGGGTACGACGGTCGGCGCCGTCAAGGCCGCGTTATCGAGGGCACGCGCGAACATCGCGCGGACACCACGCGCACGTTTTGCGGAACCGGCGCAACCCGTCGCCGGCGAAACGCTGATGACTTTGCGGCGGTACGCCGATCTCTTCAACGCCCGCAATTGGAACGAGCTTCGCGCACTCCTAGCAGCGGAGTCGCGGCTCGAAGTCGTTTCGCGCGTGCAGCATCAACGTGCGGTGGATGCGGGATACTACGATCGCTACGCCGCGTACATCAAGACCGAAGACCTCCGTGCGGAAGCGGGCTTCGTCGAAGGCGTTCCAGTGCTTGCGATCTTCAATTCGCCAACGAGCCGGGAGCCCGCATACTTCGTCTTGCTCGAACTGAGCGGAGGCCGCATCTTGCTCATTCGCGATTTCCGCTACGTCCCGTACATCACGATCGACGCTCGTTACGCGGCATTCGGTGGCGTAGACGCCTAGAGCGCTCGCTGGACGCCGCCGGGACGCCCATCAGCTACCATGGATCTAAGGAGCGAACACGGCTCGGACGCAGAATTCAAAGCATGAAGCGCTCGTGCTGAATCGCGTGAGACGGATTCTCGACGGAGGGCAATGACCATGGGGAAGCGAGCGCGTTTTGTTGCGATAGCCGCGGTCTGCGGCCTGCTGCTTGCGATCGGTCCGGCGCGCGCCCGCAGTTCGGGCCTTCCCGGAATCCCCGGTGTGCCGCCTATCCCCACGGTGAAGCAGGCGACGACCGGGTTGATCTCGCGCGAACTCGTGAAGCAGATGGGCGACGTGTTCTTCGCAGATCAGCCCTTGCGCACGAGCGCCGATGCCGAATTCCCGATCACGCCGACGCTTCCGGGGCACCCGTTCAACCCGGTCTCTCAGACCGTGGTCCAGCGATTGTTCGCGAAGGCGCACGACGGCACGGTCGATTTTCCGCCTGGCGACTATTCGATCCGAGTCATGGCGTATTGCATGCTCGCCCACGTGCATCCGCCGGCGCGGAGCAAGTTTCGACTCACACCGATCCAAGGTCGCTGGGCCGACATCGCAACGGCACTCTTCGCGCGGACTGGCGAAGGGTACGACAAGCACGACGTGCAGATCCTCACGTGGTCGATGCTCGCAGGGATGAAGTACTCCGAGCTGCCGCTACGCGCGCAGCGGCTGGTGGACAAGGCGCTGCCCGACTTCAAATCGCGGATGCAGTCCAGCTTCCTCGACGATTTGCAGCAGAAGTGGCAGCAGATCTCGGGGAAGATCCCCGGTGCGCCGTCCTTCGATCAAGCATTGAGCCAATTGGGACCCGTCGGCAAAGAGATCGAGGAAGTGCGCGCCATACGCGACGAGATCGTGGCCAACGCGACGAACTTCGATCAAATCAGTGCGGAGTTCGCGAACATCGACGTGCCGCGCGTCCCCGCCGATCTGGCACCGACTCCTTGGAGCATCCTCAAGCCGGGCGTGTACGCGCGTCTGATCGACAGGGGCGGTTACTTGAATCCGGCGGTTTTCGAGATCCGGGTGACGCCGCAAGCGATCACGGCCCGGCGCGATTCGATCGGAGCGCGCGCCGGACGCCGAGGAAAGGATGGCGGCGACGTCGCGAGCTTGCTCCCCGATTTTTGGCCGTTCGATCCCGGCGGTGACGCGGGATATCCGGGTTCCGCATCACAGGCGCTGGGGATGGGACCGGAACCGGGAAGCGCTCCGGGATCTGGAGCACCGGGCGGGGGGCCGCCGAGTCCTGGATCGGGACCGGGAAGCGGGGGCGCGCCTAATCCCGGCCCCGCACCTGGTGGCAACGGCGGGCAGCCGAATCCCGGAGGAACGCCCGGAGACGGGGGCGGCGGCGGAGGCGGTAGCGGCGGCAACAATAACGGCGGTAGCGGCGGATCCGGCGGCAACAACGACGACGGCGACGCCAATTCTCCGTGCGATCCTCCCGGCAATGTTTTCGGAATCGATAAGGGCGTGTTGCAGAGCGATAGCATCGCGGGGCTAAGTGTCGGCAAAGGCAAGGGAAACGGCATCGTGTGTCTGCTCTTGCGCCCGATCGTCAGCATGCCGACGCTCGGGTGGCCCGACCGTGGCTCCGGTGAGGTCGACGACGGATCTATCGGCTATTCGTTTTTCGGTCATCACGAATCCGGGCACGTCGTCGTCACCGCTCGGTATACGTATGCCACCATCTCCACCTTGAATCAACTCTACGTGAAGAAAGACGTCACAGTCGTCATCGATTATTCGCCGGTGTCGACCTTCTGCCCGGAAGTCAATCAGACGCTCAAGGGAAACGGTCAGGGTGGAGGATGGCTCAGCGGACCGGAGTTGGAGAACCGCATGTGCATCGCCGGGCTCAAAGGCGCGACATTGCACGTCACCGCCTGGGCCGTCGACGGATTGTTCGCTGGAATTCAATCACAAGCACACGAGATCGACCCAAGCGACGTGCTCTACGAGGACGCGTGGAACCACGCCTGACGTGATTTCGCTGGCCGTCAAGCGCACCGGGATAATTGCGGCGCGCATCTAAACAGCCTCGGCATGCACAGCATACGAATCATTTTTTGCGTCTGTCTGTTCGCAGCTATGACCGGTGCGGCGATATATCCGGCTCATGCCGACGTCGCGACTCCGCAACCGTCGCCTTCAAAGGCCGCGTCGACCCAGTTCATCTTTGACCCGCCCACCGGGTGGCGGCACATCGGGGCCATAGGAGATGGTCTCGGCATCTGGCTGCACAGCGGCGACCCGATCTACTCGCAAAACGTGAGCGCGCAGGCGACGACTATCAGCGGCGACTTGGCGGACATCGTCTCGAAAGAGATCGCGTATATCCAGGCTCAATACGACGGCGTGACGATGAAACCGATCGAGCAGACGACCATCTGCGGCAAGCACCCGGCGACGTATCTCACGTACACATTCGACGCGACAAATACTAAGGTCATCGCGGAACAGATCGTGACGATGTACGGTTCGACGGCGTACTCGGCGAAGTACAATCGCGCGGTCGACCAGCAGCCGGACGCAGCTGCGCAGCATTCCTTGCGGTCGCTCTGCGGCGGCAACCCGCCAAGATAAAACGTCTAGTGATCGACCTCTACGGTTCGAAAAACGAAAACCCGCAATCCCTTACAAGACGCGAGATTCAATGGTGAGGGGACTCGAACCCTGACCCCATACATGCGAATTACAGATGGCCGATTCTTGCGTTACCGCTAGTACGCTTTATCGCACTTCCATAATTCCTTTTCGGTTCCATATGACAACAAAG
>DATBOZ010000160.1:0-12852 GCA_036561585.1 Candidatus Eremiobacteraceae bacterium | reverse complement strand
CCTAACGCCACGGGATGCGGAGCGACTTCGTACACATACTTTTGGAAGAAGGCAGACCAATCGTAGCGCTGCACCGCGTTCAAGGCGTTCTCGACGTCTTGGCGCGAGTAGGTAACGACCATCGGCGGCGTAGTGCGCTGGCCGTCAAAGGCCTTCACAAAATCGTCCAGCGATCTCGCGCCGTGCGATCGCGTGCGGATGATCGCGTCGGCCGCAAGCCACACCAACTCGCCTTCGGTGTAGAAATCGCCGGAGGTCCGGCGATGGGAAGCCCAGTCGTTCGGAGCGAGATAGAGATACGGCGCAGAGATCGTCGTGTCCACGAGCGGCGTCGTCAGCCGGCCGGGCTCGTAGTCCAATTGGCCGTAAAGGTGCGCGAGATATTCCGGGTACTCTGCAGCGTCGACGAGGCCACTGCGAAAGGAGAGCATGTCGCCCAGATACTGGTTCAGTCCTTCGTAGACCCAAAGCAGGTCGGTCTTCTCCGGCTGCTGATAGTCCGGCGTCGTGAGATCCGCCGGCCGGCGGTACTTGCCGTTCCACGAATGCGAAAATTCGTGCGGCAGCAAGTCGGGCGCATTCTTGAGCGCGTCGGCGTCGGTCAGATAGTCGTCCGACGCGCGATTGTCGCTCGACTGATGATGTTCGATCCCTTGAAACGGAATCGTATCGCTGAGTGACAGCAGGAAGTGATAATCCGACCAATGGCGCGCCCCGTACAGCGCGTCGGTTTCGCCGATGAGATTCTTGTAGTCCTGTATGATGCCGGGTGCGATGTCGAGATCGCGCGGTTGATCCGCGACGATGTCGATCTCGTTCGAATACCCGGCAGATTCCAGCAACGTGATCCTGCGGAAGTAACGTCCGGCGTCAAGCGGCGAATCGACGAGCGTCGTCAACGTTACGCGATCGAACGCGACGGTGTCGCCCGTGCGCCGAGCGCCCGCGAGCGCCGTGCCGAATTGCCAGCCGGCGGGGAGTTCGATGCTCGGCACGACGCTCACGTCGTCCGAGCGGCTCCCACCCGGATACAGCAGCACTCGATTCCAATTCAGGATCATCAGATTGGGCGTCGCCATCGGATCCTGCGGCGTCATCAGCTGATCGAAGGAGACATCGAGCGTCGACGCACCCTGTGGCACGTCCATGTGAAACGCGTAGAAGTCGACGAAATCGCGTTGCCAGGGCACCGTTGCGCCATTCGCCGTGATGCGCAATGCAGCGAGCGAGCTGATCGGCCCTGTCGGCCCGTGCTCGCCGGGAATCCACTTGGGATAGACGAGCGTGAGTGGGCCGGGCTGCGCTGGAATCTCCATCTTGACGTGCAAGATATTGTGCGTGGCGTCGCGTGCATCCACGAACAATGTCATGGGCGCCGCTGCGTCCGCGCCGGCGGCGGCCCCAACTAGGGCAAAGCATAAAACAAGCAACGTGACGTATGTGCGCATGTCGCCAAAATTCGAATGCGACACTCCGCGTTCCCGCGCGGCGTACACTATTCTTCTTGCCGGTTTTTTTTCTGGATCTTATTTCGAGCGACTGTGACGCCACTCGGCAACAGGTAGTAAAGCCAATTCGACTCCATTACAACGTAGGGATCGGCTGCAACGGGAACCGGCTTGGGCGAAGCGTTCGCAGAAGCACGTGAGTGAAGCCGGTAAGCCTGATACGGGTATTGATAATTGGGCGGGATCTTTCCATTCAGCCGAACATTAGCGAATCCAAGAACAGAGACGTTTCCGTCGACGGGGTCCATGGCGTTCGGATCATCTTGAACGTTCGTGATCATACTGGCAAGGTCCACGGCTGGCGGCGGAGGCGATTTGAACGCCGGATGAAGCGCCCGTATCTCATCAGCGTCCAAGTAGATCTCAACCGACGTTCCCGACTTCGTCAGTCGTTGGCAGACAACACAGCCAAAAGGGAGTATAAACATGCCGGGATGGGGCATCGCCATGTCGATCTCTCACATTCTATCGAGACGGAGAAATGAAAGGACGAGTGGTTCGCTATCCGGGTTCGAGCCAGTAGTACCAACCGTGCTTCATCGGCTTCGTGAAATCGCCGGCGGGCACAAGTTTTTTCGCCGCCGACTTGACGGTCTTCGGGACCATGTATGCCTTGTGTTTCTTGTTGACCTTGATGGTTTTCTTGGCGATCACGGCCGGCGGTCCGGTGCTTTTATATATTCCGGTCGAGGGAAGATCGTCATTAGTCGTGATCACGGTGCCTAAACTGGAAAGTGCCGGGTGGAGTTTCTCGATGGCTTTTTTCGTCGAGTAGATATCCACCGTTGCGTGAGCGCCGGTTTTCGACACCAGAACGACCGCGCCGAACGGGATCATCATAATACGTGGATGGGGCATCGCCATAAAACGACCCTCCTTGAACGCGCTCAATTTTAGGAGCTTCGACCGGAAACCCTGTGTCTGCGCAGGAGCCCGTTGGTGCGCCCGGAACGGTTGAACCTCAAGAGATTTGAGCCCGCGATAAAAGTCTTCGCTCTCACGATCGAGGGTGACTCGACATGTTGAGGCGTCTTCCGACAGAACAGCCCGGATTTTCGCTTGGCCGCCTTTTGGTGGTGTTGCTTCTCGGGCTCTGGATGCTCGGAGTTGTGTTGCCTAGCATCGCGCGGCTTTGGGTTCCGCTCGGCACCTTCGGCTACGCGGTCGATCCGGATGGCCAAGTGACGAGCGTGAGCCCCGGCCTGCCGGCTGACCGTGCCGGCCTACGAACGGGAAACTACTTCGACCTCAATGCGGTGCCGTTCGAGCTGCGGCGATACGCCGTCGGACCGCTCACGCGTACACTTCTTGCTCGGGCGTCCATCGCGCTGCCGGTTCACGCCACCGGCGGTGATCGCGTCGTGGCCATGTCCGCGGTCGCCGAATCGCTTTCAGGGGTGGACAAGTTCTCGATCGTGATGCGCTCCCTCGGCGCGCTCGTCTTCATCGTGGTCGGCGCTGGGCTGGTGCTGCTGCGGCCGAGCCCGATGACGTGGGGCCTCTACCTATACACGATCGGCATCAACCCCGGTTCGGACTCGGTAGTCAATGCGCTGCTGCCGGCCGGCGCGTACATCGTCAACGAGTCGTTGGAAAACGTGTGCATCGCGGCTGGTTATGTTGGATTTTTGGTCTTTGCGCTGCGCTTTCCGCGCGAAGAGATCGTCGGCTGGCGATCGCTGATCAACCGTATGACGCCGCTGCTCTTCGTGTTGCTCATCGGTATCGGCGTCGCGACAGCGGTGATGCCGTTCGTCTTCGCGGTGCCGTCCGCATTCGCGTTCCGATTGTTCGTCGTCTTGGGATCGCTCGTGTTCGCCGTCGGGTTTGCCGCACTGCTCATCACGTATTTCAACGTGCGCGGCCTCGACCGCCAGCGGATCAAATGGGTGATCATGGGCTTCGCGATCGGATTGCCAAGTTTCGTCATCGCCTTTTTGTTCGATGTCGACTCGTCGATCGCGGTGCCGTATTGGTTCATCGGGCTATTGCTGTGCTTGAATCTCCTCGTGCCGATCACCATAGCCTACGCGGTCATCCATCATCACGTGATCGATGTCTCGTTCGTCATCAGCCGCGCCGTTGTCTACACGGCGCTCACCGCATTGCTCGTGGCGACCTTCGGGCTCATCGATTTCGAAATCGGGCAGAGCCTCTCGTCAACGGGGCTCACGGTCGCGATACAAGTCGTGGTCTCCATCGCGTTCGCATTCTGGCTCAACGCCATTCACGCGCGGATCAATGACTTCGTCGACAGCACGCTGTTCAAGCGGCGGCATATGGCTGAGAAGCAATTGGCTCGCATTGCGCGAGCGCTGCCGCACGCCCAAACATCCGACGGCGTCGATCGCATGTTGGTGGAGGAGCCGGTGGCCGCGCTCGATCTCACAGCGGCCGCGCTCTTCCGGACTGACGATAACGGGCGGGCCGTACTCGCTTGCCACAGCGGGTGGCCCGAGACGAGTCCGTCCGCGCTCGATCCCGACGATTCGCTGCTGCTGCAACTCACGGCCGATCAGACGCCGCTCGATTTGCGCGAAGTGCATTGGCATCGCGACGATCTGCCGGTCGCGACCGCCAGGCCATTGCTTGCGTTGCCGGTGACGGTTCGCCGGCGGCTCGCGGCGTTTGTCTTATATTCCGGTCACCGCGGCGGCGAGGCGCTCGATCCGACGGAACAACGATCGATCGGGTCGCTCGCGATTGGCGCGGCCGCGGCATATGATCATCTCGAAGCCGAGTTCTTACGTCGCCGCGTCGCCGAACTCGAAGCGGCGCTGCTGCAATTGCAGCAGACGCATGAAGCGACGTGATGCGTGGCACTCGCGGGACGAGTGGCGCGGAGGAGTCGCGGGACGCCGTAATGGCGATTGAAAAAGGTCCGGCCCGAAATCCGCCCGAAATACTCCCGCGTATCAATCCCGCGGCTCGCTAGACAATAGACAAATGTGCGAGCACGACGGGGAAAGGGGGGTGGTCGCCGTCAGTACAGACAGTCCGCGTTTTCACCAAGACCTTACGGTCGGCGAAGCATTCGCTCTACACCCTGGTGCTAGAGTGGTCTTCGCAAACTTCCATCTCGGAGGATGCTCCAACTGCGCGATCTCGGAATTCGAGACGATCGAGCAAGTGAGCGAGGGTTACGGCATTCCGCTAAGCATGATCCTCGACGCCCTCAACGCACTGGACGAGACCGCCCCCTTGGCGGTTGAAAAGGCCTCCTAACGGCCGACGCAGCGTCGTCGAATAACGAGCGCCAGAAATGGCGCTCGTTCTTTCTTCTCGAACGGGCTGACCGATGGCCAGCGTATCCGTCATCGTGGTTTCCTATAACGCCGCCGACGAACTCGAGGCCTGTCTCCGGTCGCTCGCCGCACTGCCGGAAGTGATCGCCGATCCTGCGCTCGCGCAGGTCATCGTCTCCGACAACGGGTCGGCCGACGATTCGGTCGCGCGCGCGCGGGCGGCGTATCCCGGCGTCGTCATCATCGAAAACGGGGCCAATCTCGGCTTCGCCAAGGCCTGCAACATCGGCGCACGCAGCGCTACAGCGCCGCTGCTCTTTTTCCTCAATCCGGACGCACGCGCCAAGCCTGGATTGCTCGCAAATGCCGTCGCGTATCTCGACGCGCATGCCGACGTCGCCATGTGCGGCTGCAAAGTGCTCAACGAAGACGGCACCGCCGCGGAGTCGTGCGGCGAGTTCGACACGTGGTGGCAAGCGTTTTTGCGCAGCTCGGCGCTCGGGGAGCTGCCGGTATTCGCCAGGCAAGCCAACGGTTACGCGTTGCGCCGATGGGACTACGCGTCCGAACGAGATGTCGACCTCGTGATCGGCGCGGCTATGTTCATCCGAAAGGCCGTCTTCGAGAAGCTCGGTGGTTTCGACGAACGATTCTTCCTCTACCATGAAGAGATCGATTTTGCGCACCGCCTGCGCGACGCCGGCCTGCGCCTCGTCTACCTGCCGCAATGCATCGTCGTCCATGGGGGCGAGAAGGGCGGCTCGAAGAAGACGTGGGGAGCAGCGGGCGTTTTGGGCTGGCGTCAGCGCAGCCGTCGTCTCTACTGGGTCAAACGCCACGGCTATCTTTGGTACTACTCGCTTTGCGCAGCGCTGGTCGGAAGGTATGTGGTCGCAGTGGCGCTGATCGCCGGCGTGATCATCGTGGTTCGCCGAGCCGTGACTTCGCCATGAATGGCGACCGCGCCACAGCGCTCGATGCGCTGCATGCAGAGGTCGACGTGTGCCGTCGCTGCGCGATCGGTTCGACGAGAACGAAAGTGGTCTGTGGCGTCGGCGACCCCCACGCGCGACTGATCGTCGTCGGCGAGGGTCCCGGCGAAAATGAAGATCGCGTCGGCGCACCGTTCGTCGGGCGGGCCGGCGAACTGCTCACCAAGATGCTCGCAGCGATCGACCTGCGGCGCGAAGACGCGTTCATCACGAACACGATCAAATGTCGGGCAAGTCTCTTCGAGGACGGCCGGCTCAAGAATCGCGCGCCGATGCAAGAAGAGCTTGCGAATTGCCGGCCGTATCTCGAGCGAGAGCTAGCAATCGTCGATGCGCGCGTCATTCTTGCGCTCGGCGCGCCGGCGGCGAAGACGTTCCTAGGGCCGGCATTTTCCATCACCCGGCAGCGAGGCATCTGGTATACCGGCCCAGGCGGCATCGATCTCATGGTGACGTTTCATCCGGCATATCTTTTGCGGTTGACCGGCGGCGAGATGAATGCGGTGAAAAAGCTCGTCTACGCCGATCTGTTGGCCGTCCGCGCCAAACTCGACGCGTTCGCGGAGGTCGCGCAGCTGCGCGAACCGGACAACGCCGTGCCTGCGCCGAATGATCCGCAACACGCATCCGCCACGCAACTCACACTCGGAGATCTATAAGCACGTGTCAAACCCGTCCGCCGCGCCCGCGCGCCCGGTCAAGCACCCTGCGCGCCCGCCGCGTGCCCGCCACGCCAAACCCGCGGCAGGACAGCGCGACGCATCCGCAATCTGGTGGCTCGCGCGCGCGAAGGAAGCGGGTCTCGCGACGGCGGAAGCGCTGACGGATTCACTGGGATTGCCGCGCTATCGCCTGGCGCAGATCTATCGCGCAGCGACCAAAGAACTTCGCGCAAGCTTCACCGAGCTGACCGTGTTGCCCGCCGCGCTCAAGACCGCGCTCGCGGAGAAGATGAAGCTTTCGAGCATCGAGCTCGTCCACGAAGCGACGTCCGGCGATGGTCAAACGACAAAGTTCCTCTTCGCGCTCGCCGACGGCAAAGAGATCGAAGCGGTGTTGATGCGCCATAAAGGCGGCCGGACCACGGCGTGCATCTCATCGCAAGCCGGGTGCGCGCTCAAGTGCGATTTCTGCGCCACCGGACAGGGTGGCTTTTTCCGTCACATGTCGTCGCTCGAGATCTTCGACCAAGCGGTGTTCGTCGCGCGGCGCGCCCGTGATGAGTCAAAGACGCTCACCAATCTCGTGTTCATGGGCATGGGCGAACCATTTCTCAACTACGACGCGGTCATGGATGCCGTCGCGCTGCTCAACGATGGCGACGGATTCAACCTCGGTGCACGGCACATCACGATCTCAACCGCAGGCGTCGTACCGGGCATCGAACGCTTCCGAGGAGAGGGCGTGCAAGTGAATCTTGCCATCTCTTTGCACGCGCCCGACGATGCGATGCGCGAGAAGATCATGCCGATCAACAAGAAGTGGCCCATTCGCGTCTTGATGAAAGCGGTTCGCGAATACGTCGCCGCCACCAACCGGAAAGTGTTCTACGAATATCTGATGCTCGCGGGCGTCAACGACCGGCCCGAAGACGCCAAGCAACTCGCGGACTTGCTCGGCGGACCGCTCCATCACATCAACCTCATACCGTACAATGCGACGGACGCGGCGTACGGCTGCTCATCGCCGGCGACGATGCGCCGCTTTCAGGACCAGTTGCGCGAACGCGGGGTACCATCCACGGTGCGCCACACGATGGGCTCGGATATCGCGGCCGCGTGCGGCCAGCTGCGCGTGGATCGCGCGCGCACCGGATAGGAGACGTATGCTCGAAGTCGTCGGCATCTCCAAGTCGTTCGGCGCGGTGACGGCCGTCAGCGATCTTTCGTTCGTCGTCAAACGCGGCTCGATTTTCGGGTTGCTCGGGCCGAACGGCGCCGGCAAGACGACGACGATCCGGATGGTGCTCGACATCATCGAGCCGGACAGCGGCGAAGTGCGCTGGGACGGCAAGCGCGTGGACGGCAACATCCGCCGCACATTTGGCTACTTGCCCGAAGAGCGCGGCCTGTATCCGAAGATGAAAGTGTTCGACCAGCTCTTGTTCTTGGCGCGGCTGCACGGCGTGTCGGATGCGAGCGCGAAAAAGCGCATCGACGAGCTTGCCGCCGCGCTCAATCTCACGGAGAAACTGCAATCCGTGCCGACCGAACTCTCCAAGGGCAATCAGCAAAAAGCGCAGTTCATCGCGGCGGTCGTCCATGAACCGCCGTTGCTCGTGCTCGACGAGCCGTTCGCCGGCTTCGATCCCATCAACGTGCAAGTCGTGAGAGGCGCCATTCGCGATCTCGTCGCGCGCGGCACGACCGTGATGCTCTCCAGTCACCGCATGGACCAGGTCGAGGAATTGTGCGAGGATATCTGCATCATCGACCGTTCGCGCGCGGTGCTCGCCGGTAATCTGCGCGAGATCAAGCGCGGGTATCCGGAGCGAACCATAACCGTGAGCACGTCGCTGAACGACATCTACATCGCCGCGGTCAAACCGGAAGAGGCCAGCGCATGAACGTGACGTGGATCCTCATCCGGCGCGAGTTCATCGAGCGCGTGCGACAGAAATCGTTCATCTGGGCGACCGCGCTTGGCGCGGTCGGCATCATCCTGCTCGCATTGCTGCCGCAAGTGCTGAGCTCGTTCACGCACTCCAATGCCACGCGGCTTTTGATCGTCGCACCGGACGCTGCCGCAGCGGCGGACACACTCGTGTCGCTCAAATCGACGGGTGACGCGCTCACGCTCGCGTCGATGCATGCGGCCGGACCGGACTTGCCCACGCCGGTGCGCGCGCAGATGATGAAGGACCTCTACGATGCCGCACTCGTCGAATATCGCGACGACCATCGTCACCTCGCATACGCGTACTATCCGAAGACATCGTCTGCGCTGTCGGATTCGGAATCGATCCACGACGCGGTCCAACGGGCTGCGCTGCTCGGCGACGCAGGGCAGCAGCGCCCTGCGATCGAGAAGTCGCTCAAGTTCAAATTCGAAGTGCATAGCCTGAACACGCGTTACAAGAACGAAGCAGACGAGATCTTCTCGATCGGCATCGTCTACTTCTTATTGGTCATCTTGTACATCGCGGTCATCGTGTATGGCATGCAGGTCGCCACCGGCGTGATCGAAGAGAAGGCCAACCGCATCATGGAGATCATGATCGGAGCGGTGCGCCCATCGCAGCTGCTCGCCGGCAAGATCTTCGGGATCAGCGCGGTGGCGCTGCTCCAGCTCAGCATCAACGCGGTTGCAGCCGCGGTGGCCGCCGTGATCGCGGGTGTGCTCTACGGTGCCGGCGCGGCGTCGCAATATTCCGCGAGTGCAGCCTCATCACCGCAAGCGCAGGCCGCGCTCAGCCGAATCATCTCCGAAGGGTTGCCCAGCGTGCCGTGGGCGACGTTGGGCTTCCTTCTTGTCTTCTTTTTCCTTGGCTTCTTCTCGTATGCCGCGATCTACGCAGGCATCGGCTCGCTGCTTTCCAAGCCGGAAGAGGTGCAGCAATACGGCACGGTTTTCATGACGCCGCTCATCGCGGCGTACATCCTCGCGATCTTCGCGCTGCAGCAGCCCGACATTCCGCTCGTGAAGTGGGGTTCGATGATCCCGCTTGTCAGTCCGATGCTGATGTTCACGCGCATCTCGACTTCGAGTGTGCCGTGGTGGCAGATCGTGATCTCGATCGGCGCTTCGATCATCACGATCTGGGGGCTCACGATTTTCGCCGGCAAATTGTATCGCGTGGGCGTTCTGATGTACGGCAAGCCGCCGACGGTCAAGGAAATTTGGCGGGCGCTGCGCAGCCCGACGTAGGCGTGTTCGCCTTGAGAGCAGAAGAACGCCGTGCCGCGCACCACTGCACGCTGGAGGAACATTGACCACGGTCGTCTCCCGGCCCAAGCCCACGATGGAAGAGATCACGGCGCTGTGCAAGCGCCGCGGCTTTATCTTCCAGTCGAGCGAATTGTATGGCGGCGTGAACGGCGCGTGGGATTACGGGCCGATCGGCGTCGAGCTCAAGCGCAACGTGCGCGATGCATGGTGGCGTGATATCGTCGCGCTGCGCGACGACGTCGTCGGCCTGGACAGCGCGATCCTCATGGCGCCGGCGGTCTGGCGCGCTTCCGGGCACGTCGAAAACTTTCACGACCTCATGGTGGACTGCAAGACCTGCAAGAAGCGCTGGCGCGCGGACCATCTCACGAGTGACCGCTGTCCGTCCTGCGGCAACCAGACGCTCACCGAACCGCGCACGTTCAACATGATGTTCAAGACCACCATCGGGGCGATGGAAGACGCGTCGTCGGAAGCATTTTTACGGCCTGAAACCGCGCAAGGCATCTTCGTCGATTTCAAACTGGCGTACCAGACCGCACGGAAGCGGCCGCCCTTCGGCATCGCACAGATCGGCAAGGCGTTCCGCAATGAGATCACGCCCGGCAACTTTATCTTCCGCTCGCGCGAGTTCGAGCAGATGGAGCTTGAGTTCTTCGTGCCGCCAGAGCCCGAATCGGAAACGATGCGCTGGTACGAATATTGGGTGAACGAGCGCTACGAATGGTGGCTGCGTCTTGGCGTGCAAGCCGAGCGGCTGCGCAAGACCGCGTATGCGGGCAAGGATCTGGCGCATTACAGCAAGGCCACCACCGATCTCGAGTACGACTTTCCATTCGGTTGGGGCGAGCTCGAAGGGATCGCGCATCGCGGCACCTTCGATCTTGCGCAACACGTCGAAGCAAGCGGCAAAGACCTAGCCTACTTCGACGAAGAAACGAAGGAGAAGTATCTGCCGGCCGTCATCGAGCCGTCGCTCGGGGTCGACCGCGCACTGCTCGTGTTCTTGCTCGATGCGTACGAGCGCGAGGCCGATCGCACCGTGCTCCATCTGCACCCGCGCCTTGCGCCGTTCAAAATCGCGGTGTTCCCGCTCGTCCGCAACAAGCCCGACATCGTGGAGCTGGCGCGGCGCATCGAAAAATCGCTGCGGCCCACGATGCGCACCACATTTGACGATTCAGGAAATGTCGGGAAACGGTACTACCGACAAGATGAAATCGGCACGCCGTTCTGCGTCACGGTCGATTACGACTCGCTCGAAAAGCACGACGTCACCGTTCGCGATCGCGATAGCAAGGAGCAAGTGCGCGTGCCGGTCGATACCCTGGGCTCATACTTGCAAGACAAGCTCAACGCGTAGGTGTGATCTTTTTCATGAATGGGACGACTCTGATCGCGCGCCCAGCTGCGATCGTGCTGGCGCTGCTCGTGGTGATGATCGGGCCGTCGCGCAGCGCCGCCCTCCCGCCCGCGGCCGGCAAGCCGCCGGTTGCCGCGCGCGTGGCGATCGCCGATATCACGCGAACACCCGTCGGATCGAAAGTCGACGTCATCGGCTACTTCTCGCATAAG
Organism: Candidatus Eremiobacteraceae bacterium; assembly: GCA_036561585.1. Classification (GTDB taxonomy): domain Bacteria; phylum Vulcanimicrobiota; class Vulcanimicrobiia; order Eremiobacterales; family Eremiobacteraceae; genus JABCYQ01. The sequence goes on along the minus strand of DATBOZ010000160.1, from coordinate 1,644 downwards.
TCGCCCGAAATCGACGGCGACCTCGAGGTCTACCTCATCGACCACCGCGGAAATTTTGTCGTGGTGGAAGCGCCCGTGCGTTACCGCCCGATGAAGTCCTACATTCGCGGGATGCATCTGCATCGCGGCGAGCTGGTCGAAGTGTCAGGAAATCTCACGGTGCAGCACGACAAGCCGACCCGCGAATACCGGCACGGTTGGTACGAGATCAATCCGGTCGAGACGATGACGCGCTATCATGGGCCGGTGCCGTCCGACCTGCGCTACGTGCGCGTGGCGCATCACTTCCTCGGCCCAGTGACCGTCACCCAAGAAGGCGGCACCCCAAAATAATGTAGTGCCGACTCTGTTGTAGCAGGGCGAGCATCGCTCGCCCCAGCGAATAGAATGAGGGCAAGCGATGCTTGCCCCACTGCATAGGTTGGCACGACAGAAAAAAGTGCCGACCTTAAAGGTCGGCGCTACGGGGTTGAAGACGACGTTATTTGGCGGTCTTCTCGAACTTATGGATTTCCGTCTTGGCGGCGCTGGCGAGCTGCTCAGCAACCTTCAGGGCGTAACCCTTTTGGAGTTCGAGGATCTGGGCGGTGAAGCCGAACGCGTTCTCGATGACTTGCGCCGGATTCGGCATCGCGTCGATCATGGTCGCGGGCGACTTGCCCGAGACGAAGTCGGCGGCGTTTTCGCGGATGTTCTGGAAGCCGGCGAGGCTGGCATCCTGGATCTGCTTGACGGCGGCGATGACGTCGACTTGGGCCTTGGTGACGATTTCGTTGTAATTCTTCATGGCTTTGGTGCTCCTTCGCATGACTGTTTGAGTCGTGCTAAGTATACCAAGCACGCGCTATGTTTGTCAAGTGCGCTGGGTGAAGCCCCGGTATATGCGGATCAGCGTGTCCTTTTGGTCCTTCGTCAGGCGTGAATCTCCGTGAATCGCTTGCTCCACGCGTCCCGCGTCGTGGCCCTTTGTGCCTTCCTCGTCGTCGAGCAACCCGGCTTGGTTGTACATCGTTTCCGCCGAGATCTGAAGGGCGCTCGCGATGCTCTTGAGCACCTCGGCCGACGGCTTGTAGAGTCCGCGCTCGACCTGGCTCAAATACGGGTTCGAGACCTTGGTCAATTCGGCGAGCTGACGCAGCGACAAGTGCGCCATCTCACGCTGAGCGCGGATGAACTCGCCGAGATCGTTCCACGGCTGTTTCTTTTCCGTCATGTTTTCTTTCGGCGTGTTCCTGGCTTCGCCGGCTTGCGCGAGGCGCCAACGCGAACGGTTTTCTTCGGCGCCGGAACGCGAGTGATTTTCTTCACGGCGGCGACCGGTTCGGATTTCTTGACCACGGTCCGCTTGCCGTTCGGAGCTTGCGTCATCGGGCCGACTTCATCGCGAACGTAGCGGCCGGGGGCCGGATCGCCCGCCGGCAATTTCGGCGGCAGCACGGACTTGCCCGATCGCGTGCGCGCCCATGCGACCCAATGCTCCCACCAACTCCCGGTCGTTTGCGCCGCGCTCGCACGCCACGCATCGGCGTCGGTGCTCTTTGGAACGACGCCGGATGTCCAGAAACTGGCCTTCGGATTGCCCGGAGGGTTGACGATGCCGGCGACGTGCCCGCTCGATGTCAGCACGAAGGTCGCTTCGCCGCC
>DATBOZ010000159.1:0-4717 GCA_036561585.1 Candidatus Eremiobacteraceae bacterium | reverse complement strand
CGTCGAACCGGTGCTGAAGCTTCCCGTGTGGCGCTTCGCTGCAGCGGTCACCGTCGTCGCGCTCCTGGCCGTCATCGCGATGGAGTCGGCCGATGCGCTGCTCGACGGCGTTCGCATCGACGATTTCGCCGACGTTCTCGGTGGCTCGATACCGCTCGGCATCGCCGTGACGCTCTCGATGGCGGTCTGCGTCGGCGTTGCGGTTTCTCTGCTTTTCCGTTCTCTCGCGGCCGTCCACCGCAATATCGTCGAGATCGTCTGCGCACTCTTCGTCGGCACACGCCGCCGCACCGGATCGCAGCGCTCGGCGACGACGGCCCTGCTGCTCGAATGCTTTGCCGCCCCGAGTTCGATCCTCTCCACCCGCGCAGCCAAACGCGCGCCTCCGCCGCTCCTCGTCTGACAACCCTTCAGAACGCCGGACTAGCCGCGAGCGACAAGGAGCGGGTCGCACCATGTTTTCATCCGGATTCAGCCGGGTCTGCGCGCGCGCGCGCAACGCCGCCTGCGTGGCGCTGCTGACCCTTACCATTTTCGCGCCGATCCCAGTGAAATGCCAAGCTGCGCTCGGCGGCGTCACCGTTGCGGTGGTGAACGACGACGGCCACTTGATTGCCGGCGCACTCGTCACGCTGCGCGGCGACAAGAGTGTCCGCACGTTTCGGACGTTCTCCGGCGGGATCGCAGATCAGTCGGATCTCGCGCCCGGCGTGTACGTCGTGTCGGTGGTCGCGGCCGGATTCGCCCCGCTCGGCGGCAGGACGATCGAAGTTCGCGCCGGACGGGTCACGGCCGTTCGCATCGAGCTCGATCGCTCGACGTCGTCGCTGGTGGTCCTCGGGCGCGTGACGACACATGCCGGCGAGGCGCTTTCAACGTCATCGGTCCCGAGCCAAGAACTAGGTTCGCAGCAGTATGCGGCGAGCGGTGGATCGAGCGTCGCCGGGATGATCAACGACGATGCGATCTCCGTGACCGTCATCCGCCCGGCCGGCGGCAATCCCGCGGCACCCGCGGTCGTCGCGCTGCGAGGATCCGATCCCACCGAAACACTCGTCGACGTTGACGGGCACTCCGTCAACGGTGGCGGCACGGGCGCTTTCGATTTGTCGCTCATCGACCCGGCCGAACTTGCCGGCGTGCAGCTGGTGTACGGGATTGCCCCATCTTCACTCATCGGCCCGAACACGATTGACGGCGCGATCAACGTGCGCACGCTCGACCCTACGTCGATCACGACTGGTCTGCTCCGCCTGTCGACCGGCTCGTTCGGTACCTTTGCTGAGACTCTGCAGCAGACCGGCACCGCGGCGCGGCTCGGCTACGCGATCTCCGTCCACCGTACAACCGGCCAGGGCGAGGTGAAAGGGCAATCGATTTTGACGACCGACGGCGACACAGCGATCGTCGGCAGCGCCATCGCGGGCAGCACCGGACTTCTGAAATTGCGCTACGATGTCGGACGCCCCGGCGGCTCCGTCGAAGTCTCCGTGCGCGACCAAAGCGAATACCGTGATCTCTCGGCCGCGTTGACGTCGTTGGCGCCGCCATCGCCGGGCCCGGCGGTCTACCGGAGCTTCGCAGGCTCCGCGCTCGCCGCGCACGACAGCGCATACGGACTTGATGTGCAAATGCCGCTCGGCCGGCCGGGTACCGACGGTCAATACCCGGTGTCGAGTCGATTCAGTCACCAGACGGCACTGAGCGATCAATCCGTCGTCGGACCGGCGTCAAGCACGACGCCGTACCTCTTCAACACGCGCGATCTTTTGACGGACGATTCGCTCCAATTCGATCGTCAGCTAGGTAAGGGGACATTCTCGATCAAGTTCGACATCCGGACGGAAAATCTGAACACGCAGACGTTGATCGCAGGCACGCCGGATCAATCGCGCGCGCGACAAGCGCTCGACGTGGCGGCATCCGGCCCGCAACCGCTGCCAGCGTTGAAGCAAACACAGCGCTCCGCCGTCGTCCGTTACGCGTTTGACGCGACATCGAAGCTCCATTACAGCACGGCCGTCTATCTCAGTGACTTCACCAGCTTCGGTTCGAGCGTGGATCCGCGCCTCGGCATCGTTTGGACACCCACGGCGCAGACCGCATTGCGCGGTTCCGTTGGGACGACATTTCAATCGCCCCAGCTTCCCGAACTCTACGTCCCTTCTGCTCTTCCGGCGCCGGACGCCAATGGTTTCATCAACATCGGCAATCCTAACCTCAAAGCGGATCACGCGACCGACTTCGACCTGGGCATCGGGCATATCGTGAGCACGGTCAATCCGTCGCGCATCGATCTCGATTTGTATCAGACCAACCTGCGCACGCCGTCCGTCCGCTTCTTACCCGCTGTGACGTGCGCGCCGCCCAATCCGCCGATTCCGGCGTGCGAGAGCTTTCCGATCAACGCGGGCGGCGCCGTCTACCGCGGGGTCGAAATCCGAGCCGAGCGAGCGCTTTCACCGTCGACAACGCTTCGCGCGGCGTACAGCGTCAACAGCTCATTTGCGACGACGGTGAGCCCGCAGTTTCAAAACGGGAGTATCGTTCCGGGCGAGCAGTTCCAAAGCGTTCCCTTGCACCGCGCCGTGCTCTCACTACAACACACTGTTAACGCGGGACTGGGTTTTGAGGCGGGATCCGAGTACGAAGATGGCTACAACGAGCTCAACCGGCCGGCGTTTGTCACCGCGCATGCCGGCGTCACGTGGCACCTTCAGGGTTTCGATATCGGGCTTTTCGGCACGAATCTCACGAACGTGTACGACGACCGCTTCACGTTGTCGGGTCAGGGCCGGCCGTACGGGGGCATAGATAGTCCGCTGCCAAGCGATGCATACTCGTTGCAAGGCCGGGCGTTCAGTCTCGTGGTCACACGCCGCTACTGACTGTCGTGCCGACCTTTATGGCCGGCCGGCCGATGATAAACATCGGCACTACAAAGGCCGGCACTACTCGCTTGCGACGGGGGCGAGGATGCGGTCCATCGCATCGAACGCATCAGGTCCGATGTTGAGATCGCTCGCGGCGACGTTTTCATCGATTTGATTCGGCTTCGTGGCGCCCACGATGACGCTTGCGACACCGCTCTGCCGCAGGCACCATGCGAGCGCGAGTTGCCCGATCGTCGCTCCATGCGCTTGCGCGATCGGCTTAAGCTGCTGGACCGCGTCGAGGACGTCTTGCTCGAAGAACGTATCCATCATGCCCGCAGCCTCGCCAGCCGCACGCGATCCGGCTGGAACGTTCTTGACCGTCACGTATTTGCCGGTGAGCACGCCCATGGCCAAGGGCGACCAGACGACGTTGCCGATGCCGAGGCTCGCGCACACCGGTAACACCTGCGCCTCGATGCGACGCCACAGCGCGCTGTACTGCGGTTGATTGCTGACCGGCTGCGACCAACCGCGTCCGGCACAGATCGTCACCGCATGCGAGATCTGATCGGCGGCCCACTCGGAGACGCCCCAATACAGAACCTTGCCCTGCCGGATGAGGTCGTCCATGACCTGGCACGTCTCCTCGAGCGGCGTGTGGATGTCGTAGCGGTGGCATTGGTAAAGATCGATGTGGTCAACGCCGAGCCGTTCCAACGAATGCCCACACTGCTCGAAGACGTGCTTGCGCGACAAGCCGTGATCGTTCGGACCCTCGCCCATCGGGAAAAAGACTTTCGTGGCGAGCACGTACGAATCGCGCGGATAGGCGCGCAATGCCCCGCCGACCACTTCTTCAGCGCGACCCCGCCCGTACGCATTGGCCGTGTCGAAAAACGTCACGCCTTTGTCATAGGCGCGCTCGATGCATGCGACGGCCGTCGCGGCCTCGACGCTGCCGCCGTACGTCAACCACGAACCGAGTCCAACCTCCGACACCTTGATGCCCCATCGTCCGAGGTTGCGATACTGCATAATTACTCCCCGAGGTCGCGCATGCGTGGAAGTCGGGCTTTTCTCCATGCAGGATGAAGTCCGCCTAGAGTACGAACGGGGCTTCGTGCAACTAATTCTTCAGGAGTCATGCAGACGGCCGGTGTTCATCGCCGTCTTGTCGATTTTGACCGCATTCGCCGTACTTGCCGGTACTTCGCAAGCGATGGCATCGGTTTCGCGCAATGCGACATTCGCCGCCGTGCACGGCACACCGGCGAACGTAAGCGACGTATCGCTCTCCGACCCGGCATGGCAAAAAGCGCTTTCCGTGACCGGCTTTTACAACCTCACGACGCGCATTCCCGCGCCGCTCAATACGACCGCCTACCTCATGTACGACGCGGACAACATCTACGTCGCGTTTCACAGCGAGCAGGCGAGCGCGCCGATCCACGCCGCGCAGACGACGAACAATGTCGGCTTTGGCCAAGACGACTTCGTAGGGGTGGGTCTGGACCCGTCGGGCAACGGCAGCCAGGTCTACTATTTCGAAGCGACGCCGCGCGGCGTTCGTTATCAGCAAGCAAGTGAATCGACGAGATTCGATCCCCCGTGGCAGGCGTACGCACAGGTGACCGGCACTTCGTGGAACGCAGTTTTGGTCATACCGCTGAAAGTGCTGCGCGCAAGCGGCGGCCATGACTGGCGATTCAATTTCATCCGTGGCGTGGCCGGCGTGGGAGAACACTACACCTGGTCATTTGACGGTGTCATGCAGGATGGCCAGCCGCCCAACTATCCGCTCTTCACCGATGCGCGTTTCTGGCCGGCGCTCACCAACGTCG
>DATBOZ010000158.1:0-34445 GCA_036561585.1 Candidatus Eremiobacteraceae bacterium | reverse complement strand
ACGAGCTTTACGCTCACGAAGAGCGTTTCGGCGACTTCGCGATTAGAGCGTCCGCTCGCGACGAGGCGAGCGATTTCGAATGCGCGCCCGTTGAGCAATGCGCGCACGCCGTCTTCGCCGGTCGTCTGCGGGACCTGCGGTTCGCGATGGCCGATTCGCGCGCGTAGCTCGCGCGCGGCCGTGACTTCACCCGCCTCATCTTGCGCGAGCGACTCGAAATAAGGCCAGCCGATCGTCGCGAATCCTTCGGCGGCGCGCTTTGCTGCGGCGATCGCTTCATCGGGCTTGCCAAACCGCCGGATGAGGATGGCGTCCGCGAGATCTGCGGCCGCCGCTGGGGCCGCGCCTTTCGCCGCATCGCGGCTCCCGAGCGCGCGGACAGCGTCAACGTCTGAGGCATCGCACAATTGCGCCGCTACGATGATCAACGGAAACGTGCCGAGCGAAAGTGTGGTCCCAGCGGATGCCGTCAGTGCCTGTCGCAAGAGAACTCGGGCGGCCTCGCTTCCGCCGTTTCCGTTGAGCAGCCTCGCATAGATCGCGACGAGCGGACCAAAGATCTGCGCTTTCCCGGTCTGGATCGCCATGTCTATGCCGGCGCGGTCGGGTGCATCGGCAAGGAGTGCGGGATCACCGGTCGCGGCGCCGATCCACATCGCGACGAACCACGCGCGATACCAGCTCACCTTGGTCTCGCCGACGAGCGCGAGCGCGCGCGCATACATCGATCGCGCTTCCGCGTACGCTCCGGCGAACGTCCGCTCGAAGGCGTTCGAGAGTAGCGTGTCCGCGAGAAGCATCGCCGTCGATTTAAAGGCGATACAGGCGTCGAGCCCAGCCGACAGACACCTGCGGGCAGAAGCGGTATCGCCAACGATGAGGGCGGCCATGCCCGATTCACCGGCGGCATCGTTGAACGGTCCGAGCAACGAGCGCTCCATAGGCATCGTGCAAAGTCTGCCCACCGCGGCGCGCAACCGGACACGATCACCTTGGAATGCGCTCGCGACGCACGTGGCGCCAAGAAACGATATAGCCAGTTCCGGATCGTCGGCCAAGCGGCGCTCGTCCACGGTGCGAAGGATCGCGAGCGTTTCATCGACCTGACCGTCATCGATGAGATAGGTGGCGTAGGTGACGCGCGCGAGATCGGCGACTCGCGCATCGCCGCACGCGACAATCACCTTGAGCGCCTCGGTCCAAAATGCGAGCGCCTCGGGTGCGCGGCCGTCATTGTACATGGCGCCACACATGTTCCGCGTGAGGCGGAATAGGAACGTCGGATCGTCGCGAGTGTCGCGGAAAAACTCCCATGCGGGCGCGTAATGGTCGATCGCACGATCCATAAGTCCGGCACGATAATAACTCGTGCCGATCTTCTCATTGACCCGCGCCGCATCGCGCCCCGCGGCATCGAGCAATGCAAGCGTGCGCTCATATGCGGCGATCGCGCCGCGATGTTCGAAAAGCGCGAGCGCGGCATCGCCGGCCCGTTCGCCGTACTGAAGCGCTTTTGCGCGATCGCCCGAAGCCCACCAGTGGTACGCGAGATCATCGACGGCGCCTTCGCCGCCGGCGGCTTCGAGCGCGACCGCGATTCCTTCGTGAAGTGGTCGCCGTTGAGCGGCGAGCAGATCGTCGTATACCGCTTCCCGCGTCAGCGCATGTCTGAAGCGAAAAATACGCGCCTCGTCGGTCTCTTCGACCAGCTGGCATCGGCGTGCCCGTTGCAGCGTGGGCAGCAGCGACTCGAACGTCGTGTCCAGCGTCTGAGCAAGCAGGTCGCAATCGAAACGGCGCCCGATAACGGCGGCCTGCGTGAGGATCTGACGGTCTCGAGCGTCAAGAGGTTCGATGCGCTGCAGTATAGCGGCGCGCACGGTGGTGGGCAGCGAACTGCCGACCCAGCCCCCAAAATCGCGGTCCACAGTACCCTTGAGCAACTCCTCGGTGAAGAACGGATTGCCTTCGCCGACGCGCGCGATATCGCGCCGCGTTTGACGCGAGACGTTTGCCGCAAGACCATCGAGTGCGGCATCGATGAGCTCGGCTGACTCTCGTCCTGATAGCGCCGCGAGTTCGAGGCGTCGCACGGCTTGACTCCGCAGCAGGGTTCCCAAAGGGATATACAGCGGATGCTCGGCGTGAAGTTCGTCGCTTCTGTAGGTCACGACCAGCAAGACGCGCCGATTTGCCAGCGCTTCGCTAAGGAGCGTCAGCACGGCCGCCGTGCCAAGATCGGCCCAGTGGAAATCTTCGACCACGCCGATCAATGCGTGCTTGTCTGAAGCCTGTAGCACTCCGTCGACGAGCATGCCGTGCTGCGCGTGCTGCGATTCGGCTGGTCCGATGTCGGCCGATTCGGGAGCGAACGCTTTGAGCAAATCGAGAATCGGTCCGTAGGGGCGGCTTCCGAAAGGGCGGCATTGCGCGATCGCGACGCGTCCGCGTGCCGCATTCGTACCGGTGAGAAATTCGCGAATCAGCCTCGACTTGCCGACGCCGGCATCGCCCGCGACAAGGGCGATACCGCCGTGTGCCTTTGCGGCTTCGCGTCGCAATCCGACGAGAAATTGCAGTTCACGATGCCGTCCGATAAACCGGCGGCAGAAGATCGGCGTCGAGATCACGTAGACTCCGCGAGGTGGGGGTACTGCGGGCGCTTTCGCGTTCGCGTTTTCCGCGTTCGTCGCGCGCGCGAGCCGGACCCCCGGCCATCCAGAGCCGCCGATCGCTCGGGTCGTTTTGACCGTCATTCGGTGACGTGGATGATGCCGTTGCCGACCGAGTCGGTGATCCATAGGTCGCCATGCGGCCCAAGCACGACGTCGGAGATCGTCACACCTGGGTACGGAACCGCCACCTGCCCTGCCGCACCCCGCGCGGACATCCGGCCGATGCGATTGCCTAGCTTATCGGTATACCACAAGAGTCCCTCAGCGACCGCGAGGCTGCCCGGCTGTCCGGGGCTGGTGAACGCCGCGAATTCCGTGACGATGCCCGCGGCGGTGATGCGCGCGACGATGTTCGTGTTGTTTTCCGTGAACCAAAGATTGCCGTCGGGGCCGGTCACGATGTCGGCAACGCCCGCGCTTGGTGATATGCCCACGGAGAATTCCGTGACTACGCCTGACGTGGTGATCCGGGCGATTTGGTTCGCGTTGACTTCGGTGAACCAGAGTGCGCCGTCCGGGCCCACGGTGATGTCGCGCGGTGCAGCGTTGGCAGTGATGCCGGCCGAAAATTCGGTGAGGGCGCCAGTGGTGGACATGCGGCCGATCACGTTCGTATTGATCTCGGTGAACCAAAAGTTTCCGTCTGGTCCGACTGCGATGTCGTTTGGTCCACCGTTCGGGGTGAGTATCGGAAATTCTGTGATCGTTCCGTGCGCCGTGATTCTTCCGATTTTCTCCGCATTGAGCTCGGTGAACCAGAGATTGCCGTCCGGCCCCTCGACGATATTTTCGGGTGTCGCTCCGGCCGCCAGACCAGAGAATTGTTTGACGGATCCGGTGGGCGTAATGCGAGCGATTTGGTTCCCTTGGGATTCGGTGAACCACATATCGCCGTTCGGCCCCTTGGCCATGCCGCGCGGCGTGCTGTTCGGGGATATTCCGGCGAAGAACTCGACGCTTGATGGGGCGAGTTCGGAACCCGCGACGTGTATCGATGCCGTCGACGAGAATGATGGCAATCCCACGGAGCTTGGCGTGCCCGAGCACGCGCTGGTGGCGAGGGCTGCTACCAGCGCAACGCAAACGCCGGAGAAAGATCGAATTGCGAATCCGATTCTCACGATGATTTTCCTTTACTCGCTGACGCGCACGATGCCGTTGCCGTTGAAGTCCGTTATCCACAGATCGTTTGCCGGTCCGGCAATCACATCGGAGTCCAGGGTTCCAAGGATGGGATACTCGGTGATGTTGCCGAGCGTCGAGATTTTACCGATGCGTCCGGCTGCGACCTCGACGAACCAGAGCGCGCCTTCTGCAGACGTGATGGCGCCCGGATTTGTGCCCGGCGTTATGCCGGCCGAAAATTCGGTGACCACACCGCTTGGCGTGATTCTTCCTATTTTGCCTAGACCGTACTCCGTGAACCACAGGTTGCCATCGGGCCCGGCGGTGATGTCGACAAGATTGGCGTTCGAGGATATTCCTGCAGAAAATTCGCTGATGACGCCGCTCGGTGTGATCCTTCCGATCTTGTTCGCGAATTCTTCGGTGAACCAGATGTTGCCATCGGGTCCCTTGGTGATGTCGTGGACGGCGGGATCTCCCGGTGTAAGTCCGCTCGTGAAGAGGGTGACCGCGCCGGACGTTGTGATTCTGCCGATCGCGTTTGTGCTCGGCGATCGAAAACTAAACCACAGGTTGCCGTCCCCGCCGGCGGCGATGTCGAACGGGCCGTATGCTTCGTTGCCGGCGGCGAAATCCTTGAATCCACCGCTGGTAGAGATGCGCCCAACTCTGTCGCCCGCTTCCGTGAACCACAGCTTGCCGTCCACGCCTTCGACGATATTGTTGGGATTAGTGCCCGCCGGCAGCGTGGAAAATTCTTTGACGGTCCCCGTTGGGCCGATGCGCGCGATTTGATTTGTTGCCGGTTGCGTGAACCACGTACCGCCTGGACCCTTCGCGATGCCGCGCGGCGCGCTGTTGGGGCTGATCCCCGCAAAGTATTCGATGCTCGAAAGCGCAGGTTGTGCAACGGCGATGTGGCCGCCAGCCGGGCCGGGGAAAATGTGCACCGCCGAAAGCGGGCGTGGGACAGGGGCGACGGCACTTGCGTTGCCCGAGCACGCCGCTAATACGGCGGTCGAAAGAAGCGCGAAGATCGCGACGAGGTGACGCTGCCTTTGTGTGTCCGCTTGCATGGAGCCCTCCGTTTTGACGAGTGATGACGTGACACTTCACAGAGATCGTACGACATCCGAGAGCGGCCAAGGAGTAGGGAAATCCCTACGTTCCGACCGGAGCACCGCGCAGGCTTCTGCCCGCGCCGGTCAAAAATCAGGGAAGGGCAGCAGTGACGTCGGAAGGTCGAAATCATGCGAATCATAGCCGCAACGCTCGTCGCAACAATGCTTTGGTCGGCGGTCTGCGCTATCGTGCCGGCGCCCTCGCTTGCGATGAGCACGGCGGCTGAAATCGCACTCGGCAAACAGCAAAACGCCGAGGTCGACGCGCAAAGCGTCATCGTCACCGATCCGTTTCTCACGCACTGGGTGCAGACCACCGGCGCGAACCTTGCGAAGTACCGGGCTCGGACTGACATCGATTACAACTTCGAGATCATCGATTCCAACGAGATCAATTCGTTTGCGATGGCCGGCGGCTTCATCCACGTCGACATGGGACTCTTGAATTTCGTCTCGTCGGATGACGAACTGGCCTCGGTGCTTGGTCACGAGATGGGGCACGTGGAACGACGGCACGTCGTCACGCTCAACCAAAAGGGCAACCTGCTGAACATCCTCGTCGGCGTGCTTTCGATACTCTCGCCGATCGGATACTTTCTCGGTGGCTACGGCGGCGATCTCGCGTTTTACAAGTTTTCCCGTCAGGATGAGCTGCAGGCAGATCAGTATGGCCTATTGCTGATGTCGCGCGCGGGCTACGATCCCCAATCCACAGCGGACGTGCTTTCAAAACTCGGCGGTTTGGAAGGCAGCGCCAATACGGATAAGTATTTCGCCGACCACCCGGGCGCGAAAGACCGGGTGTCGCACGTCCTCGGCTACCCTGAGCTTAGCCAGACAAACGCGCCGCAGTTGACGGCTCAAGCGCTGCACGATACGGACGAAGGGCGCTACTCGTACGCGTTGACGAAATTCGATCGCGTGCTCGCGCTCGCGCCGAACGACCCGCTTGCGGAAAGCGGCAAGTCGGGCGTGTTGTTCGCGCTCAGGAGCACCGGCGCCGGCGCGGCGCCGGACCAACGCGTGCTTTCGCCGCTCGTCGGGCAACCGGGAGATCCTTCGATCGCCGCGGCGGCTTCGGATGTGGCCGCAGCCATGACGGTCAACGGCGCCAACTTGACGCTCGCGAAGGATCGCACCGCATCAGCCGCACGCGAGATCGAGGACTTCGTCAGACAACTCAACGCGCTCTCGGGCTCGGTCCCCAACCTCGGCGAGCCGAAGGTCAAAGGTAACAACCTCAGCAAGGCCATCGACGGCCTCAACCGCTTGAATCGCGATGTCAACGGCACGATCGATCAGACGTCGGACGTCATCGGCACGGCGCCGGGTTTGCTCGATGACGTCAACGGCACCCTCGGCGACATGGCCGGTCCGTTGCGCGCGGGAACGCTCTCCGCGCAGTCGCGCACACTGCTGCCATTGTATCCGTCGGCAGCCGGCGCACTCGGCACCGCGTCCGATGAGTTGGTCAGCGCAGTCGACAGCGCGCGCGGCGCGGTCTCGACCGCCGGCGACTCGGTGCAATCGCTTGCCGACTATCTCGCGGCGCTGAACAAGATTGTGACGACGAACGGCGACATCGCTGCGAAGGACATGCCGAACGTCCAGGCCGCATTGGACAAGGCGCTGGCCGCCTGGGATTTTTCGAAAAACATGGCCGACCAGGCATCGAATGCGATGTACGCGGCGCAATCCCGGCAACTCTCCGCGCGCCTCGATCTGTTGGATCTTTACTCATCGCCGCAACGGTACGACGCATATCGGAAGGCACTCGCATTCCGATTCGCGGGCGTGGCATTGCCGGATTACGCAGGCGCGCAGGCGCTCAACGCGACGCCCGGCGAGCTTGGTATGGCCTCCTGGCTTTCGTACGAAACGAAGATTCCCGTTGCGACGTTGGTCAAACAATCGCAAGATGGTGGCGTGTCGTGCGCGGATCTCGCGCTGCAGCGAAATCTCTTCGGAGAATCGCTCGAGATCGCCGAGGGCCTGCTGCTGCAGAACTACGTCGACGCGCCGCAGAAGACCTGAACTTCTGTAGTGCCGATGTTTATCATCGGCCGGCTGACCTTAATGGTCGGCTCCGCACGATGGGCTAGTGCTTCAACACACCGATGGAGTTGTCGTTGAAGTCGATGAACCAGAGATTGCCGTCGGCTCCCAGGGCGAATGGGCATCCCATCGTTCCATGCGGGAACTGGAAGCGGTCGCGCACGATTCCGGTGAAGACGTTGACCGACTCGAGTTCCTCCGGACCGGTGTTGCGAACGGGCCAGTACCACATATGTGACGGCGGCTCGTTCACGTAGCACGCCGTGAAGGCTCCGACGCGCTTGATCTGACCGGTCTTCGCGTCGATCCGTCCCATGGCCCCATGTATCCCATCGGAGAAATAGAGCGATCCGTTTGGTTCGCCGATGATTCCTCCGGGATCGGCAAGAGCAAGAGGCGGCTTGAATTCGGTCACCGCGCCGAACTGGTCGACGCGCCCGATGAGGCCAGAGGTCGGATCGCTGCCGACTTCAGTGAACCAAATATTGTTGTCCGGCCCCACCGCGATGGAAACGGCCTGTGTCGTCGCCGGGAAATGCGTGACCGTTCCGCCGGGCGTCATCTTGCCGACTCCCGTATCGGAGTTGAGGTCGAACCACAGATCGCCGTCAGGTCCTCGAACGACGTCGCCATTCGAAAATGGCACTTGATATTTGTGGACGAGCTTGCCGGATGTCGACATCTCCACGACGAGCGATGCAAGATTGAAATAGGTCGGGATGATGAACCAAATATCGTTGTTCGGTCCGGTCGTAATGCCGGCGTAACCGGCGCCGGGGTGGGGCACCGGCCGGAATTCCGTGATGACGCCCTGCGGTGTGATGCGGGCGACCTTCGCGCCGTTGCGTTCGGTGAACCAGATGTTCCCATCGGGCTCTGCGGCGATATAGCCCGCCACCGCATTGGGTGTCGGAATCGGATACTCGACGATGTGGAGTCCATGTGCCCAACTGGCCTGCGCACACGCGATGAGGAACCCAAGTGCGATAAGGGCACATCGTAGCGAGCGCATCGGAATCTCCTTATGCGAAGCCGGAAGATCGAGGGCGCGATTAGTTCAACTGTCGGGAAACGCCCGCCTTCGCGGCATGAACCTCGATCACGCCTTCGTCAACGGGATATACACGGTGACGTCTGCGCCGCCGGTCGGGGCGTTTGCCAACGTGATGGTGCCGCCCGCCCGCTCGATGATGGCACGGGCGATCGCAAGCCCAAGCCCGCTTCCGCTTCGCCCGCGCGCCGAGTCCTCGCGCCAGAAGCGGTTCGTCGCGCGCTCGAGGCCGGCTCGTGAAAAGCCCGGACCATCGTCGCGAACGCGCAGTATCGCGCTCGTGCCGTTGCGCTCTGCGATGAGGTTCACCCGCCCGCCCGGCGGCGCGAACTTCACCGCGTTGTCGAGAAGGACGACCGGTACACGTGAAAGGGAATCGGGATCGGCCAACACCGTGAGACCAGGTTCAACCCACGAACGCAAGTGCACGCCTTTTGCGTCTGCGACCGGCTGAAGTCGCGCGGCTGCCTCGGAAGCCGATGCCGAGAAATCGACGAACGTCGACCTCGATGCGCCGCCTTCGTCAGCACGCGCGACCACGAGCAGATCGCCGATCAGCGCCTCGAGACGACTCGTTTCGCTTGCGATGGATTCCAAGGCATGGCGGTACTCGGCGCCGTCGCGCGGCTTTCGTAACGCGAGGTCGGCCTCCGCTCTGATGACCGAGAGCGGCGCGCGCAGTTCGTGCGACGCATCCGCCGTGAAACGGCGCTGCCGTTCGAAGGCGCCTTGAAGGCGATCGAGCATCCGGTCGAACGTCGCGCACAACTGGCCGAGTTCATCGTCGCCCTGCGGCGCGTTCAGGCGCCGATTGAGATCGGACGCCTCGATATCCGAGGCGAGATTCGCGATATCCGCGAGCGGCGCCAAGCCACGCCGCGTGATCGCCCAGCCGGCGAACACCGCCAAGACGACGATGACCGGGATGGCGACCGAGAACGCGATCGCTGCGGGCCGGTCGATGTCTTGAATCGGATCGTCCGAGCGCCATGCGACGGCCACGCCCTTCACAGAAGTACCCATCGCCAACGGGGTGACGGCTACCCGGATGGATTCACCGCCGGCTACCTCCGGCGTCAGCGTGAGGACTCGCGTTTGGATCCGGTCACTGCTCGCCAGCGCTTTGATTTCGGATGGAACGGCAGCGGCACTCGAGACGAGGATCGACCCGTCCGACCGGATGAGCGCGCCATCGAGTTTGACGCCGACGATGCGCGCGAATTGCTTCCGGTCGCCTTCATCGAGATTCGGAGTGTCCGAGATCGCGGCGGCCGCTTCGGCAGTCGCGCGCAATCGCTGATCCACCAGAACGGAAAACGCACGATCGAGCAAGACATCGTACATGACGGCGAACACGACGAGACCGGTGACGAGCGCGACGGCGTACGTCAGCGTCAGCCTGAATCGAAGGCTGTTAGACCGCATCGCGGTTGTCCGCCGGCCCGAAGCGATAGCCGGCGCCGCGCACGGTATGGATGAGCGACGGCTCACCGGCGGCGCCGAGCTTCGCGCGAAGCCGGCGCATATACACTTCGATCAGGTTCGATGTCGTCTCGCGATCGCGCTCCCACAGCGCGTTTTCGAGCATCGGGCGGGTGACGAGCAAGCCGGCATTGCGCATGAGATATTCGAGGAACGCCGTCTCGCGCGCGGTGAGCGGCACGTCGCGGTTGCCTCGTTTCACCCGGCGCGAGCCGAGGTCCATCGTGAGGTCTTCGATGCGCAACTCGTTGTTCGCCGCGATCGGTTCACGGCGCGTTATCGATCGGAGCCGCGCCTCGAGTTCGCGGAACACGAATGGCTTGCGCAGATAATCGTCGGCGCCGCAATCCAAACCGGAAACGGCGTCGTTGACCGTGTCGCGCGCGGTCAACATGAGGATGGGGGTGTTGACATGGGCGGCGCGTAGCGAGCGCGCGACCGCGAATCCGTCCTTGAACGGGAGCATCACATCGAGCACGATCGCGTCGTAGGCCCCGCCGCGCGCCGCGAGTTCGCCTGCTTCACCGTCGGTCTCGACGTCGACGACGTGGCCGCTCTCCGCTAACCCTCGCCGCACGACGTCGGCGAGATGCACGTCGTCTTCGACAACGAGGATCTTCACGGCTCGCACACTTTCTGACTTGCCGTCTCGATTCGGCTACGTCCCCGGAAGTGACCGCGCCATCCGCGTGCCGGTCCGTGTCGCCGTATCAACCGTACCGCTTTCGCATGAATGATGGGTGAACTGGGTCAGTCAGACGCGATGGTCGTGGCATCGGCGCCGAAATCGCCGCCCGCAGACGTTTCGGAATCTGGCCGGCGCGCCATCCCAATAGCGAGCGCCGTCAGCGCACAGATCAGCGACGCCGCACCGCTCCACGGAGAGCCGAACCGGCCGAGGATGGCGGTCGTGATCGGCGGCATGACGATGCCCGAGATGTTGTCCAATGAAGAGCCGACACCTAGGATGACTCCCCGCTGATCCTCGGGTATGGCGTTGGCGAGCAGGGAGTTGAGCCCGGGACGCGAGAGCGCCATGCCGATCGCGAATAGAATCATCGTCGGAATCATGGTAGCGAGATTGTGGATGAGCGGCACCAACGCGAATCCGACGGCGGTCGTGGCAATGCCGATAGACGACGTCATCCGGTCGCCGGTTTTCTCGGCGACCTGACCCACGACGAAGATCTGCATCAGCACGCTGAACGCGCCGAAGCACGAGAACACATAGCTTGCCTGCCAAGCCGTGAAGCCGAGCGCCTCTTTGAAGAGCAGCGAGTAGATCGCGAACCAGCCGTAGAGCGCAAGTGAGAACGCCGCCATTTGCCAGAGGATGGGTGCGACGCGCTTGTCCGAGAGCGAACGTCCGATGTCGGCGAACGTGGCAGCCGCCTTTTCGGTGTCGACCGTGCGCGACTCCGGCAGCATGAAGATGGTCAGCAGCAAGGTGACGAATTGCAGCGCCGCCGCGGCGAGGAACGGCGCGGCAAATCCTGCGGTCGGTCCATACGATTCGGTGAAGCTCTTCATGAGAAATCCGCCGAACGCCGGACCGAAGACGATCCCCGCGCCGAATGCGGCCTGCACGTACGCAAAAGCCCGCGTCCGCTGCTTCGGTTCGACGAGATCTGCGACGTAGGCGTTGGTGATGCTGATGTTGCCGCCGGACACGCCTTCGACGATGCGCGCGACGAACACCCAGAATAGATTGCCGGCGAATGCCAGCATCGCCCACCCGATCGTCGCGCCGATCTGGCTGACAATGAGCACTTGCTTTCGGCCGATGCGGTCGGAGACGCGGCCCCAGACGGGTCCGGCCACGAGTTGACACGCCGCGAACGTGGCGAACAGCAGTCCGACCACCACGTCGGACGCGCCGAAATGCGTGATGAAATATGGGAGTATCGGGAGGATAATGCTAAAGCCGAGGATGTCGACGAATGTGACACCCAATATCGGCAGAAGCCGCGAGAAGAGCTTCATGGCGCGTCCCTGTTCTGCGCCGAACACGCGGCCGACCTTTGCGAAACGTTACGTTTCCCGCACCGTCGCCAGATGCCAGCCGCCGCAGAATTCGCAGGCATACGTCGTCTTGGTTGGTTCATCAGGATAGAGGCTGTGCATGTACGCAGCGTGCGCGCGCGCCTCGCCTTCGCTGCCGAATCGCTTTTTTCGCGTGCATGCCTTGTCCTCAAAATCGAGGCCGCGAAAAATCGGCTTGGAAGACCGCGGCTTTTTTGGCATTGCACTGTTACTCCGGTTCGCGCGGAGCGTATCGAGTCCTAGGCCCGACGGAGGAGTTCTCGTTCGACCGGGCAAGTTCGAATGCTGCCGGGTGGAATGGAGTCTTTATGCCGGATGAACCTCAAGCCCGCCGGGCGAGCCGGTCGCATCAGCGCGACCATCTCGGCGGTGCCGACGTGGTGTGGAAGTTCGAACCCATCTACAACTCGCCGTCGGAATGGAACGTGACGGCGCGCTGGATGGATTACGATCCCGACAGAGCCGGATCGTACGATGTGCTCGACGCCATGCTCATCGCCGACGAGATACGGTGGCGTGCGAGTGAGATGATCGCGCACCTTTTCGCGAAGGCCCGCACGCTCGACCAGGTGCGCCGCGCCCTTACGCTGAGCGACTGCATGAATCTCATCGGCCGTGCCATCTCGCCGCCTCGGTACGGCGGCACGCCGAATATCGCACCGCCGTCGCCTGAGACGGTCGCCGATTGTGGCAGACTCGCATCCTCGGTCGATCGCATCAATCGCACCGTGCGTCAAGCGGTCGATGCGCAGGGCATTCTGGACGAGCACGCCGCGCAGGGCCTCATACCGCTCCTGAGCGATGTCGGCGAGTTGGCCCGCACGCTGTACATGCGATGGTACGGCGAGGCGGGTTACGGCCGGGGGATGTAAGCCGGCCGTTTCAATTTCCCACTTGCGGCTGTTTGATCCGAAGCCCGGCGCGATCGCGCTCGTGGTCCTGCTCGGCGCGCTGTCCGCGGCGCTTCCAAGCGGGAGCGCGATCACACCGTCGTCGCGTGCGCCGGCACCGCCGAATCCGGGCGCGGCGTTGCCAGGCGACGATGCGGTCTTGCTTTTTCACACGCTCCAAACGGATTTCTTCGACGAAGACGATCAGACCGTCTACGTGCAGACCGGCGATATCCCCGCGATGTGGCTGCGCGACTCCGCCGCACAAGCGCGTCCCTATGTGCGCTTCGCGCCGAGCGCACCGCGTTTGTCAGCCTCGATCCGCGGCGTCATAGCGCGAGAAGCCAAGAACATCCTCATCGATCCGTACGCGAATGCGTTTACCGCCGGCTACAAGGTCTGGGAAGAGAAGTGGGAAGTCGACTCGCTCGGCTATCCGGTCCGGTTGATCTGGCTCTATTGGCACACCACATCGGACCGCAGCATCTTCACCCCACGTTTGCATTGGGCGTTGACGCATGTGCTGAACACCTATGCCTGCGAGCAGCAGCACGCGACGTGTTCTTCCTATCGCACGCGATTTTTGCCAAACGGCGGCGCGGGCGAACCGTTTCGCTACACCGGCATGATCTGGGGGGCTTTTCGGCCATCGGACGATCCGGTGCGCTACCCGTACAATATTCCGCAGCAGGTGCTGGCGGCCGACGCGCTCGACGACCTCGCCGAATTGGAGATCGTCGGATACCACGATGAGGCCTCGAGCGCGCGTGCGACGACGATGGCGGCCCAAGTGCGCGCGGGGGTCGAGCAGTATGGAATCGTGCACGATGTTGGTTATGGCATGCTGATGGCGTACGAAGTCGACGGGCTCGGCCGCTACAAACTTATGGACGACGCGAATTCGCCGGACCTGCTTTCGCTGCCGTACTTCCGCGCAAGCTACGCGGGCACGATTTTATACTTGCGGACACGCGGTTTTGTTTTGTCGTCCGCCAATCCGTACTACTACTCGGGCAAGTACGCGTCCGGGGAAGGCAGTCCGCACACGCCGACCGGATGGGTGTGGCCGATGGCGCTGGTGATGCAGGCGCTCACCGCCAGAGATAGCAGCGAGACGCGGCGCCTGATCTCCCGCATTCGCTCGACGCGAAGCTCCGATGGCTACTTATACGAAAGCTTCGATCCGGACAATCCGTTTCACCACACGCGCACGTCGTTCGGCTGGGCGAATGCGCTGTTCGCCGAGTTGGAGTTTCGTGTCTATGGCGCATTCCCGGCCGAGGCGGGAAGCGCCACGACGCCGGTGCTCGCATCGCCCGTGAACGCTTGGGAATTCGACGCCCGTATGCTGCGGACCGCGGAGCTGCTCCCGATGGATCAGTAGTGCCGACCTTTTGTCGTAGGGCGAGCATCGCTCGCCCAAAAAATAAATTGGCCGACCATAAAGGTCGGCCCCACATTGAGAAAATTGGGTGAGCGATGTTCGCCCCACTACAGGAAAAATGTCATTGCGGCGGCGTTGAATTCGGGTTCCAGAGGTGTTCCGCTTCGCCGAGATCCGCGTTGATCCAACGGGCCCAGACGAATAGCGCGTCGGACAAACGGTTGATGTATCGAAGCGCGGCCGGTGAGATCTCGCCGGTTTTCGACAGCGCGACGATCAACCGCTCCGCGCGCCGGCACACCGTGCGCGCCTGGTGCAAAAAGGCCCCCGCATAGGACCCGCCCGGAAGTATGAATTGTGTGAGCGGCTGGAGTTCGGCTTGCGCCACGTCGATCGCGTGTTCCAGCGCGGTTGCATGCGCGTCGGTGACGACCGGCGCATCGCTGCGACGGTCTGCGGCGAGCGTTGCGAGGTCACTCCCGAGATTGAAGAGACCGTCTTGCGTCCACGCGAGCCAGGCATCGAGCGATTGCGCGCGTGGCCGCGCCGCTTGCTCCTTTAACGCCCTTCTGGCCAATCCGATGATGGTCGAGCATTCGTCAACCGCACCGAAGCATTCGATTCGAGGTGAATCCTTTCGAATGCGTTGTCCGCCGACGAGGCCGGTCGTGCCGTCATCGCCCGTGCGCGTGTAGATGCGCGGGGACTTAGCCACCGGTCACGCGATGCGGCCTTCAGCGACGTCCAGAAGGTCGACCCAACCTTTGACCCGGTCTTGAACATTCGCCGGAAGTTTCGCCCGCCGTTCTTGAAAGCGGTCGCGATCCGCGTCATCATCGCCGTCGTTGAGAAAATCCTGCGCAAACGCTTGCGCGTCAGCCGGCGTGGTCTTGCGAGCGTGACTCGCAAGCCAGCGCGACATCGCCGCATCGTCCGGCGATTCCCGCACGCCTTCGAGGAACTGCGCCGGCGAGAGCCCGAGAAATGCGAGCATGGCCATATCGAACGAGCTCTTCTCGCCGTAGACATACTCGCCCAACGTCGAAGAGAGCAACGCTCTCGCTTTGTCGATGGTCCGCGGCAGCATCGGAATCCCGAGCAGCGTCTCGCGGGGACTACGCGGATAATCTTTGGTGAGGTCCATCTATTTGATCCGTCCTTCGTCGAAGTCGATCCAATCAAGCCATGACTTGATCTTGCCGCGCACGGCTGCGGGCGCATTGTCGGCGACGTATTCCGTGAGCTCGGCGCGGTCTTCGTCGGTCTCGAGCCCAAATGCTTCGAGCGCGTCGATCAATTCTTGATCGTCGCGCGCAGCCACCGTTCGAGCGTTGGCGTGCAGCCACCGCACGACGCCTTCGTCGTCGGGAGAGTGCCGGATGCATTCGAGAAACGATTCGGCGTCTATCCCGAGCGTGTCGAAGAGCGCACGGTCGTAGCCGCTATCGTCGCCGAACTTGTATTGCCCGAGCGTGCCGTTCAGCGAAGCGCGCGCCTTGTCGATCGTGCGCGGCAGCATCGGGATGCCGTCGAGACGGTCGCGCGGACTGCGCGGGAAGGAATTGGTGAGATCCATGCGACTCCTTTTTCTGCGTTGGCCGACCATAAAGGTCGGCACTCCGTCAAATCAGGCCGAGTGCGCGGCCGACGCGCTCGAAAGCGGCGAGAGCGCGATCGAGGTGCGTCGTTTCGAGCGCGGCGCTCATCTGCACGCGGATTCGGGCGGCGCCTTCGGGTACGACCGGAAAACCAAACCCCGTGACGAAAACGCCTTCCTTCAATAGCATATCGCTCATCTTGATCGCAAAAGACGTCTCGCCGACGATGATCGGTATGATCGCGCTGTCGCCGCTCAGAGGCCGGTACCCGAGCTTTTTCAGGCCATCCCGGAAATAGGCGATGTTCAGGCGCTGCTTTGCCAAGAGCTCGGGATGCGCTTCCAGCTCCTCGATCGCTGCGAGTGCGCTCGATGCCACTGTCGCCGGCAGCGCGTTGGAAAAGAGTTGCGGCCGCGATTTCTGCGTCAGCGTTTCGACGAGCGCCTTCGAGCCCGCCACAAATCCGCCGGCGGCGCCCCCGAGCGCTTTGCCGAGCGTTCCCGTGATGATGTCGATCTGGCCGGTAAGACCGAAGTGCTCGATGGTGCCACGCCCGCTCGGCCCCATCACGCCGGTTCCGTGGCTATCATCGACGATCGTGACGCCGTTGTATCGCTTGGCCAGCGCCACGATCTCCGTGAGTTTCGCGAGATCTCCCTCCATCGAAAAGACGCCGTCCGACACCACGAATTTGATCGTATCGGGGGGGAGCGAAGCGAGTTTCGATTCGAGGTCCGCCATATCGGAGTGCTTGTAGCGCAGCCGTTGCGCTTGCGTGGCCATACGGCAACCGTCGATGATGGACGCGTGATTCAACTCGTCCGAGATGACCGCGGTGCCCTCGACGCCGATCGTCGGGAGGAGACCGGTGTTGGCCGCCCAGCAAGACACATAGGTGAGCGCGGCCTCGGTGCCGAGGAAATCCGCGATCTTGTCTTCGAGCCGCTGATGGATGTCCAGCGTTCCGCAGATGAAGCGCACGCTCGAAGTGCCGGCGCCATACCGGCGGAGCCCCTCGACGCCCGCTTCGACGACGCGCGGGTTATCCGCGAGACCAAGATAGTTGTTGCTGGAAAGCACGATCGCATCGCCCGCCTCGATCATGTGCACTTGCGCGCGCATCGGACCGGTGATATGGCGGAGCGATTTGAATGTGCCGGCCGCGCGCAGCGAGTCGAGGTCGGTTTTGAGCTTGCGATCGTAGGTCTGATTCATTCGGTTCCCTATTCGGAGATCGTCATGACGATTTTGGCGGCCTTGCCGTCCTTCAGGAGTTCAAAACATTCGGCGTAGTCGTCGAACGGAACCACGTGCGTGATGATGGACTTGAGGTCGATTCTGCCGGCCACCACCATGGCCTGCGTTTGATACCACGTTTCGAACATGTTGCGGCCGTTGATCCCGAGGACGGTCAAACCTTTGAAGATGATATGCTCGGCCAGGTTCAGGCTCACGTTGTCGGATGGCAAGCCGAGCAGCGCGGCGCGGCCGCCGTTGCGCACCGTGCTCAGTCCAAGGTTGATCGCGGCCCCGCTGCCGCTCATCTCGAGCAGCACGTCGGCGCCGTCGCCGTTCGTGAGTGCGACGATCTTCGCGCCGACGTCGGGATCTCGGGCGTCGAACACGTTGTCCGCGCCAAGCGTCGTGGCGAGTTCGAGCTTACCCGGATTGATGTCCACCGCGATGACCTTCGCCGCGCCGGCAGCGCGAGCCACCGGAATGGCCATCAGGCCGATCGATCCTACGCCGGTGATGACGACGCTTTTCGCGCTGACGCCCGCCGCCATGACGGTGTGCACCGCGTTGCCGAGCGGATCGAAGACGGCCGCCCATTCGTCGGGTACAGCGGGATCGAGCTTCCAAACATTGTGTTCCGGCATCGCGATGTAATCCGCGAAGCATCCGTCGCGGTCGACGCCGATGATCCGCACGTGCTCGCAGATATATTCTTGCCCAGTGCGGCAGAGCAGACACGTGCCGCACGAGATGTGACCTTCCGCCGAAACGCGATCGCCGGCCACGACGCTTCGCACCGCCGGCCCGACCTGTGCGACGACCCCCATGAATTCGTGGCCGACGATCAATGGCGGCTTCACCCGGTTTTGCGACCACTTATCCCACGCCCAGATGTGACCGTCGGTTCCGCAGATGCCCGCTTTGCGGACGCGGATCAGCACATCGGTCGGACCGACGGAAGGCAGCGGTACGGTCTTCAGGGTCATGCCGGGACCCGGCGCGGTCTTGACGAGTGCGCGCATGGTGGTGGGAAGCGTCACGGCGCAATCTACGACCCGTCATCCTGCGTCGCCTCGCGTATCGGGCAAACCGCGAGGGATAGACACGCCGTCCGGCCAACGTTAGATTAGACTAACATATTGAAGTAGGTTTGACTAATGTTCGTCCGGCAACTGAGCGCGATCACGCTTGCGGTCCTTTCGATTGCCTCTTCGCGGCCGGCCGAAGCGTTGCCGTTGTTCGCCGATGCGTACGGCTTCTCGTGCGAGCAATGCCATTCGGTCGTGCCGCATCTCAATGCATTCGGTCAGGCGTTTTTACGCGCGGGATTTCGACTTCCGGCCTCGATCGCAACGCGCCGCGCGTTCCCGCTCTCGGTAAAGGTAAATCTTGCGTACAGCAGCCGGCCGGATCCGGCGCAACTGCCGAAGTCGATCGTTGACGAACTGGAGCTCCTCACGGGCGGGCCGGTCAGCCGTCATGTAAGCTATCGGCTCGAGCAGTATCTCATAGACGGCGGCGTTCCCGGTAAGACTCGCGACGCGTGGCTTGCGTTTACAAGCGCACCGGCGTTTGGCAGCAGCGCCGCCGCATTGCGCCTTACCGCAGGTCAGTTCACGTTGCCGCTGCCGGTGGATCCGGAGACCCAACGCGACACCTTGAATCACTACGCGATTTTCGATCAGACGATCGGCAAGAATCCGTTCAACTTCTTCGACGACCGCATCGGGCTCGACGCGGCGTACGGCCGAAGCGTCGCCGGACCTTCCGTCCATTTCGTATTCCTTGAAGGCCGAGACCCTCAGTCACATCTGCGGCCCGACGGAATCGACCGCATGGCGCTCGCGCAGGACGCATCTGTTGCTGACGCACTTTATGCATATCGTTATGACGGTCTACGGAAATTCGGGCTCATCGATGACCGCTTTTGGCGTCAGGCGTTTGGGCTGACGCACTGGTCAAGCCGCGGCACGTTCGACGCACTTGTCCAAACAGGGTTCGATTCGAATCCAGCCGAGGACGTCCCGGCGGTCCATAGTTCCGCCGGATTCGCGCAACTGCGCTGGGAGTTCTCGCCGCGGTACGTCGGAGATCTTCGGTTCGATCGCACGTCGGACGCGCTGGCAGGTGCGCATCACTCGGTCACGGCCGCGATGATCTACCGTACGCGCCGCAACGAGCGGCTGACGATCGAAGAGGTGTTCTCCGGCGGCGGAGTGCAGACGTTGAATGCCGCTTGGCTCTTCGCATACTGAGCGCTTTGGCGATTCGATGATGAGTGTGCTATCATAGCATCCTCGCACGCGCCCGTATTCCGGAGGTCCATGTGAGCGCAAAAATCCAATCCGATTTGTGGCCGTCGCTCCCGTATGACGAGATCATGCCGACCGTCGATCACGTCCACCGGCTCGCGCAGATCGGCGCGAAGTACACGCTCGATCAACCTTTCGAACCGAATTGGGGAAACATCGTCCTGCCGATGACGCCGCGCGGATTCAGTACGCCGACGATGTGGTGCGGCGACGTCACCTTTGTCGTCGCCTTCGACCTACTGGATGATTGTGTCACGGTGACCGCGTCCACCGGTAGCGTGTCGATCCCGCTTGCGGCAGGCAGCGTGGCGGAGTTCTTCGCACGCTTCGTCACTGCGGTCGCGCCGCTCGGCATTCCAGCGCCGCGCACGACCATTGAGAGCGAGATCCCGGGCGGGCTGCACCTCGACGCCGACCGCGAGGAGCGGCCGTACGATTCGGCCGCCGCTCGTCGGGCTTGGGCGGCGATGGCGCGCGCGGCTCGAGCGCTCACGGAATGGCAATCGTGTTTTCGCGGACCGCGGCTTCCGGTCGGTATCATGTGGGGCGGCTTCGACGTGTATGCCGCTCGATTCAACGGACGAACCGTTCGGCCGCCGAGCGAAGCGCCGGTCTTTCAGCAAAACGGGATGTCGGCCGAGGTGGTCGCGGTCGGGTTTTATTTCGGCGACGACCGTTCGCGCGAAGCCACCTTCTTTGCCTATATATCGCCGCCGCCCGACGGGATGACGACCGCGGACTTCGGCGTCAAAGGTTCCGGGTACGACGCGCAATCGAAGCTGATTCGCCTGCCTTGGGAGATCGTCCGCAAGAGCGACGATCCACGCGCGACCGTGCTCACATTTGCCGACGCCGTGTACGACGTCGCGGTGAAGCTCGGCGGCTGGCCGGCGGATCTGGTGAGACAACGCCGCGATGGGTGGTATGCGAGCAAGCACCCGGTTCCATCGACGTAGATCCGCCTCAGTGCACAAACACAAGCGCAAATGCGAAGAGCATCAGCACCACAAGCAGTGCAAGGTTGTAGACGCGCGCCGCAGATGCTTGGCGGCCTGCCAGAGGGCGAGGATGTTTTCTTCGATTGACAAACGGTGGCCGCGGCACGTGAAATCTCCCTTGCATCTCTAGGACGCGCGCACAGGCCCGGCCGTGACATCATGCAAGTCATATGGTGCGTTGGCGTTCAGACCGTGCGCTTGCAAGTCGATCAAGCGAGGAAGCCCGTTGCGCAGGACGCGCTGTTACACCGTTCTCCATCATGTTCAGAAAATTTTCGCACATCGTGGCCGGTTGTGTCGATTTCGCGGTCTCCCGTTCGACGTGGTAGTAGGACTAGGTTCCGGCCCCCGACGGCCGGAAGCCCAAGCTCCGCACCAACGAACCGAAATGGAGACGCGACGATGCGATTCATGATCATTGTCAAGGCGACCAAAGAATCTGAAGCCGGCATTATGCCGAGCGAGAAGCTCCTCACCGAAATGGGAAAATTCAACGAGGAGCTTGCCAAAGCAGGCGTGATGCTTGCAGGCGATGGGCTTCAACCAAGTTCAAAGGGTGCTCGCGTCCTCATGTCAGGAGACAAGCGCACGGTGATCGACGGTCCTTTCGCCGAAACGAAGGAACTCGTCGCCGGCTTCTGGCTGTGGGAGGTCAAGTCGAAAGAAGAGGCCATCGAGTGGGTCAAGCGCTGCCCAAATCCGATGCTCGGCGATGGCGTGATCGAGATCCGGCCGTTATTCGAGGTAGAGGATTTCGGTGACGAGTTCTCACCTGAGGCACGGGCCAGAGCAGAGAAAGTGGCAAAGCGGATCGCCGAGAACACGAGTCCGTAGCCGGACGATAGTGCAGCGATCGATCGCTCCGCCGCAATGACCGACTCCGACACCCATCGCGCGATCGATGCGGTGTGGCGGATCGAGTCCGCGAAACTCATCGCCGGTCTGACGCGTATCGTCGGCGACATCGGTGCCGCCGAGGAACTCGCACAAGATGCGCTCGTCGTCGCACTCGAGCAATGGCCGGAGTCGGGCGTTCCGCGCAATCCAGGCGCCTGGCTCATGGCCACTGCAAAACATCGCGCAATCGACCTATTGCGCAGACGGACGAGATTCGAACGAAAGCAAGACGAGCTTGTCAGAGAGCTGGAGGCTGAGCCCGTGAGCGCCTCGCCGGTCCACGCCGATGAGGCCGACGAAGAGATTGGCGACGATCTGCTGCGGCTGATCTTCATCGCCTGTCACCCGGTGCTTTCGACAGATGCACGTGTCGCGCTCACGCTGCGATTGCTTGGCGGACTGACGACCGACGAGATCGCACGCGCGTTCCTCGTTCCGGAGCCGACGGTCGCGCAACGGATCGTGCGCGCCAAACGGACGCTTGCAGAAGCGCGCATCCCATTCGAAGTCCCGCGTGGCCCGGATTTGATGGCCCGGCTGTCCGCGGTCCTTGAAGTCATCTATTTGATCTTCAATGAGGGATACTCCGCGACCGCCGGCGACGACTTGATGCGGCCTGCGCTCTGCGAAGACGCTCTTCGCCTGGGCCGAATTCTCGCGGAACTCGCTCCGGGTGAATCCGAAGTGCACGGTCTCGTCGCTTTGATGGAGATCCAAGCGTCGCGATCGCGCGCGCGCGTCGGACCGGCGGGAGAGCCGATCCTGCTGCTCGAGCAGGAAAGGTCGCGCTGGGATTTTCTTCTCATACACCGCGGTCTCGCGGCGCTCGAACGCGCCGAGCGGCTTGGTGGAGCGTTCGGGCCATACGCATTACAGGCGGCGATCGCGGCGTGCCACGCGCGCGCGCGCGTCGCGTCCGATACCGATTGGCCCCGCATCGCGGCGCTCTACGACGCGCTTGCCGTGCTGACGCCCTCGCCTGTCATTGAATTGAATCGCGCGGTTGCGATCGCGATGGCATTCGGACCGGCCGCGGGTCTTGAGCTTGCAGATGCGCTGATGTCGGAACCGTCCCTCAAAGGATACTATCTCTTACCGGCGGTCCGTGGCGACTTCCTTACCAAGCTCGGCAGATTCGACGAAGCGCGTGCAGAGCTTGCGCGCGCTGCATCGATGACGCGTAACGCTCGCGAGCGCGAACTCTTGCTGGAACGCGCAGCGGCGATAGCAAAGTAGAGGGATGAGCGGCCGACCATAAAGGTCGGCACTACAGAGATAATTGAATCAAGCGGACCATGCCCCGCAAGAAGAAACCCGCGACGCCGGCGCGGTTACGCGAAATCAAAGAAAAAATAATCGTTCAGCAACGCCGGGCACAGCGGCCCGCATTGCCGGTCAACAGCCACGCCCAGATCTCCAAGTCCAAGCTCGAACGCGAACGGCAACTCGCGCGCAAGCGCGCTCGCCGCGGAGAGTGGGACGAAGCCTGATTCCAACGATTGAAGACGCTCTGGGCCCGGACGGGCTCATCGCGCGTTGTCTGCCCGGATACGAACATCGCCCGGCACAGGTGAACTATGCCAAACGTGTGCAGCGTGGGATGCTCGAAAACATGCACGTCATGGCCGAGGCGGGCACCGGCACCGGCAAATCGTTTGGTTATCTGGTGCCCGCACTCTTGAGCGGCGAGCGGGTGATCGTCTCGACGGCGACCATCGCATTGCAAGAGCAGCTCTTGACCAAGGACATACCGTTGGTACTGCGCGCGTTACAGTCTCCGGCGCGCGTCGTCCAGCTCAAAGGCCGCTCCAACTATCTGTGCAAGGACAAGATCGGTCAGTTGTTTCGTCAGACGTCACTCGCGCGTTCCGACGAAGAACGGCGGCTGTTCGCCTGGGCGGAGCAAACCGAGACAGGAGATCGCGCGGAGCTCGACTTCGTGCCCGCGGCCCGTTTGTGGAGCGAAGTCGACACCGATGCCGACGACTGCATCATGGAAGCGTGCGAATTCTTCGGTCCCGAACGATGCCACCATATGCGCGCTCGAGAAGCTGCGCGCCACGCCGACATCGTCGTCGTGAACCACGCACTGTTCTTTTTGAACCTCGCAATGGGCGGAGGCCTGATCCCGCCGTTCGATTATGCCGTCTTGGATGAAGCGCATCAGATCGACGATTGGGCGACCGCGGCTTTCTCGTCAGCGATTTCGCGCGCGTCCGTCGGCCGCTTGCAGCGCAAACTCGCGCGTTACTACCACACCGATGTTCTGCTCGACGCCGAACTTTCAAACGCAGCCGAAGAGTTTTCGGCGGCGCTCTCTGCGGGATCGCGCTCGCGGTACGCGCTACACGAGAACGAGCGTGCGATGGAGCTGCTCGATCCGCTCCAACGAGCGCTCTATCGCGTGGAGAATTGGATCGCGTCGCACTGGCGTGACGCTTCGCGCTTTCCGAACTTGGATGAGGAAGCGCTGGCTCGCCGCCGCGACCTCCTCGTGCAAGCGACTGTGGCGCACACGCAAGCGATCGAGCGGATCCGGCTCGTTGAGGGCGACTGGATCAGTTGGGCGGAGCGCCAAGGGGACGCGCGTTCAGGCTATGCGGCGATCTCCGCGCCGGCCGCGGTCGCGCCAATCCTGCGCACGACGCTGTTCGATGAGACCGCATGCGTCGTGATGACATCGGCGACGATCGCGACCGGCGCTGACTTTTCGTATTTGCGGCGACAGGTAGGTCTCACGGACGTGCCGATCGACGAGATCGTCGTGGAATCGCCGTTCGACTACGCGCGCCAAGCGATGCTCTATTTGCCGCCGGCGCGCGTCAACCCGAAGAACGCCACGTTTGTCCGCGACGCGGCTCGCATCGTCTGCGACGTGCTCGACGCCTCCGGTGGTCGGGCCTTCGTGCTCTTCACGTCACATGCGGTGATGCGCGCGGTGGCGGGCATCGTGGCGCCATCGCTGCCGTTTCCCTCGATGGTCCAGGGCGACATGCCGAAGGGCCGGATTTTGGATTGGTTCCGGGCGCAGAAGAATCCGGTGCTCTTCGCTACCGCATCATTTTGGGAAGGCGTCGACGTCGTCGGCGACACGCTCTCCTGTGTGATCATCGATCGCATCCCATTTCCGCCGCCCGACGATCCCGTACTCGTCGCGCGCGCCGCTGCGGTCCGCGAATCCGGCGGCGATCCGTTCAACGAGCTGAGCGTGCCGGCGGCGATCATGCGCCTCAAACAAGGGTTGGGCAGGCTGATCCGTAGCGCGTCGGACGTGGGGCTTATGTGCGTGCTCGACGGGCGGTTGGAGACAATGCCGTACGGCCGCCGCATTCTCGCCGCGCTACCGCCGGCGAGACGAGTGCACGACCTTGATGAAGTGCGAGAATTTCTCGGGAGTGCGGCCGGACGCTAATCGGTGTCCGGCGGCCCGTGCACGGCGCCAGGCCGCAGAAAATACTTCGGGCCGAGCGGTGCGCTGATGACGTGGAAAACGTTCGGCGTCTGCTGATAGTTGAAGCAATCCGAGAGATCATCGGCACGAGCATCCGTGAATCCCAGGGTGCCCAAGTTGTAGTCCGATTCGATGTAGTGCAGGATGCTGCCAAATTCGTGCGTCACTTTGGAGACGTATTTCGGCTTGGCATACGGCGATACGACGATCAACGGCACGCGCAATCCCAGTTCGTAGGAATTGAAGATGGACGGCGGCGGCACGTGATCGTACAGACCACCCCAGTCATCCCACACGACGAAGATCGCAGTGCTGCCCCAATAATCGCTTTGGCCGATCGCGTTGACGATCGATGCGACCCATGCCGGGCCGGTGCCGTTGTTGTCGCCGGGATGGTCCGACGCGGCCGCATCGGGGATGATCCACGACACGCCCGCAAGCTGGTGGTTTGCGATGTCGCCGAGCACGTTGGTCTCGGGGATGATGACGTTGCGCCAGTCCGCTCCGAAGCGGAGGTGATTGATCGAGTTGGGACCGGTCCATATCGAACTCGTGCCGGACGTGTAGTAACGCCACGAGACGTTGTTCGCGTCGAGCAGATCGATGAGCGTCGGATGATCGAAACACGGATACATCTGCGTCGATTCGTTGCCCGTCGGGTCTATCATGGCCACCAACGTCCCTGCCGGCGCATCGCAACCGGCAAGGGTGTGCCCGTCCGGCGCACGCGGATTCTCGGCCGCTAAGAGATCGCTGCCGACCGATGGCTCTGAGGTGCCCGCGATCAGATATTGATGCGCTGGGAAGCTCGGCCCCTGATTGGTCTGGAACATGCGATCGCCGAACGTGTATTGTTCGGCAAGCTGCATGTATGGTCTGGCTTCCGCAGACGGTACGTAGACGTACGCGCACGGCGGACTGGCGCACTGTTGGAACTCGAGATCGAAACCGTCCATCTTCCCGCCATCGTACGCGGCGAGAAAATCTTCGTGCGAATGACCGGTGATCATCGGCGCTTCAAGAGGGACGGGCGTGAGCACGTGCGTATGTCCGTGCGAATCCTTGCCCGAGTCGGCGATGTCGGCCCCCGGCAGGCCATGGAAGAGATTGTCGGGCGTGCGATTTTCTTGCACGATGATGACGATGTGCTTGATGGGCGTTGTCGTGGGTGGAAGGGTCGGCGTCGGCGTGACCACGGGCGACGGGCCGATGCTACCGCCGCCCGCACAATCAGATTGTGCGAGACCGATGAAGAGCAACACCGTCAGTCCTAGCAAACGCTTCACGCAGAATTGATACCCGCTTCGAGGCGCATCAACCCCTCGCAAACGCATGAACGCCGGATGAAAATTTAATGCCAGCGCGCGTAGTCGGCGAAAAATCCTTGCCAGCCGCCGCCTACCGTGAGCGTAGCACCGTTGACAAACGATGCATCATCGCTCGCTAAGTATGCGACGGCATCGCCGATGTCTTCCCAACTGCCCGGACGAGTCGTCGGATTACGATACTCTTTTCGAGTACGAGCCGTCGCGCGATCCGCGCTTTTGTCGCGAATATCGCCGATGCAAATGGCGTTGCAAGTCACGCCGTTCGGCCCTTCTTCGAGCGCGATCGACTTGATGAGCGCCACGACCGCCGCTTTTGCCGCCGCGTACGCGCTCAAATGACGGAAACCTTGCGTCGACTCACTCCCGATCATCCCGAAGGCGATGACGCGTCCGAATTTCTGTTCGCGCATATGCGGAAGCGCCGCGCGCGCGGTCGCATACACCGACGTGAGATTGCCGTCGATCATCGCGCGAAAGTCCTCGAGTGTGGTCGCGTAAAGATCGCGCACGAGCATCGGGCCGGCACCGCACACGAGCACGTCGAGCCGGCCGAAGCGTGCGGTGGTCTGATTGACGAGATCCTCGGCTTGGGTTGCGTCGGCGACGTCGGCGCAAAACGCCTCGACGGCCGCGCCTTCCGCGCGGACCGCAAGCACCGTGTCCGCCGCATCGCGCCGGCCAGGTTTATAATTGCACGCGATGTCGTGGCCCCGGCGGGCGAGACTCACGCACACCCCGCGCATGAGTCCAGCCGCGCTGCCGGTGATGAGCGCGACGCGACGCGCCGATTGAGTATTGGTAGGAGAAGACCCCATCGCGGCCGGGTTCAGGTGGGACACGGAACGGCCCTGCGACCTTTCGTCCACGCAGGGGCGCCGCTTTTGGCACTCGAACCATTAGACTGCTAATGTCGAGAACAAGCGCAAACGAACCGAGCAAGAAGCACAAAGGCGCGTCCCCGGCCGGGGAGAGCGCTCATTTTTCCGTTGCCGGCGACGCGCCGCTCGATCGGCGCAAGACGTCGATCCTCGGCACCGTGGTCTACGAATACATCGCGACCGGAGAACCCGTGGGTTCGGCGACGCTCACGTCCAAATACAATTTAGGCGTCAGCCCCGCGACCGTCCGCGCCGAAATGGCGAGCTTAGAAGAAGAAGGCTACCTCGATCAGCCGCACACATCCGCCGGTCGCGTGCCGTCCGACCAAGGATACCGTTACTACGTCGACCGCCTCATGCTTCCCGAATCGCTCACAACCGATGACGCCGAGCGGATCAATACCGAAGTGCGCCGCGCGAGCCGGCAGCTCGACAGCGTCGTCGAGCACGCGTCGCACGTGCTCTCGAGCGTGACGCGCAACATCGCATTCGCGATCGCACCGCGGCTCAAAAGCCAACTTTTCAAACACGTGCAGCTGATCTGGGTCGGGTCACACACGGTGCACATCGTCCTCGTCACCGATCTTGGTCTCGCCGCACAGACCACGATCGAAACGGAAACTGAGGTCACCGCCGATCTCCTGACGCGCGCATGCAACGTGCTCAACGCGAAACTTGCAGGCCGCACGCTCTCCGACGTGCCGTACGTCGTGCTTCGCGACCTCGCAGCGGAAACGCAGTTGCCGCCAGAAGTCGTGACCGTGCTTTCGCAATTGTTCGCCGCGCACAGCGAGGCGGCGATTGAGAAGCGGTTGTTCGCCGGCGGTGCGCACAATCTGTTGGACCAACAAGAATTCCGGGATCTGCGTAAACTGCGCGCGATCTTAGACTTGCTCGAAGAGCAGCGCACGCTCTACGACCTGCTGCAGCGCTCGCTGGTGAACGACGGTGCGACCGTCAGCATCGGCCGGGAGCTCGGCAACGCCGACATGAGCGAATGCAGCGTCGTCACGGTGCCGTACCGGGTGGGCACGCGCAACGTCGGTGCGGTCGGCGTGCTCGGCCCGCGACGCATGCAATATGCCCGGCTCATCGCGCTCATGAACTGCATGGCCGGCAGCCTTCACACCCTTTTTGAAGGCGATGCGCTCGACTGACGTCGCGCAGGAAAGGGACCTTCGCTAGCGTGCCTTCACGACAAGATCTGTACACCATACTCGGCGTCGCGCGTGGCGCTTCCGAGGATGAGATCAAACAAGCGTACCGCGCGCTCGCGCGGCGATTCCATCCCGACGTCGTGCGCGACGGGAACAAGACCGACGTCGAGACGAAATTCAAAGAGATCAATCAAGCATACGAGATCTTGAGCGATCCGACGAAGCGGGCGCAGTACGATCGCTTCGGCACGACCGGGGCCTCGGCCACCGGCCAGGGTGGTTTTGGATTCGGCGACGGCATCGGCGACATCTTCGACATGTTCTTCGGCGGCAGCGGCGGCCGGCGCGCATCGGGCCCGCAACCGGGCGCGGATCTGCGCTACGATCTGCAGATCACGCTCGAAGAAGTTCTCCGCGGCGCCGACCGCGAGATCGCCTTTGACCAATTGACTGCGTGCGAAGTCTGCGCCAGCACTGGTTCGGCGTCGAAAGCGAAAGCGGCGCTCTGCCGCGATTGCGGCGGGTCCGGCCAGTTGCGCGCCGTCCGCGAGACGCCCCTCGGACGCTTCGTCACGTCCGCACCGTGCGCGCGCTGCGGCGGCACGGGCCACGTGATCGCGGACCCATGCAAGGCGTGCGGCGGCAAAGGACGGCGTGAATCTCGGCGTCGCGTGAACATCAAGGTCCCCAAGGGTGTAGAGGCCGGCAATCGCATGCGCTTTGCGGGTCAAGGCGAAGCGGGCGAGCGCGGTGCACAAGCCGGCGATCTGTATGTCTACTTCAGCGTCAAGCCCCACGATGTTTTCGAGCGCGAAGGGCCGCATCTGCGCTGCGAAACGACGGTCTCATTCACGCAGGCCGTGCTTGGTGCAAAACTCGAGATCGACGCGCTCGACGGTGCGGCGGTCTTGCAGTTGACGCCCGGCACGCAACCCGGCACGACATTTCGAATTCCCGGCCGGGGCCTGCCCGTGCCGCGCGGCCGCGAGAATGCACGCGGCGACCTGCTGGTCGACGTCGGACTTCGCGTGCCGAAGTCGCTGACACGCAAGCAGCGCGAGCTGCTTGAAGAGTTTGCGCGCGCCGGCGGCGACGAGGTCGACGGCAAAGGATTCATCTCGAAGATCAAAGAGGCGTTCGGCGGCGAGTGAGCGCGCCGCAATCGTGGCGCCGTTTCAGCGTCCTCGTACTGCGGTCCGACATCGATTTCGCCTCTGCGTTGCTTGCAACGGCGACCGGCGCGTCCGTGGCGGTGGAAGAGCCGGGTGAAGACGACCAGGGCAGCACGTCGCATGTGTGCGTGAGCGCGTACGTACACTCGTCGACGTCGCAAGCGGCAGCCCGCGCGGTAAGCGCCCTACTTGCGCGAGCGCGTCGCGACGGCTACTTGCGCAGTGCACGGCCGCAGAAGACGGTGACCGTCCGCGACGAAGATTGGGCCGAGTCGTGGAAGCGCTTCTACAAACCGTTCGCAGTCGCACCGCGACTCTGGATCGCGCCGAGCTGGGAACCGGACTTCCGCGCGCCGCGCGGCGCACAGACACTTTGGATCGATCCTGGGATGGCGTTCGGCACCGGGCAGCACCCGACGACGGTTCTGGCCTTGCGCATGCTGCTGCCGCTTGTCGTTCGCGGCTGCACCGTGATCGACGTCGGCTGCGGCTCGGGCATACTCGGAATCGCGGCGGGTCTCGCAGGCGCGCGCGTGCGCGCATGCGACGTCGATCCGGTGGCGATCGCCGCCGCGCGCGCGAATTTTCGCGCCAATGACGTGAGACCGGATTCGATTCGAACAGCCGGCGCGGTGCCGGCAGCGTTCGGACGAGCGCCGCTTGTCGTCGCGAACATCACGGCTGATGTGCTCGTGCGGATCACGCACCGGTTGAGCCGCTGCCTCGCGAAGAACGGTACGCTCATCACGAGCGGCGTGACACGGCGCGGACGCAAGGCAGTGCTCGCGGCGTTCGAAGCTGAAGGAATGCGATTGCGCTCCCAACGGCGTGCGGGCGAATGGTTCGCGTTCGCACATCGAAAAGCGTAAGCCATGGCTCCACGATACTTCACGTCCGGATCCGTCACGGCCGGCGCCGAATTGGACTTGGACCCTTCTGACGCGCATCACGCCTCGAGCGTCTTGCGCTGCAAGGCCGGCGAGCCGTTGACCCTCGTCGCGTCGGGAGTCGCGTGGGATGCGGTGTTCGCCTCGTGCACGAAAGACGGCGTCGCCGTGCGCGCCATCGCGGCTGCAGCGGATCAGGCGGGTGAGCTTCCGTCGCCGGTGATCGTCCTCCAGGCCGTGACCAAAGGCGCCAAATTCGATGACGTCGTGGAAAAGACCGTCGAGCTTGGAGCGGTTCGCATCGTGCCGGTGTCCTTCGCTCGCAGCGAAGCCGAAGGCAGTCCGGCCAAAGTCGAGCGTTGGCGCAGGATCGCGCGTGCCGCCGCCATGCAGTCGAGACGCCGGGTCATCCCGATCGTCGATGCTCCGCTTGCCTGGGAGGTCGCGCTCGAGCGCTACGCTCCAGGCGCATCGATGCTCGTAGCTTTTGAAGGCGCACCGAGAGACACGCTCGAGCAAGCGCTCAGCAAATACGAGCGCGGTAATGCAATCGTCATCGCGATCGGACCCGAAGGCGGATTGCACGGTGACGAAGTCGCGCACGCGCGCGCGCGCGGCGCGCAGATCGTCTCGCTTGGTCCGACGATTCTCCGCACCGAGACGGCGGCAGCCGCATTGCTCGCCGCGGTTGCGGCGCGGCTGGGTTGGTGGTGACGCGAAGCATCTTTGCGGATGGGAGACCGGATGACTGATACGAAGCTCTATACCGGACTCGCGAAGTGGTGGCCGCTGTTCTCGGCTCCCGACGACTACGCGGAGGAAGCGGCATGGATCATCGAGGCCTTCGCGCTCGCGCTCGGGCGACGGCCTGCGACCATCCTCGAGCTCGGTTCGGGCGGCGGCAACACCGCGTCGCATCTTTCCTGCCACGCACGGATGACGCTCGTCGATGTGAACGGCGAGATGCTCGAAGTCAGCAAGCGCCTGAATCCGGACGCCGGCCATTTCCGCGGCGACATGCGCGACGTTCGCCTCGGATCGACGTTTGAGTCGGTGCTCATCCACGACGCGATCATGTACATGACCACGTTACGCGATCTCGAGGCCGCATTGACGACGGCCCGCGCGCACCTGCGCGATGACGGCGTCCTCATGGTGGTGCCGGATCACGTCGCGGAGACGATCGAGAGCGGCACCGATTCAGGAGGACACGATGCGACCGACGGCAGCGGCCGCGGCGTTCGTTACCTCGCGTGGACCCACGCGCCGGCCTCCGGAGCCACGACGTTCAATGTTGATTACGCGATACTCGTGCGCGACGCGGACGGTTCGGTGCGGTGCCATCACGACCGACACGCGGAGGGTGTCTTCCCGCGAGCCGCGTGGTGCGACGCCTTCGCGCGCGCCGGGTTCGCGGCGCCGCAAATCCGCGTCGATCCTTGGCAGCGGGAGGTCTTTCTCGCCCGGCCCAGCGGCTCGATCTGACCGCGTCACACAGGGTATTCGAAACGCGGGACAGAAAGTAACCACACGTGACGCATTCATATGCCGTTTCTGTTGTCATCCCCACGTATAACGAGGCCGGCGGTATCGAGAAGCTCATCGCAGCGCTCGCTGCCGTCTTCCAACAAATGGACATCGCCGGCGAGATCGTGATCGTCGACGATAATTCACCTGACGGCACCGGCAAGCTCGTCGACGAATTGGCGGCCCGCTACCCGTGCCGCTGCGTTCACCGAGCGGGAAAACTCGGTTTGGCGTCGGCCGTCATCGACGGATGGAAAACGTGTTCGTCGCCGGTCCTCGGCGTGATGGACGCCGACTTCAGCCACGACATCACCATCGTGCCGCAATTGGTCGGCGCATTGACGAGCGGCGAATACGACCTCGCGATCGGCAGCCGCTACGTGCGCGGTGGTGGCATCACGAACTGGCCGTGGCGCAGACGTGTCACGTCGCGCGTCGCGATCATGCTCGCGCAACCGCTGACGCCGGTGCGCGACATCACGTCGGGTTTTCTGTTCTTCAAACGCGAAGTGATCGACGGCGTCGAACTCGATCCGATCGGTTTCAAGATCGGGCTCGAAGTGGTGATGAAAGGGAAGTACCGAAAAGTGACGGAAGTGCCGTACGTCTTCACCGATAGAACCCACGGCGAAAGCAAACTCAACAGCGGCGAGATTTTCAACTACTTGAAGCAGCTGTCGAAGATGTACTTCGGCGGCGCTCGTCCGCACAACGCGAATGCGGGCGCACCCGCAAGGGGGCGAGAGTAGACGACCGTGGCACCCACGCCCAATTGGCTGAAGCGGCGCACCGTCAAGCCCGAAAGTTCGACCGACCCGCTTTGGGAGCTGTGCCCGAGCTGCGGCGAACGGCTGTATAAGAAGGATCTCGTCGAGCGCCTGCGCGTGTGCCCGAAGTGCGGGCATCACCTGCGCATGGGCGCGCTTGACCGCATCGCGCTGCTCGCGGACGGCGACTTCGAAGAGATCGCGGGCAATCTCGTCACCGGCGATCCGCTGGAGTGGATCGATCGCATCCCATACTCGCAAAAGACCGCGACCGACCGCGCGAAATCCGGCCTGCTCGAAGGCGTCGTCACGGGTTTTTGCGCCATCGAAGATGTTCCGACCGGACTCGGCGTCATGGATTTCGCGTTTCGCGGCGGCACGATGGGCAGCGTCGTCGGCGAGAAGATCACGCTCTTATTGGAGGAAGCAGCGCGCCGCAAAATCGCGGTCGTGCTCGTGTGCGCATCGGGCGGCGCCCGCATGGAAGAAGGCATGATCGCGCTCATGCAGATGGCCAAGACGTCTGCAGCGGTGGAGCGATTCGGCCAGCTCGGTCTGCCGTTTGTCACGGTGCTGACGGATCCCACCACCGGCGGCGTCTCCGCATCTTTCGGTTTTCAAGGCGACGTCATCATCGCAGAACAC
Source organism: Candidatus Eremiobacteraceae bacterium (assembly GCA_036561585.1). Taxonomy (GTDB): domain Bacteria; phylum Vulcanimicrobiota; class Vulcanimicrobiia; order Eremiobacterales; family Eremiobacteraceae; genus JABCYQ01. Next base: position 1,766 of record DATBOZ010000158.1, on the reverse strand, counting down.
GGCGCCGCCATCGGCTTTGCGGGCCGGCGCGTTATCGATCAGACGATCCGGCAGAAGCTTCCCGAAGGATTTCAGTCGGCCGAATTCTTGCTCGAACACGGCCAGATCGATATGGTCGTGCGGCGCGCCGAGTTGAAGAGCTGCCTCGGGCGCGTGCTGCGGTTCTTGAGCGATCAGGCGATCTCTGCATGAACGTCATCGTCGAACTCGAGCTGCCGCTGACGCAACTCGAAGACAAGATCGCCGACCTCAAAAAGCTCAACGAGTCGGGCCGGGTCGACCTCTCGAGCCAGATCCGCGCGCTTGAAGAGAAATCCCGCCAGCTCAAGATCGAGATCTTCTCCAATCTCACGCCCTGGCAGCGCGTGCACCTCGCGCGCCATCCGCGTCGTCCGCTCGCGCTCGACTACATCTCGGCGCTGGATGGCTACACCGAGCTGCACGGCGACCGGCACTACGCCGACGACGCCGCGATGGTGGCCGGTTTTGCATATCTCGCGGGATCGCCCGTGTTCGTGCTCGGCCAGCAGAAGGGCCGCGACACCAAAGACAACCTGTATCGCAATTTCGGGATGCCCCATCCGGAGGGCTATCGCAAGGCGCAGCGCGTCATGCAGTTGGCTGAAAAATTCCGCCGGCCGCTGCTGACCTTCGTGGACACGCCCGGCGCGTACCCGGGTATCGGCGCCGAAGAGCGCGGACAATCAGAGGCGATCGCCTCGTCGATCAAGTTGATGACCGGGCTGCGAGTGCCGATAATAGTAAATGTGATAGGTGAAGGCGGGAGCGGGGGAGCGCTAGCCATCGGCGTCGGCGACCATATCGCCATGCTGCAGCACGCGGTCTACTCGGTCGCGTCGCCGGAACCGGCGGCCTCGATATTGTGGCGCGATGCCTCGAAGGCAGAAGAAGCTGCAACGCGGCTGCGCTTGACCTCCGACGACCTCTTCGAATTCGGCATCATCGACGAAGTCGTGCTCGAGCCGCCGGGCGGCGCGCACAGCGATGCGGCCGACATGGTGCGGCGAGTCCTCGAAGCTGATGTCCGCGCACTCGGCGCCCTCTCGAAATTGACGGCCGACGAACTCCTCGATCGCCGGTACGAGAAGTATCGCAAGATCGGATCGCACGCGGAGCTGGCGGTTGACCGTGCGGCGCGGTAGCTTCGGTTATAAGGCAGTCCGCTTAGCGCGGGCGCCGATCCATGCGCCATGGCGTGCCGCAGTCTCGCGCGTCGGCACGATCGCGGTGCGCGGCGCACTCATCGCTGGGGCGATCGTGGTCATGATCGCGTGCGGCCTGCAGGCATGGCGCGTCGGCGCCGAGTCGTACCGGTTGCACAAGCAGATCGTCGCGCTCGAGAAGCGCAACGCCGACCTTGCCGCGTCATCGAGCGCATTGCAGAAGCAGATCAAAGCGTTGCACGACCCGGAATATCTGGTGCCGCTCATCCACGAACAACTCGGTTTGACCAAACCGCACGAAGTGTTCATCGTCGTGCAGACGCCGCCGCCTTCACTGCGCTAATTCCCGTGGAAGTCATTCGCGGAACCGTCGTGCAAGCGGGCCGATTCGGCGCCGTCGTTCGTCTTGAAGACGGACGTCTCGCCACCGTCGCGCCGGATGCGTCGTGTTTTCCGGCGATTCGCCGCGCGGTGACCGAACGCCGCAGACCCGCGTTCGATTTTGAGATCGTCGACGAGTCCGGCGGCAGACCGCGCGTCGCGCTCGCATCGGACCGCGCGTCGAGTTCCACGTTCGAGCAG